>JAWSUV010000012.1:0-36302 GCA_033549305.1 Bacillota bacterium | reverse complement strand
AAAGTAAATGGGCGACCCGTTAAGGTCACCCATTGAAATCAGTTTTCTACTCTATAAACGTCACAAAATTGCCAAAATTTTGTTAGAAATTTGTGATGCTACTGTGATATTCTTGGGGTATAATCAAATCAACAAAATGATTAACGGGTGAAGGGAAATACCCGTGTGTCTCTGAAAGGAGAGAACCCGATGAACAAAAATCAGGAGTCCAGTCAACAGCAAATCCCAGGTGGCAGCCAGTTCCTGGTCAATATCCGGTATCGTCAGAACAACAGCTGGCAGGGCAGTGTCCAGCGACTTGATACCGGCGAAACGATTAACTTCCGTAATACCATGGAACTTCACCATCTGATTGAAACCGCCGTGGATCAGGCAGAATCATCCACAGGACAGAAAAAAGAACGCTTCAGAAACTGGAAAACAGAAACGGGAGTGGACGGCGCCCCTGATCAGAAAAATGCCGAAGCTACATAGGAAATGGGAAGAAGCCGAAACCATAACGACAGAAGAACGCCAATTTAGGAGATTTAATCGGAGTTGAGGGCACCTATTCCGTGGAAGAATCGGGAATGCATCAATTCACGGAGACATGACCTTTAGAAAGGAAGCAATGAACCGTGTTTCCAGCATGGGCACTTGAAACACGGGGAGCGAGTAGTGCAACCGACCTTTCTTTAAACGCAACGCAAGGGACCGTGTTTAAAGAGAGGAGTGTGAATCATGAACCGACAATTTCCAAACGGGTTGAGCCGGCAGCGGCGGATCTGGGAGCAGAACCAGGAGCGGAAACGCAGACTGGTGAAAAAAACCGTCGCCGCCACCATGGTCAGCTCATTGATTCTTTCTCGGATGGCCATGCCTGCCGTGAGTTATTCCCATCCGCCGGACCAGGCAGCGGGCAACCTTCCGCCGCAGCATCCTTACTTCGAACCATTGGAGGACGAAGATGGTCAGTCGGAATCAGTAAAAGTGGAAGCCGCTCAATCAGGTAATTTGGACTGGGGAGGTCAGGGCAGTGAAAACGCCTACGTTGACGGAGAAGATTACAACGGATGGCATTGGATTCTGACGCCGGGTGGACCGATGAACCTGGTATCCGGAACCATCACGGTCGTTTATGTAGATGGGGAAGGCAATGAAAAAATAGTAGAGCAGACAGGACATTTCCAAGGACAGGGCAGCGGAGCCATGCACTTTGACATCATTATTAATGAAGAAGGAACCGCCGTTTCTGCAACGGTCATCTTTGAGTATGAAGGCGAAATCAAGGGAAACATGATCCTGACCATCAGCAACAAGCTGTGTGAAGAGTTTGGCGACGATGACGACGATGATGATGACGAAGACGAAGATGAAGATGAAGATGAAGATGAAGATGACGAAGATGAAGATGAAGATGAAGATGAAGATGAAGATGACGAAGATGAAGATGAAGATGACGAAGATGAAGATGAAGATGAAGATGACGAAGATGACGACGATGATGACGACGATGATGACGACGATGATGATGACGATGATGACGACGATGATGATGACGATGATGATGACGATGATGATGACAACGATAACGGTGATAACGGGGACGGAGACGGTGAAGAAAATGGCATTGAAGACAACGGCGAACTGATCACTGTCGATGAAGAATTCCCACCAATAGACACCATTGAAATTGACGAAGAGGTGCCCGTGGGCATACCGGAACTGCCGCAGACAGGCGATCCCAATCCACTGACCATGATTATTTCCGGTCTGGGGATTTCCCTCTCAGGGGTGCTGCTGCGGAGCAGGGCAAAGCCCCGGGGCAAATCTGTCACCACGTTGTTTATGGAGTGAACATAGAGTGGCACAATCGGCTATGCACGTCATTCGCGTAGCTACATCTGTGGCCAACCACCATTTTTGAAGGGATGCACATGCGTCCCTTCCTCCATGATCAGGAAGAATTTACGTATTCAGTGACGGGCTTTGTGATTGCTGTGAGGATCAAAAACCGGATGGGGACATTTTCGTTTCGCGAGGATGTCCACTTCTGAGTGGATTTTGCGAAAAGCACGTTTGCGGAGCATTGAAGACAGGTGGAAGTCGAATACAATCGGAGAACAGGGAGAGATCGGGATGGGAAAACATTTTGTGATAACCTTTGTCGGGGATACAAGTTTAGGCGACTGGTATCTCAACAGGCCCAACAAGGAAGCCATCAGAGAACGGCTGGAAACAGCCCCGGACTCTTTTTTTGAAGCGGTTAACCCACTGCTGGAGAAAAGTGATCATGTGATTGTCAATCTTGAAACGGTGCTGGCAAGAGACCCGCAACCCTTTCATGAAGACAAACCATACCTGAAATGGGATGATCCCGGCAGAACAGTCCAGGCGCTCAAACAGGCAGGCGTCACGGCAGCCAGCCTGGCCAACAATCACACGATGGATTTTGGTCCCCGGACCATGATGCAGACCAGAGAGCTGTTGATGCAACATGGCATCGAGCCCATCGGTGCCGGGAACAATGTTACAGAAGCAATGGCGCCGTTAACGATCACTCTCGAGGGGGAACAGGAAAAGCGCAATCTGTATGTGCTGGCTGGCATGAGAGCGGGCAAGCGCTATCGGGAAAAGTATCAGTTTTTTGCAGAAGCAGCAAAACCGGGGATCTGCGCTTTGGATGTTCGAGAAATGATGCGTCAGATTGAGAGCATCAAAATGAAGGACCCGCAGGGATTGATTGTGCTGTATCCCCACTGGCAGGGCATGAATTATCAGTGGGCCTCAACCTCTGAACGCATCCAGGATCTCTGCAGGAGCGCCATACAATCCGGTGCCGATTATGTCATCGGCCATGGAACGCATATGCTCAACCACGTTCAAGTGTTGGGCGCGTCGGTCATTGTCTATTCCGCCGGGAATTTTGTGTTTAATTCAGCGGGAAGATATCAGAAGACGCAGGCACCTCCCTACAGCCTGGTTGTTCAGCTGCATGTCACCGAAGCGCCGGGCCGGTGGAAGGAAGAACTCAGGATGTACCCGATCCTGACGGACAACCGAAGAACCGGGTATTCCGTGAGGGGCGCGAACGAGGAGGAAGTCTCCACATTGCTCAATCAGGAAACATACCCGGCATTCAACGGGGGCCGTCTGGCGGCGGAAAGGAAGACGGAGCTGTGTGTGAAGCATGAGGGATCAGCGCATTACCTGGTGGCGGCCAATGCCCCTTGCGGAGAAGCGCAGACTGCACAAGCAGCACCAGAATCCGACATCCTGAAAAGCATGCAGCAATACAATGAACTGGTTCGTCCGGATGAGCCGGCCAACGAGTATGCCGAAGAAACGTTTTCCACCATCAATCTGCTGAAAGACGGGTTCCGTCAAAGAGGCCATGAAGGCACGGTCATCGACAAGTATTTAAAAGTGGCGATCGGCACAGAAACGGTTTATTTCCGGGAAACGGAATCAACGTATACGTCCCTGGTGGGCTATCGGCTCGGGAAGGACGAGCAGATGACCAGAAACCTTCTAAAGGAAGCGGGGCTCCCTGTGGTGAACGGGCAAAGCTTTCCGCAAAGCGAAAAACTGGAAGCCCTCCACTATGCCATGACACTGCCCACGGCAGTGGTAAAGCCAGTGGACGGGAAGAGCGGCAGTGGGATCACGGGGGGCATCACCGATGAAAAAGAATTTTCAGCCGCCTGGGAGAACGCCAGAAGCGCTGCCGCAGGACGCATCCGGGTAGAGGAACAGTTCACTGACGGCATGGAGGCGCAGTACCTGGTGGTTGGCGGAAGGTGTGTCGGGGTTGTCCTGAAAATCCCCCCACATGTGGTGGGAAATGGACAAGACACTATCGAAGCCCTGATCGCCCAGAAAAATGAGAGTAGACGCCAGAATCCCTATCTGGGCAGAAATCTGATTAACCTGGATGAGCAACGGGCAGCCATCATCAAACAACAAGGATATGCGTTGAGCAGCATCCCACCGCTAAACGAACGCGTGATGATCGACTGGACGACCGATTTCTCCGCCGGTGCAGACCCGGCGGAAATTACCGAAAGAGTCCATGCGACCTACAGGGAAGTGGCCGAAAAAGCCGTTCAATCGATCCCGGGCCTGGACATCGCCGGGGTGGACATCATCACAGCGGATCACGGCCAAAAAGCTGAAGAGGGTGCCTATGTGATCGCCGGGATCACCACCCGGCCAGGAATTGGGGGACATCATTATCCGGTTCACGGCCCGTCAAGAAATGTGGCCGCATGCATCGTGGACCACACCATCCAAAGAGCGTTGCACCACATGAAGTTCCCTCGTGAAGCGGAACCCGTTTCGCTGGGTGCCGTAAAACTGCATGTCACCGGAAAACTCAAAGGGACCGGGTACCGAAAATGGGTCAAGAAGCAGGCAGACAAGATGAACATCCGGGGGTACTGTGAAAAAAGAGCAAAGGGAAAAGTGCTCATCGTGGCCGCAGGAACCAGGCAGCGAGCCCTGGAAAAATTCATCAAAAAATGTCAGAAAGGGCCGTCAAAGGCCCGACTCGCAGACACCCGCATTGCAGCATGGCCGGAGCCTGTTGGTGAAGGATTTTTCATCAAACGCGGGAAAAAACGCTAAGCCGCCGCACCGTCCTGAGAGGTGGATTAACCAGGATCCGGGCATATCCAATCAGGGAAAACGCTCCAGACAGAGAGCCCCTTCTTTTACCTGATTTGAAAAAAATGAAATAATAGGAAATGTCACAGGCTTGTCACAGATATGTTCTCAGAATGTCACAGCCCGGGGGTATAATCGAATCAAGAAACCATCGATAACGGGTGAAGGGGCATCCCCCCGCTTCCCTGAAAGGAGAAAACCCGATGAATGAAAAAGTGTCATCCAATGAATTGCATATCCTCGGCGGCAGCGAGTTCCTGATCAATATCCGCTACCAGCAGCACCACAGCTGGCAGGGAAGCATCCAGCGGCTCGACACCGGCGAAGTCATTAATTTCCGCAGCACACTGGAACTGATGTTCCTGATCGAATCAGCCATAGGGCAGTCAGAAGCACCCACTATAGAAAAAGAAGAGCGCTTCAGAAGCTGGAAGAAAGAGAAGGAGGTGGATGACCCGCCTGGGCACACAGGCGCCACCGGAGCTTAGGAAGAGTAGAGGAAACCAGTGATTATTGTGAACTTATCAATGAAGGACGCCGACAGGGAAACGAACGCCGACAGGAAACAGAGAGACCAATGGGTAACCACGTCCCATCCAGAAAAACGCGGCTGAAAATAGAGCACCTGCCTCCAGAAGAACGCAGGAAAAAGAAAATCAAGAACGCAGGAATTATTTTCAGAAAAGGAGTGAGGATTGATGAGAATACAGAAACGGAAAATGAGGAATATGAGAACAGGGCTGGCCATTTTACTGGTGTTTTTATTGGTGTTTAGTGGTGTCTTGACAACGGTGGCTGCAGAAACCATTCATTTGACTAATCCTGGAGGTCAGCAGATCAACAGCTTTATTAATAAGCAGGATGTTTATGTGAATTTTAATGGCTTAACGGGTGAATACACACTTAGGGTAAGCCAAGTTTCAGGAAGCAAAACAATTCTTGGAACAGGAACGGTGAATATCGAAGCAGTGGACAGTAGAGTAAACTTATGGAATAGTGTTACAAATAACGGAGAAACTGGATACGACAGCATCAACCAGGGAACACAGTACAAAGTAGAGGCGCTTGGAACCGCTGGTGACAACCACTCTAAAACCTTCACTGTTGAGAATGATGGTGCACCTGTACCGACATACACAGTCATATATGACGGGAATGGCAACGACAGCGGCACAGCCCCTGTGGATTCCAACAGCCCATACGAAGCAGATGAAACAGTGACCGTGCTGGGGAACTCAGGAGATCTGCTTAAGACGGGATACACCTTTGCAGGGTGGAATACACAGGCAGACGGCAATGGAACAAACTATGCAGCAGGAGACACCTTTGCAATGCCGTCAAATAACGTCACCTTATACGCTAAGTGGACCCAGAATCAAACCTATACAGTAAACTACAACGGCAACACCAATACCGGAGGAACAGTTCCCACAGACAGTAATGACTACGAGGCTGAGGATACAGTCACCGTTTTGGGTAATCCCGGCAGCCTTGTGAAAACAGGATACACCTTTGCAGGGTGGAATACACAGGCAGACGGCAATGGAACAAACTATGCAGCAGGAGACACCTTTGCAATGCCGTCAAATAACGTCACCTTATACGCTAAGTGGACCCAGAATCAAACCTATACAGTAAACTACAACGGCAACACCAATACCGGAGGAACAGTTCCCACAGACAGTAATGACTACGAGGCTGAGGATACAGTCACCGTTTTGGGTAATCCCGGCAGCCTTGTGAAAACAGGATACACCTTTGCAGGGTGGAATACACAGGTAGACGGCAATGGAACAAACTATGCAGCGGGAGCCACCTTCGCAATGCCCGCCAATAATGTCACCCTCTATGCAGTGTGGAATGAAGATCAAAACGGCGGCGGAGGACCTGATCCAACAACCTATACGGTCACTTATGACGGCAACGGCAACACAAGCGGAACAGCACCCATAGATCTAAACAGTCCATATGCCGTCGATGCAACTGTTACGGTTCTTGGCAATAGCAACCTGGCGAAAACCGGCTTCACATTCGCAGGCTGGAATACGAAGTCAGATGGTGAAGGCACTGCATATAAAGCGGGAGATACCTTCATCATCACGGCAAATACAACACTTTATGCAGTCTGGAATGAAATTATTATTGAAACTCCTCCGCCAACATCAGGCGGTAGAACCTCTTCAAGAACTCCTGCCGTACCCAGAGAGAATGTTCCGGAGTTTGTAGAAGAGATTCTGGAAGTCGTTCTGCCGGAAGTACCGGCAGCACCTCCGATCATCGAAGCACCCGTACTGGACGAAGCACCCCTGGCAGCCCCTCCGGTACTGCCGCAAACCGGCGATGCCGGTGTGCTGGCAACAATCCTCAGCGGCCTGGGCGTATCTCTCTCGGGACTGGCCATGAAGTTTAGGAAGAAAGGCAAAGACGATTCAGTCACCACCCTATTCAAGTAATCGGTCATCGGAGTGATCGGAAGAGTGATCTGGCACCGGAGATACCATGATCTCAAAATGAATTGAAGCGACCCCCGGCCTGCTGGATCAACGATGACAAAGCACCCATAGTGACAAAAAACAGTCATGATCGAAAAGAAAAGAATTGAGAACCTGAAGGTTGGAAATAACCTTCAGGTTTTTCTTTTTTGTGCACAAAAGGCGGCAGCGCCAAATGAAACAGATGTTTCTGATTTAAAAATAAATTACGACCTATGTCCTGTCGTGTTCACATTTCAAGAATATCGGCAAAGCAAGGAGTAAGAGGCAAAAATGTCACAGAGCTGTCACGCGCTCGTCCGCTTGCTGTCACAACGGGTGGCTATTATGAAAACACAAATGAAGTGGAACCGGGTCAGGCATCTATGAGCCGGGCGAACCTCTGAATGCAGAAGTATGGCATTTCTACACCCCTTCAATGGTGGTGGCAACGGCGGTAATGGTGGTAACAGCGGCAGCAACGGCGGCGGCAGCAATGGCGGTGGGGGCAGCAGCGGAAGCAATATCACGACAACAACACAGCCGTCACCTCCGCTGTCAGCACCAACGGTGGTCGCACCCGAAATGGTGAGTGTCGAGCCGGCACCGCAAATGACCATCGTTCTGGATGAAACCATTCCGCTAGCCCCTCCGGTACTTCCGCAAACCGGTGAAGCCAGCCCGCTGGCCATGATCCTCAGCGGCCTGGGAGTCTCTCTCTCCGGACTGGCATTCGGGTTCCGGAAAAAAGTGATAGACAGCTCCGTCACCACTCTCTTTAAAAACGAACGGTAAGCATGTGTGCCAAAATCGAATAGACAGCCAGCGTTGCCCACCAGAAGTTTCGAAGAATAATTAGTAGGTCTTTGAAAAATGCCGCCACCATCAGCGGGAAAGATGAAGCTGAACTTACAATCAAACCACTTGAATAGAAAGCCAGGAGGATGCGTATGCAGCCTCCTGGTATTTTTCTGCCTCCGTCAGGCATCAGAAAACAGGGAACAGCCTGTCGCCATTTATCAGCCGGCCTGAAACTTTTTCATCTGTCCATGCGTATGTATTATATGGTAAGATAAGGGAGATAGAATTCGACATTGCGTTACATAAACCAGTATACTGTCATGATAATCCCGGTTACTTAAACAAAGGATGTGAACGCCATGAACAACCGCACCAAACCCCGGCACAGACGAACGATCCTCATGATCTTTCTGGCCATCGCCCTGCTGCTGACGCCGCTGGCAGTTTCCGCCCTCCCAGCCGCCGAACCCATCTCCGCATCGGACCAGGCGGTGATTCGCCGGGTGATTCTGGAGAATTACGTGGTGGAACTGGACCCGGCCCGCCTGGAGACCATTACCGTGGAATCGCTGGAAAAGCTGCTGGACGAAAACAGCTATTACCTGCCCCCCTGGGCCATGAAAGCCTTCATGGACGAATACAACGGCGAGTTTGAAGGCATCGGCGCCTATATCATGGAACAGCGCGGCAGCATCATCATCGCCGAGCCCATGCCCGGCAGCCCGGCCGAAGCCGCCGGCCTCCGCCCCGGTGACATGATCGTTTCCGTGGACGGCACCAGCATGGCAGGCCTCTCCGTGGATGACGCCGTACGCCTTATCAAAGGGCCCGCCGGCACGGATGTGACACTGGTCATCCGGCGGTCTGGGGTGACAGATCTCATGACCTTCACCATCAACCGCCGACAGATCACCGTCACCAGTATCCGCACCCAGACCTTTGATGACGATATCGGCTACCTGAATGTGCAGCAGTTCACCGACCACACCGCCGAAAACGCCCAGTTTGCCGTGGACAACTTCCGGGCGGCCGGCATCGACAAGCTGATCATCGACCTGCGGGGCAATCCCGGCGGCCTCCTGACGGAAGGCGTGGAATTCAGCCGCCTGTTTATTCCGCGCGGCCCCATTGTCCACATCCTGTACCGGGACGGCATGACCACCTACTCCTCCTATCTGGGGGAAGACCCCTTCCACACGATTGTGGTCCTGGTGGATGAAAACACCGCCAGCGCCGCTGAAATCTTCACCGCCGCGTTCCGCGACCGAAATGTGGGAATCATTGTCGGCGAAAGCACGTATGGCAAAGGCTCCGTCCAGCGCCTGTACACCCTGCCCTCCGGTGCCGGGTTCAAGCTCACGGAAGCCGTGTATGTGAGTCCTGATTATGCGACCATCGACAGGGTCGGCATCGCCCCCTCCATTAACATGCTGCGGTTTCATCCGGACAATGACCCGGAGGATCTCCTGCCCCTGGACATCACCCGCAAGCCCGGCTTGGGCAGCCGGGGCGATGACGTGGCCGCCGCCCAGCAGCGGCTGGACCACATGGGCTACCGGATCACCGACACCTCAGGCTTTTTCGGCACCAGCACCTTTGATGCGGTCAGGCAGTTCCAGGCCGATCAGAGAGTGTTCCCCTACGGCGTGCTCGATTTCTCCACCCAGCGCCGCCTGCAGAGTGCTTACATGAGGTGGCTCCTGGCTCCGGAACAGGACCTCCAGCTTTCCACCGCCCTCTACTACCTGCGGGGGCACCGGTCCTCCCATGAGAATGTGACACCCATTCCCTACGGGGGGGTGCAGCTGCCGTAACGCCCGGGACCCGCAACATCACATCTTGTCATACAAATGTAAAATTTCAGCGCTCCTAATCTGGTATAATGGTACGTGAGTCTGCCAAACCCTTGGCGGTACATACACACATCATCACAGAAAAGGAGCGGTTTACATGAACAAACGAGCAGTTTTAGCAATCCTGTTGGCGCTGATGCTTGTCTTCAGCTCATCGGCAGCCTTTGCCGCGGGACACGACGACGTGGAAGAGGAAGCAGTGGAAGGTGAAGAGGAAGTTGAAGAGGAAGTTGAAGAGGAAGTAGAAGGTGAAGTAGAAGGTGAAGTGGAAGAGGAAGTAGAAGTAGAAGAAGAAGCTGAAGCAGTTGAAGAGGAAGTTGAAGAGGAAGCTGCCGCTGCTGCCATGATCCTTCTGACCATCGACAGCACCACCGCCCTGGTGGACGGCGAAGTAGTGATCCTGGACGTGGCTCCCTTCATTTCCGAAGACCGCACCATGGTTCCCCTGGCTTTCATCAGCCGCCAAATGGGTGCGGAAGTTGCCTGGGACGGCGACGCCAACACCGTGACCTACACCAAGGAAGACACCACCATTGTCCTGACCATCGGCAGTGCCACTGCCCTGGTGAACGGCGAAGAAGTGGAACTGGACTCCGCGCCCATGATTGATGCCGCCAGCAGCCGCACCATGGTTCCTGTCAAATTTGTCGGCACCCTGCTGGGGTATGAATTTGCCTGGGATGCCGTTGCGAGAACCGTCACCATCACCGCAGCCGTTGAAGCGGAGGAAGTGGAAGAAGTTGAAGAAGAAGTAACCGAAGAAGAAGTGGTTGAAGAGGAAGCTGAAGAAGTAGACGAAGAAGCCGCTGAAGTTTAGTCTTCTCTCCCATAAAAAACAAACATGTGAAAAGGCTGCCGGAAATTTTTCCGGAAGCCTTTTCTTTTATGCCCCGTTCTGGTAAAATAGACAAGTTAAAAGAACATGAAGCGAAACCGAATCTGCACTTTGACCTCATTATGCTGGCAGCCACCAAACCGCCAGCATCTTTACTGTTTATTCGCGATTATTTTTTGCCAGCCTTTAATAACTGGTTCTGTGTTTTTTATTCACTATTCCCTATCAACTATCAACTGTCTTTTGAAAGGAGATTATCCATGACCAAATACGTCTTCATCACCGGCGGCGTCGTATCCTCCCTGGGCAAGGGCATTACCGCCGCCTCCCTGGGCCAGCTGCTGAAAAGCCGCGGCCTCAGAGTCACCATGCAGAAATTCGATCCCTACATAAACATCGATCCCGGCACCATGAGCCCCTACCAGCACGGGGAAGTGTTCGTCACCGACGACGGCGCCGAAACCGACCTGGACCTTGGCCACTACGAGCGCTTCGTCGACCTGAACCTGACGAAATACAGCTCCGTCACCTCCGGCAAGATCTACCACTCCGTCATCTCCAAGGAGCGCAAGGGCGACTACCTGGGCGGCACGGTGCAGGTGATCCCCCACATCACCAACGAAATCAAGGACCGCGTCTATCGCCTGGGCAAAGACGCCAACTACGACGTGGTCATCACCGAAGTGGGCGGCACCGTGGGCGACATCGAATCACTCCCCTTCCTGGAAGCCATCCGGCAGGTGAAGCACGAAGTGGGCCGGGACAATGTCATGTACATTCATGTGACGCTGGTGCCCTACCTGGGCAAGGCCGGCGAGCTGAAGTCCAAGCCCACCCAGCACAGCGTGAAAGAGCTGCGCTCCATCGGCATCCAGCCCGACGTGGTGGTGTGCCGCACGGAACGCCACCTTTCCCGGGACATGAAGGATAAAATCGCCCTGTTCTGCAACCTGGACCCCCAACATGTGGTGGAAAACATTGACGCCGACAGCATCTACGAAGTCCCCCTCATTCTGCAGGCCGAAGGCCTGGACCAGATCGTGGTGGACACGCTGGGCCTCGTCGCCGGCCCCGCCGATCTGGACGAATGGAAAACCATCGTGGAACGGGACAAGAACCCGGAACGAAGGGTGAAGATTGCCGTCGTCGGCAAATACATTGAGCTGCTGGACGCCTATCTCTCCGTGGCGGAAGCCCTGACCCACGCCGGCATCTATCATAAGGCCAAGGTCGATCTCCAGTGGGTGCAGGCTTCCACGGTCACGGACAAAAACG
The DNA here is from genome assembly GCA_033549305.1 of Bacillota bacterium. Classification (GTDB taxonomy): domain Bacteria; phylum Bacillota; class Clostridia; order Peptostreptococcales; family Tindalliaceae; genus Anoxynatronum. The sequence goes on along the minus strand of JAWSUV010000012.1, from coordinate 24,423 downwards.
CCCATGAGATCCTGGGGGACGCCGCCGGCATCCTGATTCCCGGCGGCTTCGGCGACCGGGGCATCGAAGGAAAAATTTCCGCCGTCCGGTACGCCAGGGAAAACAAGGTGCCCTTTTTCGGCATCTGCCTGGGCATGCAGATGGCCGTGGTGGAATTTGCCCGCAACGTGGCCGGCCTGAAAGACGCCCAGAGCACCGAATTCAACCTGGACGGCCCCCATCCCGTCATCCACATCATGCCCGAACAGAAGGAAATCTCCGACAAGGGCGGCACCATGCGCCTGGGGCTCTACCCCTGCAAAATCCACCCCGACACCAAATCCCGGGAAGCCTACGGCGAAGACCTGATCTACGAGCGCCACCGCCACCGCTACGAATTCAACAACGAGTACCGGGAAGAGCTCACCCGGCTGGGCCTGGTGATCAGCGGCATCTCACCCGACGAGCGTCTGGTGGAGATCATCGAGCTGAAAGACCACCCCTGGTTCGTGGCCGGCCAGTTCCACCCCGAGTTCAAGTCTCGGCCCACCCGGCCGCATCCTTTGTTCCGTGATTTTGTGAAGGCGGCGCTGGAGAAGGAATCCTAAACACAGGATTGTCACCTATTTGTAACACGTCTGTAATGGTATTTCCGTATGCAAGAGAGTATAATGATTTCAGTAGAGGGAGAAAGTCAATGGGAGATGGAGGCTGTGACAGTATTTTACAATCCTGTTACAATCTTGCGCTTGTGTTGACCAGACCCCTGTGCGGGTGATATAATCATCCGTGTGATGGAGGGTTGTGCAGTTCGCCCTTCTTTTGGAACCGGGTTCGAGGACGTTACCAGAAGGATCTCGCCGGAACCCTGAAGGAGAAAGATTCGTAACCCGTAGCGAAGGGAGGGAGTCGAAACCAAGCACTCAACGTCATATGAGCAGTTTAGGTAAGACAAAAAAATGAAGATTGAAGGAGGAATTACATTAATGAGAAAAAGAATTGCATTAGTAGTGGCGCTTATTATGATCCTATCATTGGTGCCGCTGACCGCTTTTGCGGCAAGTGACAACACCATCAACCGCGTACCCACCGTGGGAGAAGATTTCCTGTTTACCGGCGGCGTAGGCGGCAGCGCTCCCATCCTTAATATCGAACAAGACAGCGACTTTGACACAGGCGAATTTATTTTCAGACTCAATCTGACCAACGCTGAGTTCAGAGAAAGCACAACTGTTGATGCAAATGATTTCGCGGCATCAGTAGCTCTTGCCAATGATGGAGAAGTTACAGCTTCCAAGAGATCCAAAACTTCCTACACCATTATTGTTAGCGCGGATTTTGATGATACTGAAATTATCATCCCGCTGGTCACCAAGGTTCTTGACGAAGGTGAAGCCCGTGTAGCCATTGACCCGCTGGGCAGCGTTCTGACCAGAGGCACCTACACCTTTGCAGTCGTAGCTGAGGGCGACACCATTGCCACCGTAACCGGTGATGAAACAGTCGGCCGCGGCACATGGGAAACTGGCACCATTTTTATTGATGAAGCCAGTGTCAGTGCATTGAATGCAGAAACACAAGAATTCAGACTGCGTCTCCCGAGAGATGTTGAGTGGGGATCTTATGAAGATGATGAAGACCTGATCAGCACCGGGATTAGCTTCGATCAACTTATCGTTACCGAATTCGAAGTAAGAGCTTGGGACGATGAAGATGACGATTGGGGCTGGGTACTGTTTGACATCGCAGCTGTCGGTGATGATGATGGCGTTGTTATGATCGGCGACCTGACACTCCCCAACAGCGGGCGTGACCTGATTGTTCGGTTCGCTAACGAAGACCTTTCCGGCACCAGAGGCACTGTGGTAATTGACACAGTGATCACTGTGAAGCGTGCCGCACGATTCGGCGATATCGACGTGACCCTTACCGGTCTCGAAGGCCAAATCAGCAATGCCAGCAATCTGACGATTGCTGAATATGTTGACTACGGCATCAGCGTTGATGTTGATGAAGTGATTGAAATGTATGCAGGCCGTTATGATGACGACTACGAAGTGGTCATCGAAATCGAAACCGATCTGGAATACTCCCTTGCCACCGGCAGATGGATCGAGTTCGAAGTGCCAGCCGGCATCGCGATTGTTGAAGAAGGAACTGACGATGTTCTTCAAAGAGTCAACAACAGAACCTTCGAGTTTTATGTAGAATCCGGAACCGAAGATGAGTATGAATTCACATTCGTACTGGTTGCCGAAGGTACCTTTGTGCCCATGGGCGAAACCTCCAAAGACCTTGAAATGACCATCAACGGCGCAGGCATTGAAGAAACCACCATTAAAGTGGCAGACGTATTGGCTCCTGTCACCGTTGAAGTTGGCGAACTGGAAGAATTGTTCAGCATCGGCCTGCAGCGCCAAGCAGCTCCTGAAATTATCATCACCGAGAACTATGTAGGCGCCATCATGGACAACGCAGATATCGTCATCTCCGTCTTAGACCAGTTTGCTGGCAGCATGCGTTTTGACAACGTGGATTACGAAATCCTGGAAGGCGACCTGGAAATTGACGACGTAGAAATTGGCGATGACGATGATTCCATCGTAATCGAAATCGATGTAGCTTCTGACCAAGAAGCAGCGGTGATCCGTTTGTACAACATCGAAATGACTCTTGACAGAACCGTTCCAATGGGCAACTTCCGACTGGATATCGGCGGAGACGCTTTGATTGACTATGAAGGCGACGCTAAACCGGCAAGAAGCGATTGGGATTTCGCAGGCCGCGTAGCCCGATTCGATTATTTCACAGTCGGAACTCCTGTTGACCCCACCTTGGTTGATATGGATGCAGTACAAGTCGCTTTCACCATTGGCCAAATGGCTTATATGGTTGACGGCGAAATGAAAGTGATGGAAGTAGCTCCTTTCATCATGAACGACCGCACCATGATCCCCGTTCGTTACCTGGAAGAGTTGTTCGGAATGCAGCCAGTATGGAACCCGACTTCCAGAACCGTAACCGTTATGTATGAAGGCAAAGTATTTGAAATGGCAATCGGCAGCAACGTAATGAGAGTTAATGGCGCTCCGTTCATGGAAATGGATGCAGAAGCCATGATCGTTGACAGCAGAACTTTCGTACCTGCTTCCAGATTCGCCCGCGCAATGGGAATCCCATATACTTGGGATCAAGCTACACAAACAGCTACATTCAACTAGGATCAACACACAACTGAAGTTATGAAAGGAGCCCTCCGGGGCTCTTTTCTTTTCCTCTTCAACTGTTCCAGGATTGCCACTCGGATGCCTGCCACTGTTTAGAGGAAGTGATATAGGATATGTATATAGGGTAACGATAGTTTCAATATGGATGATTGAAAGGAGTGAAAGGAATCGGTCACCGAAAGAGAATTTGATCAATCTAAAGAGCAAGCAACGGGATAGTATTTGAGATGCAACCGCTTGCAACCAAGCGGCAGTGTGGTATGTATTCAATAAGGAGGTCTTGACCCAATGAGAAAAAAAATGGCATTACTGTTGTCCATCGTGATGATGTTGTCCTTTATTCCCATGATGGCATCAGCCACAAGCACCAACACCATGGACCGGGTTTTAACGGTCGCCAGAAATGCCGACCTGTCAGAACTGGCCAATACACCGATCCTGCGCATTGAAGACCGGGACAGCAGCTTCAGCGGCCAGAACGAAACCTTCCGCCTGGTGCTGCCGGATACGGCGGAATGGATTCTGTCGGAGCTGAATATCAATGTCAGCGCCGGAAGCACCCTGAACAACGAGACCCTGCTGGATCCCCAGACGCTCCAAATTCAGGCAACCCTCGAATCGGGAGCCTTCCTGACAGTGGAAATGAACGTGAAGCTGAATGACGCCCTGGGTGAACAGAAAGTCACTATCGACCGGCGTGACAGCGCGCTGTCCGGGGACAGCCATACCTTTGCCATTGCAGAGGTCGGCCAGACCGTTACCCTGGTGACACAGGATAACCTCTATGTGGGCGATTTCGCTGAGGTTGGATCCATTATTATTGAAGAAACCGTCAAAGGGACCGTCACCGGCCTCCAGGAATTCAGACTGCGGCTTCCCGTTGGTTTTGAATGGAACCCGGCCCATGAAACACCGGCGAATGTGACGCTGGATGGTTTCCTGTATGACGAAACAGACGCAGAGTCAGCCCTGACGGTTGTCCTGAGCAACAGCAACCGCGACATGACCGTCTCATTCGTTGCCTTTGAAGGTACCACGATGCCTGGCAGCATCACGATTAAACCTTTCATCCAGGCAGGCAGAACCGCCTCCTTCGGCGAAGTGGCGGTCACCCTGACCGGCCAGAACGATATTTCCAACGCCGCCGGCCTGGTGATTGCGGATTATAAAGAAGCCACCTTTACAGTGGAATCTGCCACTGAAGACGACGAATTCATCACCGGACTGGCTGACGGATACACCGCCACCATCAGCGTGCAAGAATCTGTCAAGGATACCCTGATCAAAGGCCGCTACATTGATGTTGACCTGCCTTCTTGGGTGAAAATCGTCAACGGCACCAATGTGAAGGTGCAGGATAACAACGTGGCACAGGCAGGGACCGATACCAGCAGTTTCCGATTCCTGCTGCCGACCAACCCGGTCGCCACCTGGATTGACGCTGAGGAGCGCTTTGATTTTGACATCACCTTCGAGTTTGTCATCTCCGGCATCGCAGCCATTGAAGAACCACAGGAAATGATGATCACCATTGAAGGTGCCGGTATTGACGAAGAACTGAGCATCGGAACGGCCATTGCGGCCATCACCGTTGAAGTGATGGAGGCGGAAACCACCTACCTGCAGGCCGGGCTGCAAAACCAGCCGGCAACTGAGATTATTGTCACCGAGAACTTCCCCGGCGCGCTGCGGATTGGGAATCTGATGTTTGCCGCCGTCGGACAGTTTGAAAACAGCGTTCGTTTTGAAGACTTCGAGGTCGAAGTCATTGAGGGCGATATCGACCTTGGTGACGCGATCACTGAAAATGACACTTTCGGAGTCGAAATTACCGCCGATTCCGAAGAAGCGTCAGTAATCCGATTCTTTAACGTTGAAGTCACCATGGACCGCACCGTTCCTGACGGTGAGTTTGAACTGGATGTCAAGGGCTCCTCAGTGCTTGACGATCTGAATTTCGCCCATGACAACCTGCCAGAGCGCGTTTACCGCATTGAGCCCTACTTCATGGTTGGTGTAGCCCCCGTCGGACCCACCAACACCGTTGCCTTCACGATCGGCTCCAATGCCTATACAGTTAACGGCCAGCTTATGCAAATGGATGTGGCACCCTACATCCAGAGCGATCGCATGATGATTCCCGTCAGGTACCTGGAGGATCTCTTTGGATCCAAGCCTGTCTGGAACGAAGCAGAACGCAGCGTGAGTATTGAATACGCCGGCCAGATTTTTGAAATGACCATCGGCAGCCCGGTGCTGACCGCCAACGGCATTGCGATTCTCGAACTGGACGTCAGTGCCGAAATCACCGGCGACAGGACTTTCGTGCCTGCTTCCCGGTTTGCCAGAGCCATGGGCGTTAACTACACCTATGATGAAGAAACACGGACAGCCACCTTTAACTAAAAATATAACGATCTAAACATTCAGAAAAGGGCCCCAGCCGGGGCTCTTTTACTGCTCCGGGAAACGCTGCCCTATGTTACAAATCAGCGACAATCCTTGTGTCTGCAACCGGCATCACGTATAATGAAGATGAACCAGGCGTTGAAAAGCAAGCCCTTGTTGAACAATCCGGCGACACACCATTTGTTGCTAAAAACGAAACATTTTCAGCCGGAATCCGTCGTCATAGACAGGGAGAGCTTACAACGTCTTATAGAAACAGCCCCACCCTGTGAAAAGGGTGGCCTGTAAAACCAAGGAGGGAATGACATGCGGTTAAAACCGGCAGCAGCGCTGCTCATGACAGTGATTCTTTTTTTTACCGGCACGATGAGCGTCTTTGCGGTGCAGTTTACAGACATCAATGATGCACCCTGGGCAATCACTCACATTGAACGCATGGCAGAAAAAGGAATCATCAGCGGCTCCATTCATCCGACCACCGGGCAGCGGGTATATCTCCCCAACAACCCGGTCACCAAAGTGGAGTCAGTGGTCATGCTCTACTCACTGCTGCAGAAAACCGGACAGCTGACGTCCGCCACTGATTACTCCAGTAAATACCAGACGATGCTGAACACCGCCAAAATCCCCGACTGGGCACAAAAACAGGTGGGCTATGCCCTGGAAAACGCCATCATCACCACCGGCGACCTGTCCACCTTTATGCGGGAAGGCAGTCCGGACCCGCTGCAGAACCCGGCGAGCCGGGAAGAAGTGGCTGTCTTTTTTGGACGCACCCTGGATAAAAACCGCCAGGCTGCCGGCGCAGCCATCAGCTTAAACTTTCTTGACACCGAAGCCATCAGCAGTGCGGCACTGCCCTATGTGAATCTGCTGGTGCAGAAACGCATCATCTCGGGAGACAACGAAAACCGTTTCAATCCCCGCGCGACCATCACCCGGGCCGAAATGGCGGCGCTGTCCAACAAGTCCTATGACGTGCTGGAAGGTTCCGATGAGATCATCATCGAATTAAAGCCCGTCGATCCGGCACCACAGCCGGAAACCGGCCGGCAGTCCAGAATCCGCACAGGCGAAATACAGCTTGTCAATCTTGACACAGGCATCATCGTGGTCGATTATGACGATGATGACGAGCGGGATATTCTTGAAGTCACCGGCAGCACCATCATCCGCATCAACAGCCTGCCCCATGAGCTCATGAACCTCAGACAGGGCCAGAAAGCGGAATTTACGTTTGATGATCAAAACGAACTGATCCGCATTGACATCAATCCCCGACGCGCCTACTATTATGGAAAAGTGGTTCAAATCGTAGACCTGCTGGATTATTACGCCGTCATTTTTGAATCGCTGACCGATTCAGCGGAACGGAAAAGCTTTAAAGTGGATTCCCGGACCATCATCCTTGTTGACGGCTCTGCCCGTACCCTTTCCAGCCTGCAAACGGGCGATCAGGTCCGGGTGGAGTACGACGGCCAGACGGCGCTGACCATTGAGAAAGGCACTTTTGACGTGCAGACCCAGCAAGTTGACGGCATCCTGGAATCCGCCGTTAATTTTCAGCGGCTTCCCTACACTATCCAGGTGAAAACCACCGGAAGTCAGATCAGGGAGTATGCAATCGACGACAGCGTGGTGGTGCGCATCGGCGGCAGCCGGGGCTATCTGGAAGAACTCAACAAAGGCGATGTGGTGACCCTGCAGATTGACGGCGAAAAAGACGGCCGCATCACCCGCATTGAAGCGCTGGGCCTGGAAAGTGTCCGAAAGGTGGAAGGCACCATCGAAAGTATGACCATCTCCCGGAATATCGAAATCAGGTTTGTGGATAAAAATCGGGCAGAGAGCACCTACATCGTAGCGGAGACAGCCCGCGTGTATGAAGACAACCAGCGAATCGAATTGCGTGACCTGAGGCTGCCGGCGGAAGCCACCCTGTATTTTGAAGGCAACCTGGTCACGGAAATCGAAGCCAGCCCGGCCTTTGGCACCCAGGTGGTCCAGGGACGCATTGTCCGTGTCCGTGACACCATCAACATGATCATTGTCAGGCATATGACCGCTTCCGGCGCTTACCAGGAAACCCCGGTATACGCCGCAGACAGCACCCTCATTATTGACCGCAGCGGCCGGGAGATCCGCCTGCGCGATCTCGCAACCAATCAGGAAGTCTTTGCCACCGGGATTTATGACGGCAATGAATTCACGGCAGACCGCATTCTGGTGATCCAGGATTAACTGCCTACTTATAAAGAATCAATGTCCATTCAATAAAACACACAAAAGGAGTGAAAGAAATGAACAAACAGAACAAACGATACCTCATCATGGGGCTGGTGCTGGGCATCATGCTTACCCTGTCCCTGAGCCCGATCTCGGCTGCCACAGACACCATCAGCGCCTTCCTGCGCCCCGGATTCCAGTTTTTCTTCGACGGCGAATATGCCCCACTGCCCGAAGGGCAGACCGTACTGGTCTACGAAGGCAGAAGCTATGTGCCCGCCCGTTTCGTGGCGGAACAGCTGGGTGCCGACGTGTTGTGGAATGAAGCCACCCGGAGCATCTTCATTACCTCTCCTGAACCGGTAGTCATTGAACCGGAAGAGCCGGAGGTGGAAGAACCGGAGGAGGAAGAACCGGAAGAAGAGGAAACCACCCAGCCAAGCGGCAACTACCGAAGGCTTCCGGTTACTCAGCGCTTACGCGACATGGAAATAAGTATTGTCGAGGTTATGCTGCCAGACGAGGAATACGATCCGTATTATACACGACTTTCTGGAACACGCATTTTCATTGAAATGGAAAACACTGGATCCTCCCCATTGCAAATTGTGCAGGCAGAAACAAAAGCCATTGTCGATGGAGTCGAGTATTTTGCAAAAGACATCTCCGCAGCTTATCGGGATACCACCTGGTACAGCGATGTCCGCAGGGATGATGTTGTTGACGGCTACCTGGTAATCCCCTTAATCCCGGAAGACTCCGAAAGAATGAAGCTGTACGTCACGATTCTTAACAACGACTATACGCAAAGCACTCGCGTTGTCGAGCTGGATGTTTTGCTCGAACTGGACTAAGTCAGGAGAGGTGCAGATGATCCAATTGATGAACATTCGCTCAAACATTAAGCAAATGATCCCCCTGTTGACTGTGATGATGGTCCTTGGGTTTTTTACTCCCGTGTGGGCTTCGGATATTAGTATTGATGTAGCGGGTGTTGCGCTGCCTCCGGAAACCCAGGCAGAAATCCTGGATGGCCGCGTGATGCTCCAAATGAATGAAGTGTTCCGGGCTCTCGGTGCTGAAGTCCAGTGGGTCGAAGCGTCCCGAACCATTTTGATCAACAGGAATCAGCAGGTGTTAAGTATGTCCCTGGACGAAGGTACAGTGCAAACGCCAGAAGGATTGATGCTCATCGAGCCTTCACCCTATATTTCGGAGGGAAGAACCATGGTGCCCCTGCGTTTCATCAGCGAGCTGCTGGGGTACCAGGTGGACTGGAATGAATCTGCACGACAGGTGACCATCACAGCCCAGGCAATCGACATCGACATCGACCAGGAAGCCGCTGACCAGGAAACCATTGACGACGAGCGGACAGTCCTGCCCTATGAAGAAGCCGTGAACCGGGCCATCCGCAACAGCTACAGCCTGGAAAACCGGCTGATCACGGTCCGCCAGCTGGAAGAACAGCGGGAACGCAGCGAGGAAGCCTTCCTGAACACCCGGCCCATCAGTGACAGGGGATTCCTGCAGGACATTCAGAACAAACAGGCACTATTGGGTCTGATTCAAACCGAAATTAATCTGGAAATCAGCAAAATGCAGGCGGAGATCGAAGAAGAGCGCATCGCTTTCACGGTAAAAAGCATTTTCCACGACATCATCAACCTGGAAAACAACCTGGTGTTTATGGAAGCCATGCTTGAAACAAATGAGCTGAATTTTCAATTGCAGCAATTAAGAGAACAGCAGGGGCTGATCAGCCAGGTGGCCCTGAGTGCGACAGAGGAAGAGCTGGTTCAGTTCAAAGCCCAAATAGACAGCGTGATGCGGTCCAGGACCAACGCATATGAACAGCTGGCCGTCATGACCGGGATCAGCGACATCCACGGCTACCGTGTGGAAGCGCTCCCCACTGCCTTTGAGGTCATGCCGGAGGTGAACCTGGCCACCCATGTCAGCCGCAAGAGCAGTGTGGACCCGTATGTCAGGCTCCAGGAACGTCAGATAGAACGGGCAGAGCGGAACCTGCAGCTCTTTATCTACACCGGCATGGAAGAACCCTACGAAGTCAGACGGTTAACCCTGGAAAGTGAAAAAGTCAACCTGAGCGCTTTGAAAAGCCGTCTGGGAGAATCTCTGCAGAACCGGTACCAGACCATCCGGCAGACAGAAAACCAGTACCAGATCGCCCAAAGCCAGCTGAAAACACTGGAAGAACAGGCCAGGGTCCTGGCAACACAGCTTGAGCTGGGTATGGTCATTGAAAAGGATGTCATGGAGATATATGCAGCCGTTCAAAACCAGCGCAATGAACTGGTCAAACTAACCCTTCAGCATCAGCTGCTCCTGACCATGTTCGAAGCCCCTTACCTCATGCCGGATTATCTTAATTAATGGTGTTGCGGAGATGAAAGCCCGGCCTTGAGTGTCGGGCTTTTGAGTTCCTGAAAGCTGTTATTTCCAGCGCGAAAAGGGCATAAATACTGTATAGGGATTGTTGTATAGAGAACAAGGAAAATTTAAGGAGGATATCACATGAGAAAGAACAGGGAGAAGAAAACTGCTGTGATTCTTGTGAGCCTGCTGATGATACTCACTACCTTTTCAGTACAGGCCGCTACAACCAACTCAGTGGATAGAATACCCACAGTCCGGGTTGATTTTGAATTCACGGACGCCAATGCCCCGACGCTGTATATTGAAGAAGTCCGTACAGGCGAATTTCAGGGTGAACCCCAGCGGATCCGCTTGATCCTGCAGAATGCAGAATGGCTGAACATCAACCAGGTAGTGTCGGACACCACTGTTGGAGGGGGAGCGGATTCGATCAGCAATCCACTGACACTGGGGGACAGCATCCTGCAAATCACCTTAAACCCCACCGACGATTCCGACGATCCCGGCTGGTGGCGCATCCCCCTCTACACTGAAGTAACAGGAGGCGCCTACGCTTCAGTGCGCATTGATCCTCTTGGCGCACTGGTGACAGCCGGCACCTATCCCTTCGCCGAAGTGCTGGACGGCCGCCCGGGAGAAGTGGAGGTCAGCCTGATCACCCCTGGAAATGATCCGCTGGAAGCGGAGCCGGGCGAAGTCATCGATGAAGACGCCGATGTTTTCATCGAGTTTAAGGAAAGCCATGCTAATACCTTTTCCTCCGTGGACACAGTATTCCAGCTAAGACTCGAAAACGGTGAATGGTTCCCTGACAGCCGTACACAGCTCAACGCCGACCGAATGGAACGAAATGCCGAGATAGACGGCGACCATGAAGTGGAATTACGGGATGTGCGCCGTGTGAATGCAGAACTGCTGGAAGTGACTTTCCGAAGCCAGGGTTTTTCCGATGAACCGGCCCTTATCACCATGCCGCTCTATTTTGAAGCGACCGAATACGGTGAAGTCACCCTGGAAGTCTCCCTGAAGGACAGCCGCGACCCATCCGCTGACTTTGTTGTTGCGGTGAGTGAAGAACCGGAGCCTGAGCCGGAACCTGAACCGGTGGAAGCCTCCTTCACTGTGGGACAGCTGGGTTACCGGCTGGACGGACAGCTGGTGCAATCCGACGTGGCACCCTATATCCAGCCGACAACCGACGGCCTGGGCCGCATCATGGTGCCGGTGCGTTTTGTCTCCGACGCCACAGGAGCTGACGGAGTAGCCTGGGATCCGGTTAACCGAAGAGTCTTTGTCACCAAAGGCGACATCGAAATTGAAATGACCATCGGCAACAACATCCTGCTGGTGAACGGTGTTCCCCGGGTCATGGACGCCGTGGCCGAAATTCAGGACATCGGCGGCGGCCTGGGCCGCACCATGCTGCCGGTTGCTCACCTGGCCAGAGCCCTGGATGTGGACTATGAATGGGATGCAGCGACCCGCACCGTGACGTTTTTTGTTGAATAAAAAACAGAGATGGAAGCTTCAGCATAGTAAAAGATTAAACCCACAGCCGCCCGAAAGGGCGGTTGTTTACAATTAAAATTGGTCGAAATCAACGGTTAACCTGAATGGCGGAGCCCCCAAACCATTTCAATTCCATGACATATTTCGGATCCTGTTGTTTGCCAAACAAATCTATGATACGATAGACCAGGTAACGATGATGCGATAAAAATATTAAATCTAAGAAGGATTCCAGGTACCACAGAAACCATCCCGCACTCATTAAAGGAGGAAACCGCATGAATGTCAAAAACACGCACCGAAGAACCATCCTTACATGGGCACTTATCCTGATCCTGGCCCTTACCGTGTTTCCCGTAACGTCTTTTGCTGACGAAGCTGACACGAACGAGGCGACGGACGCCGCGCTGGAAACAGAGGAAAATGCTGAAGAACCCGACCCTGAGGTAGCGGTGGAAGAAGAGATTGTCACCTCCGAAGTGGTCTTTGCCCTCAACCAAACCATCTACACCGTCGATGGCACCAACTACGCCATGGACGTCGCACCCTACATACAGGACAGCCGCATCATGGTGCCGGTGGCCCATGTCAGCCGCGCCCTGGGTGCCGAAGTTCACTGGGATCCGGGTACCCGCACCGTGACCGTTACCAGCGGCGATGACGTCATCACCATGGTCATCGGCAGCGCCACTCTGCTTAAAAACGGCCTGTTCTTTGACGAAATGGACACCGTGGCCGTGATCAAGGACATCGGCGGCGGCCTGGGCCGCACCATGATCCCCGTTTCCCGCCTGGCCCGCGCCCTCGATGTGGCATACACCTGGGATCCGGTTACCCGCAGCGCTGTCTTTATGCCCGGCACTGTTGTAATACCTGTTGATCCGACGATTGAACCCATTGTCTTTGCGGAAGCAGGCACCTTTGGACCGCCGACAAGACCGGGCACCATTAACAATGATGTTGTGGTGTCAGCAGAAGACGTCACCCTGCGCAACTATGTGATCACCGGCGACCTGATCATCGCAGAGGAAGTGGGCGAAGGCTCCGTAACCCTGAACAACATGACCGTTCAGGGCACCACCTATGTGCGCGGCGGGGGCATGGACAGCATTTACATCGACGGCGGTATCTACAATGAAATCATCATCGAAAAAGATGGCGGCAATGTCCGCATCGTCTATACTAACGCCGAAGGCGGCCATGTCATCATCACCGAAGCCGTCAACGGAGCAGCCCTCGACAGAACAGAAATCATTCTTGAAGGAAATTTTGAGAAAATCACCGTCCTGGCCAGCTATATAGACATCTCATTCAAAGGGAAAACCACAGTAGGCGAGATCATTGTTGAAGAGGAAGCTGAAAGTGTCACCCTGAACCTCAGCGAAGAGACAGAATTCAATCGTCTGACCTCCCACTCCGTAAATTTAAAAGTGGATGGACATGGAATTGTCAGACGGGACGGCGGCGACGAGAGAAGATCCATTAAGTATGCCGACACCGTTACGAAACCGGTTGCGCCAAGCCCTGGCGGTGGTGGACCTGGGCCATCAACACCACCGGCGCCCACGCCCACACTGGATGAGAAAGTTCTCGCTGCCACAAGGGAAGCAGCTGATCTTACCACGATGGACATCAAGTCTGAAGTAATTGATAATAAAAAAGTGATTTCGGCGACAATAAAAGATGGACAGGAAAATGTTAACCTGCAGGATGCATATGATATTAAAGACATCTTTGATGCATTAAAATCTCAAAAACTAACCATAGCAAAAGTTACAGTGCCATTTGCCCAGGATGATTTTGTAATCGGAACAAGGTTTGCATTTCCGGATGATTTTGTGGTAGAAAGTCCGACTGAATCCAATGTGCTCGAGAATTACATTAATATCAGACAAGCCATTGTGGATCTTGTCAATATCCATTCGTTTAATGGAGTATACGCTTCATACAGCGAACTGACATTGGGAAGCTTGGCAGGCAAGTACATCATTGTGGAAATCGGTGCAACACCGTATTATTTCGTCGTATATGACAGTGTCATGGATCGATAAACAAAGAACCTGAAAAGCTGACACATAAGCATTCTGAAGAGCTTCTGAGTAGAATTAAAACCACTTCCAATGGGCTTAGCCAGCTCCAGCCGCTAAGTCCATTGGCTTTTTACCAGACATTTAACAAACCTTTATATGAGCACCTGGCATATCCTTCCACAAATAATGCATGAGTTGCCACTGGAGAATACCTATGAAGCGAAAACACATCAAAATCATCATCGTCCTGACCGTTCTCCTGCTGGCAGCTGCAGCCGGGCTGGCCATCCCTGCCCTTCTTCACCCGGGCGAAGATACCGAAGCCATTCCGGTAACGGGCCAACCGGATGCGGAAGCTGACGCCGGTAATCCTGTCATGCTGCCTCCAGGCACCGGCGAAGACCCATCCACACCTGATCCGGCCCCCGACACGCCGGTGTCAGACAGCACCGGCACCACCGATGAGCCTGCCCTGAACAATCCTGCTCAACCCACCGACTCTCCCGCCAACGCCCGCGCCGGCATGGACGGCAATCCAGGCACCACCGATGAGCCTGCCCTGAACAATCCTGCTCAACCCACCGACTCTCCCGCCAACGCCCGCGCCGGCATGGACGGCAACTCAGGCACCCCCGACAACCTCCTGGCAGAGGCCGACCTCACCAACCAGACCTGGGTGGAGGCTAAAATCGAAGAAAACCGCGACCTGATCGCCGACGAAGACCTGGACGATTTCCGCGCCATCATCGGCAAGCTGGACATGAATCATATCAATGACATTCTTGAGCGCCGCGTCGCCCAGGATGTTCCCATGGAAGACGCCCTGCGCACCTACCTCCGCAGCCGCCTCAACGCAGCCGAATACGAGCGGGCCAAGGAACTGTTCGTCACCTATGAACATCTTTTATTTGGCTAGTCACCTGACCTCCGTTTCATGATATAATAGCTGAGGAAGCAGGCAGGAATTTTCTGCAGCAGACCAGATTTTCTTCAACTTTTATATGGTATTTTTTGTGTCGTGTTTTTTAATGGTATTTTAAGATGTTATCCTCCATCAAACAAGGAGCCATACCCCATGATCGATCTGCACTCCCACATCCTCTACGGCCTCGACGACGGCGCCAAAAACGAGGCCGACACCCTGGCCATGCTTCAGCAGGCCGCCGAAGAAGGCATTCATACCATCGTGGCCACGCCCCACTATATCCACGGCGCCATCGCCACCACACCGGTGAACCTGAGCCGGCGACTTTTCAATGTCAAAAACATTGCCAAGCAGCACGGCATTCCCATCACCCTGCTCACCGGCAGCGAAATCACTCTGGATGAATACACCGCCGATGCCCTGATCCAGGAACTCGCCCTGCCCCTGAACGGCAGCCGGTACGTGCTGGTGGAGCTGCCCTTTACCAGTATTCCGCCCGACACCGCCGCCATCCTGGCACGGCTCATCAGCGACGGCTGGACGCCCATCATCGCCCACCCGGAACGAAACGCCCAGGTGCTGGAAAATCCGGCCGTCATCGATCCGTTTCTCCAGCTGGGCTGCCTGCTGCAGCTCAATGCGGCTTCCGTCACCGGCCACAACGGCCGCGAAGCCCAGGATGTCGCCAAAGACCTCCTGACCACGCGCCGCGCCCATTTTATTGCCTCCGACGCCCATTCGCCCCGCAGCCGCCCGCCAAAACTGGCCGGTGCCCGCAGGCAGACGGCCCAGTGGCTCGGAGAAACCGAAACCGCCCGCCTCTTTGACACCAACCCGGAAGCCGTCCTGGCCGACGAGCCACTGGACGTTCCCCAGCCCCTGCCGCGAAAACAACAGCCCCGCGGCGTCATCAGCCGCATCCTGCAGCACATCGCCTTTTATTAAGCATTAAGCCGCACAGCCTACAATAAGCTGCACAGCCTACAAAGCTCCGCCGTTGAATTGAACCGGCCTTTCATGCCGGACTGGAACCACCAATGCCCACGCCCAGGAGGGAAGCACCCATGCAGCCTGAAAACCAGCCGCAAGCACCGCCAACTCAGCCATACTTCCAAAATCCTGCCTACGAATACGACGAGCAGGAACTTGACCTGCGCGAAATTCTCAACCTGCTCCGCGTGCGCTGGTGGGTTATCGCCCTGATCTTCCTTCTCGCTGTGGGCGCCGCCTTCTATGTCTCCACCCAGGTGCTCACCCCCATCTACCGCGCCGAAACCTCGCTGTTTGTGGGCAAGGAAGACAACCGGGTGGGCCCCATCAACGTGGGCGACCTGAATCTGGGCCAGTCCCTTGTCACCGACTACCGCGAAATCATCCTCAGCCGACTCGTGGCCCGTGAAGTGCTGGACGACCTGAACCTGAACATGCCCATCACCGCCTTCCGCAGCCAGGTGGGCGTCGCCACCGTGCGCGATTCGCGCATGTTCACCATCAGCTTTGAAAGCGCCGACCCGAGGCAGGCCATGGACGTGGCCAACGCCCTGGGGTCCGTCATCATCGATAAAGCCGCCGAAATCATTGAAATACGCAACGTGCAGGTCATCGATGCCGCCGAACTGCCCATGATCCCTGTCAAACCCAACATCCTGCTCAACATCGCCATCGCCGGTGTGCTGGGCCTCATGCTGGGCGTCTTTCTTGTGTTCATGCTGGAATACCTGGACCGCACCATCAAAAGCGACAAGGACATCGAGCGCCACCTCCAGATTCCACTGCTGGCAGGCATTCCCGTCTTCAAGGGAGAAAAACGGGGGAAGAATGGTTCCAACAGGAAGAAAAAAACGGCGGCAGCCGTCGAAACCGATGAAAAGTCAAGCCCTTACGGCAATGGCGTTTTCTCCAAGACCCTCATCAGCCTCCACGACCCCAAAAACCCGGCCTCCGAAGCCTTCCGCGCCCTGCGCACGGGCATCCGCTACTCCAGCGTCGACGACCCCATCAAAACCGTCGTCGTCACCAGCGCCGGCCCCATGGACGGCAAATCCACCGTCACCGTCAACCTGGCCGTGGCCATGGCCCAGATCGGCAAGCGCGTGCTGGTCATCGAGGCCGACCTGCGCAAGCCCAAGCTCCACCACCATTTCGACCTGGTCAACGACATGGGCCTCAGCGACTACATCGTGGGCCACTCCCTGCTGCCCCAGGTCATCAAACCCGTCAAGGGCATCGAGAATCTCCACGTCATCACCAGCGGTCCGCTGCCGCCGCATTCCTCCGTGATCCTGGAGTCGCAGAAAATGCAGCACATGCTGGACAGCCTCCAGCGGAGCTACGACTACATCATCATTGACACCCCGCCCGTGGGGCAGATCACCGACGCCGCCATCCTGGCCCGCTACGCCCAGGGCACCGTCCTGGTGCTGGCCGCCGGCGAAACCCATATCGAAATGGCCAAGCTGGCCATGAAAAGCCTGCGCCAGGTCAACGCCAACATGCTGGGCGCCGTTCTCACCAAAATCAGCAAAAAGACCACCGGCGCCTACTACTACCGCTACCACCAGTACAACGAATACTACGCAGACTAAGCCCCGGCAGATTCCTGCCTTTCAGACTTCCCTGCCATCCTTACAGGTGGCAGGCGTTTTTTACACATTTTTCAACAAACGGTGGAACATATAAACATTTGTTCCCAAAATGGATGATACATATTGACACAATAATTAATCAATCATAGAATGAAGATGCGTTCAAAAAAATGAACATTACTTTAATTAACTCAAAAGGTGTGGAACCATGACCCGAAATCTTTCGCTGCGTAACAGACAGGCCATCCTGGTGATCCTGGATATGCTGCTGATCATCCTCTCCTACATACTGGCTTTCGCCATCCGTTTCGATTTCCAGTTCACCACAGAACCCGGCGGCACGGATGCCTGGTTCGTTTTTCTGAACGCCATGATCCTGATCATCTGCGTCAAACTCGCCGCTTTTTTTGTCATGGGCCTTTACCGCAGCCTCTGGCGCTACGCCAGCATGCAGGAAATGCTCCAGATCATCCTGGCCGTCATCCTGGCCAACACCGCCACCATCACCCTCATGACCCTGACCGGCCGTACCCTGCCCCGCAGCGTCATGGTGCTCGTCATCGTCCTTGACATGGCCCTCATCGGCGGCATGCGCTTCACCTACCGGCTGCTGCGCAGCACCATGCAGGGCAACCGGCTGAACTTTAAGCGCCTGTTCAAAAGGCACCTCTTTGTCAGGAACCTGATGATCGTGGGCGCCGGCGAAGCCGCGGCCGCCATCATCCGCGAGCTCCAGGGCCTCCACTACCGCCAGGGACGTCCCGTGGCGCTGGTGGATGACGATCCCGCCAAACAGGGTCAGCGCCTGATGGGCGTGCCCGTTCTGGGCCCCTTACGTTCCATGAATTCCCTGGCGGAAGAAAGAGGCATTGACGAAATCATCGTGGCCATTCCCTCCGCCTCCCGGCGCGAGATGCGCCATATCGTCGAGCAGGCCACCGCCACCGGCAAAAAAGTGCGCATCATTCCCGGCATCTACGAGCTGCTGGACGGCCAGGTGAGCGTCAAGGACATCCGCGATGTCGCCATCGAGGATCTCCTGGGCCGCGAGCCCGTCTGCGTCGACCTGGCCGCCATGGCCGCCTATCTCGAAAACAAAGTCGTCCTCGTCACCGGCGGCGGCGGTTCCATCGGCAGCGAGCTCTGCCGGCAGATCGCCTCCTTCAACCCCAAACAGCTGGTGATGATGGACATTTACGAAAACCACCTGTACGACCTGCACCAGGAACTGAAGCGCACGCACCCCACCATTGATCTGGTGCCCGTCATTTCCTCCGTGCGCGACCGGCCTCAGCTGAACAGGCTGTTCAGCCATCACAAGCCCCAGGTGGTGTTCCACGCTGCCGCTCACAAGCACGTGCCCCTCATGGAGCTCACCCCCGAAGAGGCTGTGAAAAACAACGTGCTGGGCACCCGCAACATGGCCGAATACGCCCACCGGTTCGGCGCCGAACGCTTTGTCATGATCTCCACCGACAAGGCCGTCAACCCCACCAGTATCATGGGCGCCAGCAAACGCCTGGCCGAAATGCTGGTCCAGTCCCTGGATGAGATCAGCCAGACCCGGTTCGTCTCCGTCCGTTTCGGCAACGTGCTGGGCTCCAGCGGCAGCGTCGTGCCCCTGTTCCAGCGCCAGATCGCCGCCGGCGGTCCTGTCAACGTGACCCACGAGGAGATGACCCGCTTTTTCATGACCATCCCCGAAGCCTCCCAGCTGGTCATTCAGGCCGGCGCCCTGGCCAGAGGCGGCGAAGTCTTCGTACTCGACATGGGCGAACCCGTCAAAATCATGGACCTGGCCAAAAACCTCATCCGCCTCAGCGGATTTGCCCCCGGCATCGAGATCCCCATCCAAATCACCGGCCTGCGCCCCGGCGAAAAGCTCTTCGAAGAGCTCCTGCTTGATTCGAGCGGACTCGAAGGCACCGCCCACCAAAAAATCTTCGTCGAACATCCCCCCGCCAGCGACTGGTCGATGCTCAACCTCCAGGTGCAGGCACTCTACGATAAGCTCCACCACCTGGACGCCAACGACATCAAGGACGAAGTGTGCCGGCTGGTGGGCACCTACAAGCCCCGCTATTACGGCCTGCCGGAATGGGAGGAAGAAGAGAGCGGGCAGGAAAATAGTGGCAGCAATCTTTCTGAGAAGATCCATGACAGCTGAAACTGTCAGAGGCAGCAGCAGGACTGATTACTTCCCATACGCATATTATGAGGGAATCATAGGGATAAGGATCATCCTGGCATCGTTTTGGGACTATTCAAAATTCAGATGATCGTGTATAATCATGTTAAGATAATTCAATATGTGTGAAAGGCAAACCCACCGAAAGATGGGGACGCAAAGCCAAGGGCCTACAGCTGATGCCAGGGCAGCCGGTTACCTCAAATCTCTTGTAGAGAACTGCAAGCAGGTTTGCCAACCTGCTTTTTTTGGATCCTAAATTTCTTTCAGGCATAAAGAGAAAAGCAGCGATAATCCCGGAACACATGTGGAATATTCGAATCCTGTGTCAATAACCTGGCTCATAGTGTAAAAGGAGCGATGTCGGATGAGTGACTCCAGGATCAAAATTCTGACGACTGACCGGCCGAAAATGGCACATGACATATCAGGAGTTTTTGTGAAGCATCACATCAATATCATCTGGATGGAAGTGTATACCCATGTCATCTATGTGAAATTTTCAACACCGTCTCCCGAAACTTGGCATCAAATGAAAAAGGATTTTCTGAGTATTTCGGGAGTCAAGAGAGTCCAGGAAGTCGATTTTATTATGCTGGAAGAAAAAGAGCTGGAAGTGAACTCTGTCCTGAACAGCATCCCACAGGGAATTGTGATCGTTGACAAAGAGTCCAAGATCAAATATATCAACAAATATGCCTTCAAAAATATTCTGCGCTTGAAAAAAGGGGACGAAATTGGCAAGGCAGATGATGAATTTGATCAAACGAACACAATCAGGAAGCTTCTGAGCAAAGCTCAGAGGAACAAACACACACAAAAGGGAGAAGCAAGGATCAGAACCAACACGTATTATGTATGGATCAGCCCCATTACCAGTGATGATGAAATCATCTCTTCATACATGATCACCTTTGAAGACATGCGCCAAATCAGGGAAATATACAAAAACAAGCGGTTCGACAATCCGATTACCTTCAAAGACATCTATGGCGGCAGCAATAAGCTCAGGGAAATCATCAAACAGGCCAGAATCTATGCCCGTTCCGACTCACCCGTATTGATCCTGGGTGAAAGCGGGACAGGAAAAGAACTCTTTGCCCGGGCTAGTCATAACGAAAGCCGGCGGTCCCACAAACTCTTTGTTGCCTTAAACTGTGCAGCCATTCCGGACCAATTGCTGGAAAGCGAGCTTTTTGGATACGATGAGGGCGCTTTTACAGGCGGGAAGAAAAAGGGCAAAACAGGACTGCTGGAACTCGCCAACGGCGGAACCGTTTTCCTGGATGAAATTGGCGAGATGCCCGCACATCTTCAGGTTAAGCTGCTGCGGGTACTACAGGAAAAAACCATCCGGAAACTTGGCGGAAGCCATGAAATACCGGTGAATGTGCGCATTATTACGGCCACCAACCGGGATATCAAAAATATGGTGGAAACCGGCCAGTTTCGCCTGGACCTGTTCTACCGGATCAATGTGTTTACATTGACGGTTCCGCCCCTTCGTGAACGCAGGGAAGACATCGAAGTACTGGCCGGAGAATTCATCAGGCGCTATTCTCAGGAATACAAAAAAAAGATCCTGTCAATCGATCCCGAGGCACTGGAAAAACTAAAAGAATACCAGTGGCCGGGCAACATACGGGAACTGCAGAATATGATCGAAAGGGCTGTTGCCGTCGCCGAGACAGACCATATTCACGTGGACCTCCTGCAATTCAATGAACCGACATTCAGAAGGCAGTTCGATGAAGGGCAGCCGTTGCAGGCCACCGTGGAGAAAGTTGAAAAGGAAATGATCCAAAAGGCATTGAAAAAGCACCGCAGCATACGCGAGGCGGCCAGAAACCTTGGTGTAACCCACACACTGCTGATCAACCGGATGAAAAAGTATAAGATGACAAATGAACTGTAAAGCGAAGAAACCACTAAACAGCACCCTGAATTCCGGGATGCTGTTTTTTCATGCATGGAACATCAGCAAACCATGAGGATTGATTTCAAACCGGATCAAACGGCACATATTACAACGGTCTCGACACTTTTTCCCGATAATGTCTTGAATTCGTTCCATCATTAAAAGATTACTACCCTAACAATCCTTTAATTGCAACGCTTTCCGGATGGCACATTATTTGCAAAGTTAATAAGATACTTTCTGTTTTCAGGTATCCAAGTTTGACAGAATTTACAATCAACTGATACAGGGTGGTGATGTGACAGCCAGTGAATCAACTGAAAGGGGGTGGATCAAAGCCAGCATATGCGCCATGATTCGAAGTTGACGGGAATCTCACAAGTGTATGACGAAGGAGGAAAACAATGAGAGGTAGAAAACAGATCAGTGTCCTATTGGTATGTCTGCTCATTCTTTCCATGGCCGGTTCCGTGTTCGCATCTCCCTCTGTTACCGCCTTTGACCAGTGGATTGTCTCGCGTATCAGCGTTGACCGGATGATGAACAACCTGGATTACCTGGTTCATGACATTGGCGTGCGGGTGGCCAGTTCACCGGAAGAATACGAAGCTGCCAGGTTCATAGCGAAAGAACTGGAAAAATACGGCTATGAGGTGGAAATCCAGCCTTTTGATTATCGCAACCGTGTTGCCTACATGACCATGCTGGAACCGGACGAAAAACAAATTGACGTGCGGATCGGCGGTAACCGGAACAATGCGGTGCTTACCGGCCCTGAAGGCATCACCGCCCAGGTGATTGACTGCGGCATGGGCGGCGTCGGCGATTTTCCCGCCGAAGTGGAAGGAAACATCGCCCTGATCAAACGCGGGCAGGAAACCTTTGCCAACATGCTGACCCGGGCCACAGCAGCCGGTGCAGTGGGCGTCATCATTCAGAACAACGACTGGCGGATCTTTACTGCAAATGTTGGTACTGCCGCTACCATACCTTATGTCACCTTAAATGAGGAAACAGGTGAACTGCTCAAAGGTGATAATGTGGTGGTAAACCTGCGTACGGAAGAATTTGATACCTCCTGGAATGTCATTGCCACCCGAAAGCCCAACAACCGCAACCGCGATTCCGGCAACATCGTCATCTTCTCTGCCCATTACGATACGGTGCCAACGGCTCCGGGAGCCAGCGACAACGGCACCGGCGTCGTCGGGCTGCTGGAGCTGGCCCGGATTTATTCCGGCATGCCCATCGACACCGAAATCAGGTTCTTAGCCTGTGGCGCGGAAGAAGTGGGCCTGGTGGGCTCCAGGTACTATGTCAATCAGATGTCTGCCGACGAAATCAGCCGCACCGTGGCCAACTACAACATGGACATGATCGGCACCGCAGGACCCGACCAGACAACCCTGTTTGCCAATGTGCTGACAGGCTTCACCAATAATCCCGAGCACAACCTGGTTTCCTTTACGGCACTGGAAGCGGCTGAGAGACTTGGATATGCCGACCTGGTCCGCATGCCCTACTACCGCGGAGCCAGTGACCACGTGGCATTTGCTGAAGTGGGCATTGCAGCTGTCAACTTCATCTACCGCGACCCGGTCACGATTGCACTGGAGCCCTGGTACCACCAGCCCTACGACACCTTTGACCGCGTCAGCCCCGAAAGACTGCTGATGGCAGTGGAAATCATCGCTGCCGCTTCGCATGATGTCGTCCGACCAGAAACGCCTAACCTGATCAAGAGCATGATCCGTCAGGGAGTGGAACGACCGCTCATGAAGGATTACCAGGATCTGGAACCTGTCAACATCGAAATCCTGTCCGGTGAGGATCTGTAAACCTGAACTGTCACCCTTTCAGAACCGAAAACCGGCCAACAAAAGATTCAGAAGATGACATCAAACATCAATAGTAGAATGGGAGGAACAGTGAATGAACAAAAAGCGAATCATCAGCCTCAGCCTGATCCTGGTGTTGTTCTTGAGTGTCTTTACCTTTGCGGCACCGGCAGAACCCGCCTGGAATGCCTTTGACCAGCGCATCACCGCCCGCGTGGATGAAGACCGAATGGTGGAGCATATCCGCGTGCTCAGTGAAGACATCGGCCCCCGGGTGGCAGGCCAGCCTGCCGAATGGGAAGCCGCCCAGTACATTTACGACACCCTGATCAGCTATGGGTATGAAGCGGAAATTCAGGAGTTTGTCAGCAGAACCACTGTGAATAGAAGTCTCCGCCAGATTTCGCCGATGGAGCAAAGCTATCCAACAGGAAGTTTTACTGGTTCAGGTGTGACAGAGGCATCTGGCATCACAGCTGAAATTGTGTATTGCGGTCTTGGCATCGAAGATGACGATTTTCCAGCTGACGTGGAAGGAAACATTGCCTTAATTGAACGGGGAGCGATTACATTTGGATTAAAAACCCAGAATGCTATCGATAATGGAGCAATTGGCGTCATTATCTTCAACAACACAGGATCTGCAGCAACATCCGGCACGTTGGGAGCGAATTACTCAATACCGGTCCTGGGAATCAGCCGGGCAAATGGACTGGCGTTATTGGAGATCCTAGAGGAAGAACCTGTTGTCATGAATATGGCGGTAACAGTCACCCCCACCGCCACCTCGCCCAACGTCATCGGCTACAAACCCACCAACAATAAAAAAGCCAGTGACCAGATCGTCCTGTTCACCTCTCATCTGGACAGCGCAGCCAATGCACCGGGCGCCAATGACAACGCCTCCGGCGTTGCCGGCAACCTGGAAATGGCCCGCATCCTGCGGGGAGACAACTCCTCCCGCGAAGTGCGGTTTGTGTTCCTGGGAGCAGAAGAAATCGGCCTGGTGGGTGCCTATGCCTATGTCGCCAGCCTGCCGGAAGAAGAACTGGAAAAAATCGTAGCTGTCTACAACATGGACATGATCGGCACCAGCTGGCGGGAAGAGGAGTCGATCCTGATCGCCTGGACCTCTGACGGCCAGCGAAACATCGTCACCGACACCGCCATTGCCGCCGGCGCCCGCATG
>JAWSUV010000011.1:0-36943 GCA_033549305.1 Bacillota bacterium | reverse complement strand
CGCTTGATGGGCACCGGCTTCAGGGTGTTTTCCTCTCCCATTCCCTGGCTGAGGCGCACCATGTCCTTGACCTCATCCAGCATTTTATAGGAGCCGTCGTCGAAGACTTTCATCAGCAGCATGCGAACAGAGTTGGAGCCCAGGTCAATGATGGCGATTTTTTTGCTCATTGGTTTCCCTCTTTCATGATCAGTGTGTTCTTAGGTAGGCAGCTTATCCGCGGACAAAATCGGTTCAAACACAATAGCCGCTGAGGCGGCCTGGCGCTGTCGTTTGTCCATTTCCCGGGCCTTTTCGCAGAAATACAGCTGCGCTTCCAGCCGCTCCCGTCCGCGCATGTCCACCCGCTTATACGTGCCGTCCGGCTGCAGCATCCGTGTTTTAAGCGTGTCTGCAAAGTGTACTTTTAAAATTTCCAGTACCTGACTCCGGATATCCGGATCTTCCACCTCAAAAAGCAGTTCGATCCGCCGGTCGAGATTCCGGCTCATCCAGTCGGCACTGGACAGGTACACCGGGCGCCGGCCCTCCTGTTCAAAATAAAAAATGCGGGGATGTTCCAGAAAACGCCCCACAATACTGTGGACGGTGATGTTATCGCTGATGCCGGGAATTCCCGGCCGGAGGCAGCAAATGCCGCGGACCAGCAGTTCAATGGTCACGCCGGCCCGTGAAGCATCGTAGAGTTCACAAATAATGTCCTGATCCACCAGCGAATTCATTTGTGCGCGAATGCGCGCTTTTTTTCCCTGACGGGCAGACGCTGCTTCCTGGCGAATGAGTTCTGCAAAGGTTTCCCGCATGTTCAGGGGAGCCACCGTCAGCTTAAACAGGTCCGGCGGATCGGAGAACCCGGTAAGCATATTGAAAAAGGCGGAAGCTTCGGCGGCATACTGTTCACTGCCCGTGAAAATGCCCATGTCGGTATACAGTTTCGCCGTTGTATCATTATAATTGCCTGTTCCCAAATGAATGTACCGCTTGATGCGGCCTTCCTCTTTCCGCACCACCAGGGTGATCTTGGAATGGGTTTTCAGTCCCACCAGCCCGTAAATGACATGGCAGCCGGCCTGCTCCAGCTTTTTGGCCCACTGGATATTGTTTTCTTCGTCAAAACGGGCCATGACTTCCACCAGCACCGTCACCTGTTTTCCCCGGTCGGCAGCTTCCGCCAGGGCGCTGATAATGGGAGAATCGCCGCTGACCCGGTAAAGGGTCTGCTTGATGGCCAGTACCTGCGGGTCCTCTGCCGCTTCATGAACAAACCGGATCACCGGTTCGAAACTGTCATAGGGGACATGGAGGAACCGGTCTTTCGCGGCGATGATGTCAAAGATGGATCCTTCCTCCTGAAAGTCCTGCGGCATCACCGGTTCGAAATCCGGATACTTCAAATGGCTGAACCCCGGTGTGTTATAAGCTTTCATCAGAAAAGTCAAGTCAAGCGGCCCGTTGATTAAGTAGATTTCCCCTTTGTGAATTTCCAGTGATTCTTTCAATATTTCCAGCAGCCGTTCGTCCATGCGCATGTCCGCTTCCAGGCGGATGGCCGCACCCCAGCGGCGGCGTTTGACGGATTTCTCGATTTCCATCAGCAGGTCTTTGGCTTCTTCCTCTTCGATGGAAAGATCGGCGTTCCGGGTGATGCGGTAGGGATGGGCGCACAACATCTCATGGCCGGTGAACAGGCGCTCCATGAACAGCACCATCACATCTTCCAGCAGCATGAAGTCCTTCGCTCCCGGCTCACCGGATGGCAGTTCCACCAGACGTGGCAGCATGGCCGGCACCTGGACCGTCGCAAAGGTGGGAACCGCTTCATCTTTCTCCTGTACCAGCAGGGCGATGTTCAGACTGCGGTTGAGAATCAGGGGGAAGGGGCGCGAAAAATCAACCGCCATCGGGGTCAGTACCGGATAGATCTGTTTGCGGTAATAGTCTTCCACGTAAGCCATCTGTTGTTCATTCAGCTTCTTTTTCTTCAGAATGCGAAACCCGTTTTTCTTCAACCGGGGCATCAGGCTTTTATTGAAGGTGTTATACTGGTCCACGGTCATCTGGTGGGCTCTTTGTGAAATCCGCTTCAACTGCTGTTTTGGGGGGAGGCCTGATGGGTCCGGTTTGTCATACCCGGCATTGACCTGTTCTTTCAGCGAAGCCACCCGTACCATGAAAAACTCGTCCAGGTTGGAGCTCACGATGGCCTGAAACTTCATCTGCTCAAAAATAGGGTTGCGCTTGTCCCTGGCTTCCTCCAGTACCCGGTGGTTAAATTCCAGCCAGCTCAGCTCCCGGTTGATAAAGTGTTCGCTGTGATAGACAAAGGCGTCAAGGGGTCTGTTCATCGGCTATCATCCTTTTCACTTTGAGTTGCGGGCGGATCCCAAACACTTCCTGAAAAAACTCGGATTTCACTTCAAAGGTCCATTCCTCCAGCAGGGTGTCCTCCGACGCTTCGCCACGGATAATCATGTCATGGTCCTGCACCTGCACCCTCAGGTTGCTGATCTTTTGCCGGTGGCTCCGGTCCAGCGCATCGGCAATCCGGATAATGGCCACCAGCTTTGCCGTCACCACGCGGTCACGGGGCCGCATGGTCCAGTAGTTTGGGTGAGTCTGCTGTGGGACTTGTGAGGAATGGTAGCGGGCCACGTTGGCGACGATTTCCAGTTCTTCCTCAGACAGTCCCAGAATCTCCGAAGCTTTGATGGTATTATAGGAATGAATATAATGCTTGTTCAGGTTCATGAATTTACCGATATCATGGAGTTTGGCGGCCAGGCGCAGCAGAAATTTTTCCTTTTCCTTCATGCCATGGGTTTTTTTCAGCGTATCAAAAAGAACCACCGCTTTTTCTTCCACGTCCCCGGCATGGGCGGTATCAGCATGGTATTTGCGGGACAGGGCTAACGCCAGTTCCTGCACATCGTCCTGGAATTCCTGCAATCGCTCCGTTTTAAACCGCTGGTCAATGAAATCAGAAACAATGCCGTCGGCCAGAGATATCTGCGGCGTGTACAGCCTGTCGGCCTCTGTCATTTCCAGGCACTTCTTCAGTACCATCATGGACGGCAGCAGGGTGGCGGCCATATCCGGCGGCAGCCCGTAGTCCTTGGCCAGCAGGGGAGTGGGTTTATGAATCATTTTCCGGAAAAAGCGCTGGAAATTTTTCATCGGAATTTCCCGCAGCCGTTCTGTTTTCTCCGTCTGGTTGCACAGTTTGCTGATGATGCGCATTTCACTGCCCAGGGCAATAAAATGTTTCAGCTCATACCGGTCCTTGATAAAATTCAGAATGTCCAGGTTGCTTTCGATGTATTCATCCAGCAGGGCCGGAAAATCCTGGGTTCGTTCTTCCAGGCTCGAGAGCAGTTCCCGGAGCCTCAGATGGCCCAGCTTGATATTATGTGTGCGCTGCAGGCGGCCCTTGTGATACAGGGTCATTTCGATGCTGCCGGAGCCTACTTCCACCACCATAACCCCGTCATTGCGGATGATCTGGTGCTCCGGCAGGTTTTCACGGATGGCTTTGTAGGTCAGGTAACGTTCCTGGGTATTGGTGAGCACTTCCACCTTCAGCCCGGTTTTCAGTTTGATCTGGTCCACCAGGTAGTCACGGTTCTGGGCTTCGCGGATGGCGCTGGTGGCGACCGCCCGGTAATGCTTCGACTGATATTCCTGCATCAGGTGCTGAAACCCGGTCACAATGTCACAGGCTTCCTCCACGGTCTCATAACTGACTTTCCCCATGGAAAAAGTGTCCTTCCCCAGGGAAGCAGGCTTCGATAAACGTTCAATGGTGCGCACCTGCCCCGTCTCATCCACCTCAACAATCATCATTTTCAGGGAATAAGAGCCGATATCAATGGCACTCATCACGGTTTTTTTTCTGATTTCCGGCACGGGGACCGCCTCGCTTTCTTTCCAGATACCGAAGGAGGGACTGACTTCATTATATGCTATTTACCCTGTTTTTGTGAGAATATTGCGTAAAAACATCCAACAGAGCTGAATTGGCAGAAGATAACGCCCCTTGCCGGCAGCGAAGGCCGGAGTCCTTCTCTTTCAAGCTTCTTTCCCTTAAAAAAACCGGCTCAGCCGCTATTCGCTGCTGGTGCCGGTTCTCTGACTTTCTGGCGCGCTGCTGCCTAGAGCATTTCTTTCATGGCATCGCCCAGCCGTTTGATGCCTTCCTGAATCTTTTCTTCCGACATACAGGAATAGTTCAGACGCATGGTATTCTCGTGACCGCCGTTGGGATAAAAGGACCCGCCGGGAACAAAGGCCACGTTTTTCTCAATGGCCAGTTTGAAGAGCTCCCGGGCATCCAGTTCTTCCGGCATCTCAACCCAGGTGAATAGCCCACCGTTGGGAAACACATAGGTGAGGCCTTCCGCCTTGGGAAAGTGCTCGTCCATGGCCCCCAGCATCACGTTCCGGCGGCTGCGGTACACATCCTTGATGGTTTCGATGTGCTTGTCCAGATCATAGTCTTCCATAAACTGGTTCAGTTGCCGTTGTCCGAGAGAGCTGGTCTGCAGATCGGCTCCCTGTTTCACCAGCACACATTTTTGCAGCAGTTCTCCCTCTCCCAGGACCCAGCCCAGTCGCATCCCGGGACAGAAGGTTTTGGAGAAAGTGCCCAGGAACAGCACCCTGCCCTCGGTATCAAAGGATTTCACCGCCGGCGGCCTTTCTCCTTCAAAGCGAAGCTCGCCGTATGGATTGTCTTCCACAATGGGCACATCAAACCGGTTGGCCAGCTCAATGAGTTTCTTCCGCCGTTCGACGGACCAGGTTTTGCCCGTGGGGTTCTGGAAATCGGGAATGACATAAATGAATTTGACCCGCTCCCGGGTACGCAGGATTTTTTCCAGCTCCGTCATATCCATGCCGTCATTATCCATGGCAATGTCCACAAACTCCGGACAGTAGGCCTTGAACGCCATGATCGCTCCCAGGTAACTGGGGCGTTCGGTGATGACAATGTCTCCTTCATTGAGAAGCACTTTTCCGGCAAAATCCAGGCCCTGCTGGGAGCCGCTGGTAATCAGTACATTGTCATGTGTCGCCTTCACCCCGATGCGGGCCATCCTCTCGGCAATCTTTTCCCGCAAGGGTTTGTATCCTTCCGTGGCGCTGTACTGAAGCGCCTGCATTCCCTGCTCTTCCAGCACTTTGACGCTCACTTTTTTCAGCGCTTCCACAGGAAACAGTTCCGGAGCGGGCAGGCCGCCGGCAAAGGAGATGATTTCCGGCCGCTCCGCCAGTTTCAGCAGTTCCCGGATCACCGATGCCTGCAGGTTCTTCATACGATCTGCATACTGAATGGTCATGAGATTCCCTCCTGATTCTTTATTAAAGCTCCCGGAACAATGGGCTTGATCCCGGGATCAGCTTCCGTTCTCCTGGCTCCTGGGACCGGGCTCCACCTTGCGGATCCGCTTTTCCAGATTCGGCCGGGCAATCCAGATGTCGTGGCCGCAGCCTTCACACTTGATCCTAAAATCGGCGCCGGTACGCAGAATGGTGAATTGTTTGCTGCCACAGGGATGGGCTTTCTTCAACGTCACCCGATCCCCCACGTTCAGAGCCATGGGCATGGCGCATCACTCCTTTTTTTGTCATTACGGCCATCAGGCCCTGGCATCGGCGCCGGAATTCTCTCCATGCCCGTCCTGGCGCTGATACACGACGCGGCGCGGATACGGTATTTCGATGCCTTCGCGGTCAAAGGCCATTTTGTATGCTTTCCGCATTTCCCGTTCAATGGCCCACTGCTCCATCGGTCGGGTTTTGGCCAGGGCAGACAGCACCACGTCCGAATCGCCCAGATTGGTGACGCCCAGAACAATGGGTCCTTCCAGAATCCTGTCGTCGGAAGCGGCCAGCTTTTCGCTCTCTTCCCTGAGTACTTCCAGTGCCCGCTCAATATCTTCCTCGTAGGCAATGGAGATGTTCACCCAGGCACGCATCTTCCCGTTGCTTTTGTTCACCACATGCGTAATGGCCCCGTTGGGCACGATGTGGAGATCGCCGTTAAAATCCCGGACTTTGGTCACCCGGAGCGCCATTTCTTCCACAATGCCCCCTGATCCGTCCACTTCCACATAATCACCGACGCTGAACTGGTTTTCAAAGAGGATAAAGAATCCGGTGATCACATCCCTTACCAGGTTTTGGGCGCCAAAGCCAAGCGCCAGGCCGCCGACACCGGCGGTGGCGATCATGGCACCGATCTGAACGCCTACCGCATTCAGAATGGTGGTACCGGCAATGAAATAAACCGTGTATTTGATGACGCTGGTCATCAGGCTTTCCAGCGTGTTTACCCGGGCTTCGTCCATCGTCATTTTCAGGTGCTGGCGGGAGGCAAAAATTCGGGCAACCACTGATTTCAGTACTTTAATGCCCACCCGGGCCAACACCAGGATGATAATCACGCGGAAAACGATCCCGAAAAATCGCCCCATGATTTCCATTTCCGTCAGCAGGCGGTGCATTTCTGTCAGTTGCTGCCACCACCCGGTTGTTGCAGTCAGCATGAGTTGTCCTCCTTCACCATTTGTTTGTTTAACCTGCCATTTTCATCAGCGGTTGGATCAACCCTCCACCTCCACCCTGACCCAGGGTGTTCGGCCGTCTTCTTCTTTTCGGTAGAGTCCAGCCCACTGCACATCGTGATCTGCCAGCAAACGAAGCATTTCCCGCGGCTCAATACTACCCGTGAACAGCAGGGACAGCCCACAGCTGGCGGTGATCTGACGGGGGGTGGGAATGATCTGGAAGGCAGCAGCCGGTAATGCTGCCTCCTTGAGCCTGTATTCTGCGGCGATGGCATGATGAGTGGAGTCAAAAACCAGCAGCCATTGCTGCATATCCATTCCTCCCCAATTGATCATGTTAAATCTGAATGGTATTGCGGGCTTTGTTCAGATGCTCGACAATGGTGTACATGTTGCTGACGCCGCCGACCATGAGCATGCTTTTCAGCTTGAAATAATCGAGGCAGGTGCCGCAGGAAAGGATTTCCACCCCGTTCTCCTCGAGCTTTCGCAGGTTTGTCAGCGATTCGGATCCGGCGCAGGTGAGCCTGACGCCGCTGTTGACAAAAATCAGGGTCTTCGGCAACGGCACCACTTCCGTCAGGGTGTACAGATAGCCTTTCATCAAGATCCTGCCGAGTTCTTCCGATCCTTCCCCCATATAGTCTTTGGAGATCATGATCACCAGATCAGCTTGCGGCAGGGGATCCATTTCCAGGTCCATCATTTTGATTTCCCTGTATTTCAGTTCCTTGAAGATGTCGATGTAAAAATCTCCCTGGTTTTCCGAGACAGTAAAGCGGTAAGCCATGCTGTTGGCAAATTTACTGATGTTTTCTTTGGCGGTTTCATTATCAACGATGGCGCGCACACTTCCCTCCGTCAGGCTTTCCAGCGCTTTCTTTGTTTTAATGAGCGGCATGGGGCAGCTCATGCCCCGGACATCCACTTCTTTATTCATGGAAGGTTCCTCCTGTCTCAATTGTCCTCAATTGTCGTACACTCTATTGGGTCTTCTTCATGGATTCCAGAAATGCTTATGCAGTTTCTACCATTATGATACCATAAAACGTAAAAAAGCGGCAGGCCTGTCGGCCTGGCGCTTTCCGCATAAGTCAATCTCCCATGATTCGGTGATCCTGTGGTGACTGAATATCATATGGAGCTGTGCACCCCGCTCTGACAATGCCTCACAGCCGTTACTCCGATCGCCGGCTCAGACCAGGCTGGCCCGCAACACACGAAAGGGATCACTTACCGCTGCTTCCTTCCGGACCTGACGGGGTTCATGAGCTTCCGTTGCACGGGACCCAGTCCTCATCACCACGTGTCGAAGGCAGCACCGCAAGGACACGGCCTCGGCGGGGAATTCAACCCTGCTATAGCGGATTGCAGGCAACAGGGCACCGCTACCTCCCCGTCTAGCACAGCAACTCTTAAGGCCAAAAAAGAAAATGGCGGAGAGAGCGGGACTCGAACCCGCGGGGCCGTTAAGCCTTACACGCTTTCCAGGCGTGCCCCTTAGCCACTCGGACACCTCTCCACGACAGTGTTCATCCACTCGGAAATCTATTGCTGTTCTCAGCCGTACACTCTATTATAAAGAAAGTTCGCCTGTTTGGCAAGGCATTTTTTAGGCGCCGCCGGTTTTTTGACGCTGCCTGCTCCGCAAGGTGGCGAAAAAACGCTTCATGATTTCCGTGCAGGCTTCCTCCAGCACCCCTGTCTGCACCATGACCTGGTGATTAAACCGGTCGTCCTGGAGAATATTCAGAACGGATCCGCAGGCTCCCGCTTTGGGATCATACGCGCCAAACACCAGCCGGTCAATCCTGGCCTGCAGGATGGCTCCGGCACACATGGGACATGGCTCCACTGTCACATAGAGGGTGGTATCCGTCAGGCGCCAGCCTCCGGCAACTGCGCATGCCTGCTGGATGGCCAGCAGCTCCGCATGAGCCGATGCACACTTTTGGGTTTCCCGCAGGTTATGAGCCTGAGCGATGACTTCTCCCCGGCGCACCACTACGGCGCCAATGGGAACCTCTCCCAGAACATACGCTTTCCGGGCTTCTTCGAGGGCCAGGGCCATGTATTGTTCGTCTGTCGTTTTCGTCAGTGATACCTCCGAATCCATCAAAATCTCCTTTCGATTTCCCAAGCACTTTTTCATTTTCTGCTCATCTCCAAGACTAGAATCCCTGTGACAAAGCCAAAAAGATAGGACAGCAAAGCGGCCAAGGTCTCCTTCCCTCCCAACTCATTAAAATGATCTGCCGGGATCGATGTGCTGCATCACTTCGCGGCAGGCATATGACGGCCCCCGGGACTGGACCAGCCGCTGCCAGTGAGACCGCGCCTGCTCAGAGGCGGGTGTCAGCATGACCTGCAGTGCAGCGAACAGGGCTTCGCGGGTCATGACCTGCGGGTTCAGCACGGCTGCCACCCCCATGTGTTCCCCATCTGCGGCAATATGAAACTGGTCACTTGAGAAGGGAACAATGATCATTGGTTTCCCGAAATACAGACATTCCGTGAAAGTGTTACACCCCCCGTGATGAATGACCAGATCCATTTCCGGATAAAGGGTTTTTTGAGGAATTAACCCTTCCACCAGTGTCCGGTCATCCTGCAGATGCGTCAGCTCTTTCTCACTGCCGCCTGCCGCCACCAGGATGCCGCTGTCCGGATACGCTTCCCGAATCCACCGGAGCGATTTTTCCAGCAGATCTGCCCGGCGGGAGAGAAACGTGCCGAAAGACAGCAAGATCCGCGGGCGGCAGGTGCGGAAGACCGTCATTTTTTCCTGCCACGCCTCCGGGATCGGCAGCGGTTCAAAACAATGCCCTGCGTAGATGGTTTTTGGTGGCTTCCTGCCGTCGTCTTCCAGGTGCGGCGCTTTGGCCGCATCACGGATCAGCACTGCAGGAGCGGGGGGGTACATGTAAACCACTGCCAGCGGTGAGGTTTCAGAAAAGGCATTTTTTACCGACGCCGGCTGACCGAAGCGGGCCAGGGTGCTGTTGAAAAAATCGGTGAAGGTCTGGCGCGCTTCCCTGGCCGCATTCTCCAGTAACCTCATTTTGTCAGGATCAGGCTGGAAGGAAGACGGCCACCTGACGGGTACGCCGAAGAGAGTCTCCTTCGTTGGAATGCTGTAAGGATGCGGCGGACAAAAGGAAATGAAAGCAAGGTTCAGACATTTCATCGCAAGCGTGGCGCCGTAGGAAAGCTGGTCCACCACCCATAAATCCGGCTGGTGGAGTTCTTCCAGTTTCTGTATCTGGCGCATGAGTCCTTCCGGATCGGTGAGCATGTCATCCCGACGGTGAAGGCTTTGGATCAGCAGGGTTTCTTCCGGCCCCTGATAGGTGGCCTCAAAAAAAGCCTCCAGCCGCTGACGTTCGACCTCCGCCTGCTGTGTATCGGCCGCAATGCCAGTGTTGGCGTTGCGGCTGATGTCCACCCGTTGAAAGAATAGGCCCGCTTCCTTTACCTGGTCCGAAAACGATTCCCCGGTCCCGACAATCACTTCCCACCCTTCCATTGCAAAGGCTTTGGACAGCGCTAACAGGGGGTTAAAGTGCGAATAGAACGGGGGAATCAGCAGGATCACTTTGGAGTGGGTACCGGGTTTAATCATGGCCCGTTTCTCCTCTCGGCTCGAACCGGTTCACTATCTGCTGATAAAACCGGACAAATGCTCCGGCAATCACCCGGATGTCAAATCGTTCATAGACGGTTTCTTTTCCCCGGGCTGCGATGGCCTGCCACTCTTCAGTTGTTCGTCCGGGATCCAGCAGGATGGTTATCAGCCCTTTCTGCAAACAGGCGGTGTCTCGGGTGTCTACCAGAAATCCGTTCTCTCCTGAAGTTACATAACTGCCAACCCCGCCGGTTTTGGGGCCAATGACCACAAGCCCCGCCGCCATGGCTTCAATGATGGACAGGCCGAATTCCTCCTTCAGGCTGGGGGATACATAGAGATGTGGGCGTTCCGCCGGTGGCTCTGCTGCCATCGATTCCTGGAGTCGACGCAGGGCGTCGTTGTCCATGCGTTCCAGGTGGCAGAATCCGCCGCACAGAGAAGCATTCTTTTCCATCAGTGCATCAATCTTTTCCAGGATGGCCTTTTCTTTGCCGTCCGGCCGCACGTGATCGCCGCCGATAAAGACCAGGTTGAAGTTTTCTGCCAGAGGCGAATCTCCCCAGGCTTCCAGCAGACGCACCTGACCCTTCACCGGATCCAGCCTGCCCACGGTCAGAATCACCGGCAAATGAAGGCGTTCCGGCGAAAGCCTGTACTTGCCCGTGGGTTCAGTGAATCGCTGCCGGAAGTCCGGCT
Source organism: Bacillota bacterium (assembly GCA_033549305.1). Lineage (GTDB taxonomy): Bacteria > Bacillota > Clostridia > Peptostreptococcales > Tindalliaceae > Anoxynatronum. Next base: position 26,053 of record JAWSUV010000011.1, on the reverse strand, counting down.
GATCAACGGCTGCCTGCTCTTTTTCATGACCGGTGTCGCTCATCCGTTCATCGATGCTGAAAGAGAGCTGAATTCCTTCCGGAATCATCTGAAACAGGGGCGTCTCCTGTCCCTTTGTCGCTTCCAGCTGGGGAAAGTACGCCAGCAGCGGCGGTGCCATTTCGGCTGAACCAATCCCCAGGATGCCCTGACAGCAGTTGATGATGTCATCCGCTGCCCGCACCTTGTTCAACTGGCTCAGGAGGTGATCGGTTTCATCCGTCTGCATCGGAAAACGTCGGCCGTGCTGGGATACAGGCCTTTCCTCCACGGTGCGGATAGTGCGATGGGGATCCGGAGTTAAGGTAAACACGGCTTTCCTGTCCCGTTTTTGGGCCAGCAGCGCAGCCGCCAGAGAAGCGTTGTCTGAATAGCGCATGTGATAGATATCCGGATCAATGGCCAGTAAATCCATCATCCGCTCCAGGCTGTGGTGAATATCATACTCCTTTTCCCGGAACAGTTCCGGACTGCAGACCTCGTCATAAAACACCGGTACCCTGACCAGGGTGTGGTGCGGCGCCAGCGAGGTGGTCAATGGACTGGCAGCTGCCCGTTCATCGCAGGGCATCATCATAAAAGTATACGCGTGTGCCACCGGCTGATAACCGACCAGAGCATCTCCCAACGTGCGCAGCAGGGTGGCGATGCCGCCGCTGTTGGCTTTGCCCGGCAGCATCAGGTCTCCGTAAAACATGAACTGGGCCAATACCATCCCATCCACCTCTTGCTTCACCGGTTCCTTCCCGCTCCCCAGTGCCCCATCGGATGAATGGGCCAAACGCTGCCGGCATTCTGTCAGACAGAGGCATGCATATTCGGGGATCCAATCTTCCACCAACCGGCGCTCCCTCAGTTCATTTTCCCACTCCACCAATAAACCTAAGATGCGTGGCGTTGCTATTTTCGCGCAATAGTCCATCATGGCCTGCTGCAGCCGGGGGCTGCAGTCAGAAAAACTGGTTTCCTGAAGCCAGTCTGCCATGAGGCATTCGTCATGGCGGTTATTCCCGGCACACTGGAGCAGCGCGCGCAGCAGTTTTTCCGAGGGATAACAGCGCTCCATCAGCCGATGCTGAAACGATGCAGTCATCCGTTCCCCCGGATGCTCCGCCCACAATTCCAGGGTAAGACGCAGGGCATCATCCGATACGCGTGTCTCCAGGATGACGGACAGCCGGCGGCGCAGGCATTTTTGGCAGTGAAAGGAATCCAGTTTTCGGAACAGCTGCCGCATCAGGGGCCGCGTGAATTCGCGGGATGTCAGTGTCTCCGCCAGGATCACCATGGCCTCATGATCCGCGCTGTCAATGGCGGCGCTGAGCATCATGCATTCCAGCAGTTCTTCCCGTTGGACCGGGTTCAGCCGGTCGAGGGTTTCTCCTGACATCAGAACGCTTTTTTCCTGTATTTCCCACAGACTGGTATCGGCAAAGTTTTTTCTCCCTGGATGTTGCCGCAGTTTCCAGCACTGGTGACGGAGCCGGGAAAATCCATCCGGAAGTGTTGTTCCTCCCTGGATCAGTTCCGGTTCCAATTGCCACTCCTCCAGCTGAAAAATCGCTTTCAAATCTATCGGCAGTGCTTCCTGATACCAGTGCAGCAGTGTTTGGTTGATTTTCATGGCATATCACTCCCTCCTTACCCATACCCATTTGAGGGATCTCTGTCCCAGCAAAAATCCCCCGCCTGTTTAACAGGCGGGGGACCGAAATCATTACTGGTTCCTATGGGTTTCTTGTCGGCTTAGTGGGCCGGATACATGATTTCCTGCCCCGGGAAGATGAGGTGGGGATTGCTCAGCTGGTTCAGTTCAGCCAGGAATTCCCAGTTGGTTTCATGCTGACGTGCAATCCGCCAGAGCACTTCCCCGGACTGTACCACATGCACGCCATATTCCATGGCAGGCATTTCAGGCATTACCGGCATTTCAGGCATTACCGGCATAGGCTCTTCCATTTCAGGCTGCTCTTCCAGTGCTACAGCGGTGATCCTTCCTTCAATTTCCGGTGACACTACACCCATTTCTCCTAAATACTGCATGAAAGCTTCATCCATGGAAACATAATCTGAAAGGGTAGGTGCTGTCACGAACATGGCCATCTCATCACCACCGGCTGCCAGGTAATCGTTGGTAGCCATGATATACATTTCATCAAGTACCAACGGCTGGCCCTGGATGGTGACGTTGCTGATGCGCTGACCGGCAGGTTGATTGGGGTCAATGGTGTAGGTCATTCCAGACACATGGGCAAATTTTCCTGCAGGTTCCGGATAGGCATCAGAAGCAACTTCCAAAGCTTCAAGTACTGAAGCGCCGGACATTTCTTTGGTGACCACCACATTCCCAAAAGGCAGCACTGCAATCACTTCACCTTTTGTGATTGGTCCTTCATCAATGGATACACGGATTCCGCCGCCATTTGTAAAGGCAAAGTCAGCACCGGTGGCCCATACCATTGAATCTGTGATGATGTTACCCAAATTGGTTTCACCGGCACGTACCAGTTCCCTGACTCCGACCAGTTCCACAGCGGTTTCACCAACCACTTCGGCCATTAATACTTCCTGGGCTTCATTCATTGTTGTCGCAAGGGCCAATACCTCAGCTTCTTCAACGGTTTCAGCCGCTTCTTCCTTGGTGATTAAGGAAGCTGTTGCTGTTACATCGTCCTCTGTCATCGTAATTTCAACAACCCCCAGGTTAACACCGTTATAGCCTGCACTGACGACCAGGGTATCACCATGCATTTCTCCGGCTTCGTAGGTTGTATGACTGTGGCCGTCAACCAGCACATGAATGCCGTCAACCATTGCTGCCACGGTGGTGCTTCGCTGTGATTCTTCTGTTTCAGCGTCACTGCCCAAATGGCTTAGAAGGATAATGACATCTGCCATTTCACTGAGTTCTTCCACCATGGCTTCAGCTTCGGCCAGGGGATCTGCAAAGGTAAGTCCAATAACATTGTTTGGATGGGTTTTCATCATGGTTTCAGGTGTGGCCAGACCAAAAATCGCCACTGTGAAGCCTTCATATTCGAATAAAACGTAAGGATCCAGCAGCCGGGTTCCATCTTCCTTATACACATTGGCGGCTAAAATGGGAAAATCAGCCATTTCATCCAATTCCACAAGCCGTTCCTGCCCATAGTTGAAATCATGGTTGCCTGCTGTCATAGCGTTATATCCCATCAGGTTCATGAGTTCAATCATGCTTTCTCCTTCAACAAGTGTTGCAATGGGCAAACCATGAAGTGCGTCTCCTGCATCAAGTAACAGGACATTGTCATACATTGCTCTGTACTCATTGGCATATGTGCCAATTTTGGGAAGCCCCATACCATCATACTGTCCTTCAAATACGCGTCCATGCATGTCGTTGGTGTGCAACAATACCAACATCTGCTCGTGGCCATCTGCGAAGACGGCCAGGGAACTGAAACTGCTGATAACCAACGCGATCACCAAAACGAACACGAACCGCTTCCTGCTCATACTGCCTTGATTCATAATGAATTCCTCCTTTTTTTCAAGTGATTAACTGCCTGTACATTTTTACATACCCAAGTGTTCGGGATAAATCTCCCGATTTCTGCCTGAAAAACACATTTCATCTCATTTTGTCTTATTTTTTTCTTTTAAATGGAATGTTTTCACTTTGTAATGGTTTCTCCGTTGAGAGGAATGAGGAGTTTTTCATCAGAAATACCGCTGCTTCGGGCCGTTTCCCGAAGTTGCTTCCGGGTGACGGTGGCATGATCCACCGCTTCCATGTGAATGGCGATCACTGTGCTGTCCGGCGCCAGCCGGCACACCTCCACCGTCTGGTGATCATCCATGAGAATCAGGACCCCGTCTCCCCAAACGGCACCACAGGAATGGGTCAGAATCACCTCCGGCGACTCCCGTCGGATCAGGGTCTGGATGTCGTCGGTGAGAACCGTGTCACCCGTCCAGAAAACGGTGGGTTCTCCTGGAGCCTGGAACAAAAACCCCGAAACCTGCCCCATATCATGCAGCACTTCTCCTGATCCGTGCCGGCCGGGTGTCCGGGTGATCTGAATCCCTTCCCACCAAAAGGTTTCTTCCACCGGGATCACGTCCAAAAACGCCATCTGGTGAATCACCGAAGCGTCTCCCGGCTGGCAGAACAGGGGCAACTGTTTGGGCAGCGTTTCTCTGGCTGTAGTGTCAAAATGGTCAGAATGAATATGTGACACCACCACCGCCTCCACCCCTGCCAGAATTGTTTCCAGCGGAATGGGCAGAGACACCAGAGGGCTGTGGTTTTTGCCGGCATAGGACGGCCCGGATCCCTTCTCTCCCAGATATGGATCCATCAGCAGGCATTTGCCGGCATACGTTAACTTTACGGTGGCATTGCGAATGAGCTGCAGTTGCATGACAACATTCCTCCCTTTAGCCGGTTCTGATTTTATGAACGGCAGGAAAAGCAGCGTTCCTGCCGGCTGGATGCGGTAAAAAGCCTTGTCATTCTCATACAGCCTGCCGCCAGGAAAACAGGTTCGCTGACTGGCTGCATTTTCTTTTTTTCAGTGTATCACACCTGTATCGGGCTCACCATCAATGACTGCAGAACATCGCTTCTGCCACTGTCCACCGTTATTTCACGATTGTCTTGCTTTTCACGAAATGTTATAATGATCTCGATGAATTCTCTGAATTTTTCTTTAATGGCCTGCCGTTCTTTCTCTATGTGTTCCCCAAAGCCCCTTTACCGGAATCTTGAAGACAAGCGAGGTGATCTCACTCAACAGCTGCACCGAAAATCCTGATGTAAGCCGTCTTCATCCACAAAGGCCGCACGATGACACCAAAGGAGGTTGTCTCATGAAAAAACGCATTGCCCTGCTGATTGTCATTCTCTTTGTTCTGGGATCCCTGTCCGCCTCGTTTGCGCAAACACCTTACACCGTCCAGGCCGGCGATGTGCTGTGGAAGATTGCCGCACAGTATGACCTGTCCTGGGAATCCGTTGCGGAGTACAACGCCCTGTCCAACCCGCATCTGATCTTTCCCGGCCAGCAGTTGATGCTTCCTGGAGGTGCCCCGATGCCACCACCGCCAACCGCCCCCCAACCTCCTGCAGCGACTGAAACCGTTCCCGCCGATCTGCCCTCCGCCGATATGGTGTGGCTCAACGGCGTGCTTTACACCGCCGATGCAGCGGATACCTTCGCGGAAGCGGTGGCTGTGAAAGACGGCCTCATTATTTTTGTGGGATCCACTGAAGATGCCGCGGCTTACATAAGTGACGCCACGGAAGTGGTGGACCTCGAAGGAAAGATGATGCTGCCAGGAATGACGGATTCTCACCTCCACGCTCCCGGCACGATCCTTTCCCAGCTGTATCAGATTGATTTGAACGGCATCCTGACGGAAAGCGCCACCATGGCAGCCATCGAAGCCTATGTGGCGGACCATCCCGACATGGAGATGTATTACGGGGACGGCTTCTCCATCGGCGCTTTTTCGGGCGAGGAAGTGGCCAAAGGCCCCCGGAAAGAGCGGCTGGATGCCATCACCGACAAACCCATGATCATCAGCTCCTACGACGGCCACGTCCGCTGGCTGAACAGTGCCGCGTTTGAATATTATGGCATTACCAGCGACACGCAGTCCCCTGCCGGGGGTGTCATCGAAAAGACGGAAGACGGTGAATTATGGGGCACGCTGAAGGAACTGGCCATCGAACTGACAGATGCCCAGGAATTTAGCGAGGAGCAGTTTCATGATGCCTTTGTGGCGTTCCAGGAATACATGCACAGCCTTGGCTATGTGGGCATCACTGACATGGGCTCCGGGATCCTGGCCGGTGCTGCCGATGATCCTTTTGCCGACATGGATCAGAAGGGAGAATTAAAGCTGTATGTGATGAAGAACACCGTCATGGATCCGAACAGCGCTCTGGCGCCCCAGCTGCAGCAGGCCCTGGCCAACCGGGCGGCTCATCGTTCGGAACGGTACACCTATGACAGTGTTAAATTCTTCGCCGACGGCGTCATCGAAGGTGTTACCGGCTACCTGCTGGAGCCTTACACCGCCGAAGCGGGGGCGGGGGATGATTTTGTCAGCGGTCCTCTCTGGACACCGGAACAGATGCAGGAAGCCTTCACACTGGCCAATGCCGCAGGGTTCCAGATCCATGTCCATTCCATCGGCGACGCCTCTACCCGCCAGGTACTGGACGCTTTCGAATACGCCCTGGATGAAAACGGCCCCGGCGACTACCGGAATGTGATCACGCATCTGCAGCTCGTCGATGAGGAGGATATCCCCCGATTTGCCCCGTTGGGTGTGATCGCCAACCTGCAGCCTTACTGGGCTTTTAAGGAACCTTACTGGTGGGAAGTGGTTGACGAACCGCTGCTGGGACCTGAACGGGCTGAACGGGAATACCCCATGCAGTCGTTCATCAATGCAGGCGCTCTGCTTGTCAGTTCTTCAGACCACAGCGTGACTCCCTATCCCATTCCTTTCTGGGCAATCGAAGTGGGCGTGACCCGCAATCTGAATAATCCGGCGTTTTACGAAGTGGATGATATCGAAGATATGGATGATCCTGCCTGGCTTTTAGCTGCAGAAGAGCGGGTTTCTCTCACCGACATGATTAAATCCTTCACCATCAATGCCGCCTTCCAGAATTTCCGCGAGGACACCACCGGCAGCATTGAAGTGGGGAAAAGCGCCGATTTCATCATTATTTCCCAGAATTTGTTTGACATCAGCCCGCTGGACATTGACAGGACAGAAGTACTGGCAACGATCTTCAAAGGCCAGGTGGTCTGGACTGCCGAATAATTGCCCGTTGTTTTGACGGCTGAAACTTTTTTTGATCTGTTTACTAAGAGGCCATGGATTGATCCTTTCCCTGGCCTCTTGTTTTACCAAAAAGACCGGTCCCCTGTCGGATTCCGGTCTGTTGTCATGGATCATAAAATGATAGTGGTGCACCTGGGAGGATTCGAACCTCCGTCACATGGTTTAGGAACCCGTAATAGTCCTTCCCCATACTTTCCTTAAAGTCACTAAACGCTTCATATTGAAGGATTCTTATTGATTTAATCATTATTTTTAACCTTTTTGTTTTGATCTTTATTAGTCTGAATGCTGTGAACGTTGCTGTCTTTTCATTTATGGTGTACGTCTTGCATCACATTTTTATATTCAATCGCCGTCTAAGAATCACCATATTGTCCTTAGTTCATTTGTTCAGAAGTATATTGTCAGTCCATTTTTCGGGCATGGACAATGATCCGTGCATCATCTGTGGAATAACCGCAGGTAACGAGGGTTAAAATGTTAATCCCCTCTGATTCAATGGAACTGGTGAATAAAGGAGCCCTCTTTTGAATGATTTCCAGGTATTCCTCCAACTCATGCTGGCTAAAGTTACCAGGTCGGTGAAACACAGGGTCATTTGCCGCTTCATAAGCTGCAAAGACTTCATATTTCATCTCATTTCCCGGAATATATACATGAATCGTATAGCCTTGATTAAAAAAGTCAGGCTCAAGATAACGCCGGAGCTCACGGAACATGGAACCATCCTTCATATGATGACCATAAACCATTGTGTGGTTGTCCGAAAAATCCGGGTGGTTGCCTGCATCCATAAAAATACTCCCTCCAGGTGAACGCGCCAGGTCAAACCCATGGTTCAGGTAGAAATGATTGTCCGTTCCCTGCACAATCGGGTACCTGATGGAAGTGTTCGTGACCTCGATCCACCCAGTGTAATCCGGATTAATGGCCTGCAGCGCCTCATGTCTGATGGTGTCCTGATCCGGTTCCGCCTGGACGTCTGCCTGAACTTGCCCTGTCCCGTAAGCAATGCCTGCAATGGTTTCATTTTTTTTCGATGCTTCGCGATACTGAAGCCCGTAATAGACAAGCCCGGCCAGAGACATCATCAATACCACAGCCGTTATGACTGCCAGGCTTGCCAGTATTGATTTCCGCCGTGCAAATATCATCTGATGTCATCCTTTCATGATCTGTTACGCCTGAGGGCTGGCATTCCTCTTATCTTCGGCCTTTTTCCGTCTTCTTAAGAGCATTAACTGAACAGCCAATAAGCAGGCTGCAATCCCACTGATGGCCGCCAGCAGACCAAGCGGGGCATCATCGAAGGTTTTTGGAAGCCCTGGGCCTATTGGTACGGTGCCGGGCACTTCGTGCTCCTCTGTGGTGATCGTCGGGGGCGGTCCGGGCACTTGTGAATCGGGCGGTTCAATCGTTGTTGAAGGAACAGGCGTACCTGGTGTTCCAGGCGTACCTGGTATTCCAGGCGTACCTGGTGTTCCGCTGCCTCCGGTTCCCGGCTGGACGGGTGTTGTTATGACCGTTTTTCCGATGCCCAGCTGCAAATTTCCGGTAAAGAGATCACCCGGATTTAATCTTCCCTGATTTGTAAAAATACTGCCGGACTGTTGCAGAATGGAAAATTTTTCCATTTTTTCGCCTGCCGTCACCGTGAAGAGGTACGAGGTTTCGGCGATGATCACAGGGCGGTATTCAGTGATCTTCCCTTCCCCGTCCCTGATGGCCTCATATCCCATGTAGTCATTGCCGGCAGCAGAATCAAACCACATTTCATACCAAAGATAAACGGTTTGGCCGGAAGTATAATCACCGATTTTGACTCCAGTGTTCATCTGCGACATCTGCTGCCGGTTAACCACAACAACGGCTGTTTCTTCGTTGTTCTGGGTGGAAGCGCGGACAGTGAGCCACAAAACATCATACAGGTAAGGCTCTCCCGGGACCGGCTGGGCCGGATTGCGTTTCAGCTCCATGAACACTTCCACCGGCTGTGTCACCTCGGCAAAGGTGCCCAGTGCCATAGAAGCCAGCAAGGCAGTCAACATCAGCATGATCACCATGGCGATGGAAAGCAGTGAGCCGACGGCTGATTTCTTTCTTCTCATTCTTTTTGGAATCCTGGTATTATCACTCACCGGTCTCACCTCCCAGGGTTGTTTTTTTGTCACTTAAGCATATCATCTTCACTGCACCAGTTCCCACAGCTTGTCCATCATGTTCCAGAAAAAGGACTGTGAGCTGTCCTCCGCTTCCCATCTGCTGTTATCAGTATTATATGAAACTTCGAGCCACTGGGCATAGTTGGGGCTCATGGTGACATACCCCATTCCCCATACATCGAACACGGCTTCGTTTGACACCTGCACCGACTCAAAACTGGGCTGCAGGTAGAAAGTGGCCCCCTGGTACTCATTGGGTGTCAATGCCTCGTTAAGGTACACATCGATTGGCAGGGTAACCGCTTCGCCCGGCTCAATGATGCCTGAATAATACCAGTAACCGGTTGCCCAGCGGTCACCCCTGACCACCCAGCTGCCTTCTGTGTGAGGGTCATTCTTAAACGGAACAAACTGCCATCCATCCCCGGTACTGGACACTTCCACATTCTGGTTCATAATCCAGTCGGGCACATCGGTAGCCTGGAGCTGTTCTGGTCTATACTCCGGATAGTGATACACCACCTTGAATTCTCCTTGTGCAAGGCTAAACGGCGGCTCGCCGATCGGAGTAATTTCTCCATTGATTTCATCGGTAATTTCAATATTGGTCAGCGGCACATTACCCGTATTGGTGACGACAAACCGGAAAACCGGATCACTCATGGTTGCCGGATCATATTCAGGCCCCGGGGCCGTATCTGCGCTGTACCAGGTGAGTCCATTATCAAAAGAAACGTCCTTCTGAACAGTGACTGACGGTGCTGCTCCAAAGACATGCGCCACGGCAGTTGCCTGCAGGGTGATGCCTTCATAAACGGCTGTTGCCGTGACGGTGTTCCGGTTCTGTCCCGTGAAAATCAGCACATCCGCCAGTTCCCTGATGGCTTCGTCTCCCGGTTCAAGGTTCGTTACACCTTCAACACTGATCTCCCTGCTCTTGCCGCCCACAGCTGTCAGCACATCGGCAAAGGAAATGTTCAGGGCCACATTGCCGGTGTTGACCACCCGGATTCGGAAGGTGGCAACTGTGCCGTCCACCTGGACTCCAGGCGCTTCATCAGCGTCCACCCAAACCAACCCGTCCCAGACCTCCTTGTACAGATTAAAGGAAGGGGCTGCCGGGATGTAGGGTGGCACTACAGCCGTATCTTCGTTGTTATCCATGTTGGGATCATACGGGTCTGCACTGACACGAATGGCGTTCACCAGATTTTCGCAGATGCCTTCGCAGGGCGTCAATTGGACCGTCAGTACATACGACTGACTCCCGCCGGCTGCCAGGGTGCCTGCATTCCATGTAAGGGTGGTCGAGCCGTTTTCATCTCCGATCATCTCGAAATCAGTCGGAGTCGGATCCAGGGACACAAAGCTCATCTCCGGAGGCAGTGTATCCACCACCATCACGTTGGCAGCCCCCTGAGGTCCACCATTTGTTACCGTGATTAAAAAACTGGCCAGGCCTGTATCATCAGTCCCCTGATAGACTTTGGTGATTCCGATATCTGCCCGGTCGCCCACCAGGCCAAAATCAGCCTTGTGGAAATACTGGGGTGTGGTCAAATTTACGTAGTAGACATTTTCGTTCACATCATAGCCATTGAGGACATTGGGCGGGATATAATCCCATCCGGGCGGTACGGTGTCTGGATTAAGGGCCACCTTATATTCGCCTGCTGCCAGCCCGTTAAAGAGATAGTATCCGAATTCGTCGGTTGTCTGCCTTCCAGCCTCTACCCATACCCCATTGATCTTCTGGTAAAGAATGACTTCAATTCCCTCAAGTCCCATTTCCTGCGTGGTGCCAGTGTCCTGGATGCCGTTGCGGTTGGCGTCGTAGAACACTGTATCGCCGATGGAGCTGAAATTCCCCTCGGTAAGCCCAAAGTCCGCTTTATCGTAATCATCCCCAGGTGCCAAATCCACCACCAGCATCCTGGGCGTTGTTGAAGCCCAGCCTTCCGGCGTTTCGTAGACCAGCACCAGGTACTGCCCCGCCGGCAGGTTTTCGAACAGGTAATAGCCGTCTTCATCCGTAACCATCACTGCAACAACGGGTTCTCCGTCATCATCAATCCCGTTCCTGTTTTCATCCAGGATCAGCATCACTGTAATCCCTTCAAATCCAAACTCGCCCTCGTCCTGGATGCCGTCACCATTTGTATCCTTCCAGACGAAATCGCCAATGGTGCCGCTGCCATAGAACCCGAAATCATTGTCAAGGTAATACCCGCCCACATTGGCAACAACCGTATACGCTGTCAGTGTTGACGGCGTAAGGCCCGCAGGCGTTATCACCTCCACGGTATAGGTGCCGGTTGGCAGCGCGATAAACCGGTATTCACCGTTTTCATCCGTTGTTGTGGTGGCAATAACATTTCCCCCGGAATCCTTCAGCACCACGGTCACCCCGGGAATCCCTGTTTCGCCCAAATCCTGGGTGCCATCCCGATCCGTATCATAAAACACCGTGTCCCCGATCTGAACAAAGGGTCCAAAGCCAAAATCGGCTTGAAGGTAGACACCTCCCGGCCCCAGAACGACCCCGACGGAACTGGCTGTGGTATAGGTATAATAGGCGGGAATTCCTCCGTCATTAGGGTTCACGTAGACCACGTAATTCCCCGGCGGCAGTCCCTCAAAGAGGTAATAACCGCTGGCGTCTGTGGTAGTGGTGGTCAGGAGAATTTCTCCCGGGTCATACTGGCCATTCTGGTTAAAATCCTGGTACAGGTAAACCGTCACGCCGGGGATGCCTGTACTGCCGTCATCCTGCTGGCCGTTTCCGTTCTCGTCACGCCAGACATAATCACCGATGGTGCCCACCCCTGCGAAACCAAAGTCGGCGTCCAGGTCGTCCACAATGTAGAGGCCCTCTTCGTCAAACGCCAGCGTCGCCGTATGAGTGTAGGGCGCTGCGGAAGGATAAGTCGGTGCCACGCCAGGCGGCAGGGTCGTTGCGTCCACCTCCACGGTATAGGTGCCGGGCGGCAGGTCCCGGAAAAAGTAGGAGCCGTCGGATGAGGTGACAGTGACCGCGATAATTTCATTGGTGAGCCCGTCTCTTAGGATGACGGTCACGCCGGGGATGCCCCCCTCGCCTGTATCAAACACACCATTACGGTTGCTGTCAAGCCACACAAGGTCGCCGATCACACCAAAGGCGGTGAAGCCGAAATTGACATTCGTCACACATTCATCCATGGTTTCCAGCTCAAGGGTAACAGCAAGGAGGTTGCCGGTGGTGCTTTGGTAGCCATCCGGCAGTGCCGGGTCCATTTCATCCACAAATACCAGGTAGTCACCCGGAGGCAGGCTGCCGAAGGAGTAGCTTCCGTCCATATCCGTCTGTGTTTCAGCGATCCGGATATCACTGTCAGTGATGATGCCGTTACCGTCCGTGTCCAGATACAGGTACACCTGGATGCCCGCCAGTACCTCTTCGTCCGGATCAAAGAGTTTATTGCCGTTATGGTCGCGGAAAACAGTGCCGGTAATGCAACCGGTGTAATTATATCCAAAATCCACCGTCAGATATTCTTCGCCTGCTGTGACGGTGAACGTGTAGGAACTGTCCATCTCCGGGCCTGGGCCGTAAGTCTGGACCATACCCGTGGGCGGTACCACCTCTACGGTGTAGGTGCCTGCAGGCACACCTGTAAAGAGGTAGTAACCCTCTTCGTCAGTTACCGTTTCCATGATGACATTGCCTTCCACATTTTTCAGCAGCACGGTCACACCGGGAATCCCTTCTTCCGTTGCATCCTGAACGCCGTCGCTGTTGGCATCGAGCCAGATATAATCCCCGATAGAAACCCCCAGAGTGGTCTGCACCTCGTTGGACTGGATTCCCTGGGCAAATAAGCTGTTCTCTATGAGAAGCGCTGTGTTTAAAATGGGGCTGAGAGCGCCGCTGCCCACCGTCACCTGATAGGTCAGGAACGGTGACACCAGCACACTGTTGGTAGTTGCCAAAGGGAAACTGACTGTCGCACTGCCGGCGTCCACTCCGGTGGCGCTGGTTCTAAACGTGAGGCTGCCGGGAGAAGCACCGGCAATGGCCGTGTAGGTCCACCGATAGATGACTGAATCGCCTTCGCCTGTTAGGTCGTTATCGGCGCTGACCAGCACAGAGCCAGTGACCAGCGTGGCTGAGGCTCCCCCTGTACCGGTGATGGTGACTGGTCCGGGAGTCACATTGTTAACCGGCTGTGAGGATTCAATGCGCATGGTGACGGTGATTGTGTCTCCGCCGGAGACCAGTGTAGGGCTTGCTGTCATGCTGGTATTCCTGCTCTGCAGGAGGGTACCGTGGACATAGGCCAAAGATCCTCCATGTTTAACGTTCTCCGAGGTCTGTAATAATGTGGACCAGGTGTTGGTGGCTACATTGTAGCGCCAGAAATCCTTCTTGCCATCACCTCTCAAAGCAAACACGTTGGTTCCGTCGGTGGTAAGGGCACCGCCTTCCTTCACGTTCTGGGGCGCAGACGCCATGGCGGTCCAGGTGTCGGCCGCGATATCGTAGCGCCAGAAGTCCTTCTTGGCATCGCCCCTGAAAGCATAAATATAGCCATTGACATAAGTGAGCGCCCCGCCCCATTTCACGGTGGCGGGTGCGAGGGCCATTGTAGTCCAGGTGTTGGTGGCCACATTGTAACGCCAAAAACCCCGCCCTCCATCCTTGTTTCCCTGAAAAGCGTAAATGTAGGTACCATCGGTGGTCAGGGCGCCCCCTTCCTTAACATTTCCAGGCGTTTGCGCAATTTCAGGCGTTCCAGTCCAGATGTTCGTTGTCGGGTCGTAGCGCCAGAACCCAGTCTTGTCATCACCCTGCATAGCATAGACATAACCGTTCAGATACACGGCAGCGCCACCGCTCTTCACATTGGCAGGGGTGTTCGCACGGGCCAGCCAGGTGTCCGTATCGATGTCGTAACGCCAGAATACGTTGGTTCCGGCCCCCCGGAGGGCATAGAGGTAACCGTCAGTGTAGCCGCCGCCATCATAGGCCAGTGCCCCCCCTTCCTTCACGTTTGCGAGCGCTGGCTTTTTAGACCCCCAGGTGTTCCCCATGATCTCATAGCGCCAAAAGTCCGTCTTACCGTCCCCACGGAAGGCATAGATGCCTTGGGGTACGCCACTGATGATCTGTGTTCCTTCCACTCCCGGGATGTTGCTGCCCAGACTCCAGGTGACCACCTGTGGGCCTTCCTGTGCGGACAGCAGGGTTGGTGACACGGCCTCTGGCCAGTCTGTGGTGCCTGCCGCATCGATGGCGCCGGCGGAAAAGGTGTAGTCACCTGTGTCGTGCAACTGAACCACCCAGGTGTAGTTGACTCCCACTGTACCTGCAGGAACATTCTGGCTGGCCGGTGACGGGCCGGAAATGATCGTATAGCTTCCACCGAGAACCTGCAGCGGCGTTGGGACAACCCCGGTACGGGCGTGGCTGCTGCGCACATTAAGGGTCACGGTGACCTGGGCATTCAGCGCATCCGGATCGTCAGTGGATGCCACAGGGTTGACAAAAACTTTGTTCAGTGTCATCACTGTTCTTAGCCAGGGGTCTTCATTTGTGGCAGTTGCTGATTCGCCGTCCTCGCCAGGCACACCGGGCAGGGGGCTGTAGCTGCCATCAATGCCCCCGGCATTGGCGCTTCCTGTCACGTAGGTGGTTCCATACGGAATGGGATCGACGATGCGCACATTTTCCAGCAGTGCATCCCCCGAAAAATGGGGTCGCAGTGAATAGGTGAGGATGTCACCTGTTTCCGCGGTTTCTTTGTCCACGGATTTAAAGAGGGGAATCCCCAGTACCTGGTCCGTATCCGTATCCTCAACCACCGGGTATGCATTGCCTTTAAAGTCCTGGTAGGCTGCCCGGACGATGTTGGTCATCTGTTGATCCTCAACCGCTTCCGGATCAACCTTCGCTTTTAAGCGGATGGTTCTTGTTGCGCCGGCAGCCAGGGTGCCCACGTTCCAGGTAAGGGTGGTGTGACCCGCTGACGGGATGTTGTCTTCTTTCGTGCTGTACGCCGGGTTGGCGCTGACAAAGCTGAGCCCTGCCGGAAGCACGTCCGTCACAACGACATTGTGGGCAGTCGTATTGCCGGTATTTTCATATTCAATCACATAGGTCAGGAGGTCTCCCGGCGACACAAAGTCCCGGCCATCATCCTTGGTGATGGTCAGTTGAGGCCGGGCCACTTCCACTCTTGCCCACACCTGGTCCCTTGTGGACGTGCAGTTGCCCTCTTCGCACATCCAGGATTCGGCGTAGGTGCCTGCCAGGTAGGACTCCCCGGCTGACACTGTCAAGTCCGGGGTTATTTTCAGGGTAATGGTGGTCCGTTCGCCGGAATACATCAAATCCGTGATGTACGTCCCGTCCAGGATCATTTCCGTGATGTCCGTGCCGCCGCGAAAATAAGCCACTGTCCAGCCGGGCTGCTGGGCAGCCTTGCCGGCAATCTTAAACAAATCCTCCCGGTCGGTGTCATTTTCCAGGCGGATCTGGAAGACAGCCTCCTGGCCGGGCACCACATACTGGGTTTTTACCTGCTGCACCGACGGGGTGAAAGCGCCGCCGTATTCATATACGTTGTCCCCCACCCAGTTGGAGGTATCGGTGTTGCTGATCCACAGATCCGGCTGCCAGCCCGTGATGGTATACATTTTCCACCCGTCGTGGGCGGCAATGTGAATTTCGCAGCCGTCAATGCGCAGGTCGTTAAAGCCGAACCCCGGGTCATACAGGGTGTCGATGTGCACCGGCTGGTAGGGGTTACGGATGTCCAGCATAAACACATATCCATGGTTGTTTCCCGTGGACGTCAAAGCATAGGCGTAGCCCTGGTATACATAGACGCTTCCCCCGGGCATGTTGGCAGTGCCCCGGTTCGTCTGGTAGGGGGTGGAGTCCCATGCGGTGATCACCTGCGGGCCCGCTCCATCGTTGTCGTTGATGTCTACAATCCACATATCCCCCAGGCTGTTGACGGTGTAAAAATAAAACACGCCGTCTTCCGGCTCATCCACCCAGGCCCGTCGGATGGTTCCCGGCATGCCGTACGTGATGGAATGGACCACCTCGTTGGTAACCGTACTGATCACATAGGTGGTATTGTTGGTATAGGAATTGGCATACACATAGGGGTGGCCTTCCGCTCCCCTGACAGTCACAAAATCAAGGGCCGGCAGCAGGGTTTCGTCAATCTTGACGGGGTTCACCGGATCTGCAATGCTGTAAATCATGAGGCCTCCCGTGGTGGCCGCGTACAGCTTTTGTGATGCCTGGTCCACATAAACACCGTAAGCGACACCGCCCAGGGTGTTCACGCTTCCCACCAGGGTTGCGGGAGCGGCACTGTTGAAGATGTAGATCACCCCATTGGCGCCGGCTTCATAGATGTAGTAACCGATGCCGGGCATACTGCTGTTAACGCCGTCCGGATTATGGGGGTAATTTCCGTAAGGGTCATACCACCATAAATCCCATGATTTGCTGTCCTGAGAAGACCGGTATCCCTGGTTGGCGCCTGTGCAGCGGTCCACCCGCCACAGCCCGCCCTTATGGTCGGAAATCCAGACATAATAGTCATCCATGATCATGCCGCCCCGGGTATCGGGAACGCCCTGGCTTTCCATGACGGTACCCTGGCTGAACCCAAGGCTGACCAGGCTCTGGGGCACAACAATTTCTTCGCTCACAGTTTCACCTGCGGGCAACACATTTCCGATCACTGCCCCAAGCAGTATCAGGGTAACCATGATCCATGATAAAATGGTTTTTGATTTCGGTGTCATCGTGCGGTCCTCCCTGTTCTGCCCGTCTGGGACATTCTCTATTCCTCGATCCCGCTTTCAGCGGTTCCGCTGTTTTCTGTCTGAGTTTGACTGCTTTCTGTTTCAATCGTGTCTGTTTCACCGGTTTCCGGTTCAGCCGAAACGGCTTCTGTTTCGTCCGCGGGTACCTCCCCTGGTTCAGGGGAAACGGCTTCTGTTTCGTCCGTAGGCGCCTCACCCGGTTCACCGGCCGGACTTCCAGGTTCCTGCTGGCTGTCAGTTTCAATGAACTGGTTGCCTGTTTCAAAAAAATCCATCGTGGATTGCTCTTCGTTTTCCATGGACGGCCCGGCTTCTTCCAGCCACACATGGTAATAAACGCTGTTTTCAGATGAAACGGTAAAGGTCTCACCATTCACGGTGTACTCCGCCGTCACCCGTGCTGTGTTGTGATGCTGTCCCCAGGACTGGTACAGGGTTTTCCACCAGCCGGTAAAGCTGCCCCGCAGGTAAATGGGCACAGAACCCGTATTGATGATTTCAATTTCCTGCTCAATGGTTTCACCCGGGAACCAGTCATCCACTTCGATGGGACCCAGGGTAATGGTTTCGTTCTGCAGTATGTTGACGGTGGCGGCCTGAAACCGGTTGGTCGGCACCTGCTGTGTGTCGAGGAACCAGGCAAGGACACCCCCGGACATCAGCATCAGGCCGATGACCAATAGTGTGATGCTCATATACAGCTTGCGTTTCACCGGGGGCACCTCCTTTCCTGGAAAATGGCCGGGCGGCGGGTACGCCGCCCGGGGTGTGTTGTTTTAGTGGCTGATGTGGGTTTTAATCAGTGTCGTTAAGGAGTAGGAATAGCTACCCATGAGCCTCCGATAAACTCAACTTCCCACGCATCTTTCACGGCTTCATTGGTAACCTGGATGGACTCGAAGCGCACGTCGATGGTGTAGATGGAGCCCTGGAGAATGTTGTAGTCAACACCTGCTACCCCGCCCATGAATTCCACGGAGGTGAGGAAAGGAACGATTTCGTCAGGCTGGATTTCCGGCGCAGGTCCTACATAATACCACCAGCCATCAATATATTGCCACAGGCCGCTGTCTTCAAAAGTTTCCATGTCAATGTACCATTCAATGTGGGCAAAGCCGCTGGCGCCGTCTTCGGTCACTGCCAGCCAGTTGGCTTCGTCCAGCATCAGATAGACGCCCAGACCTGCGATGGTGCCGTCTTCCGCAAGTGCCCATTCCGGGGCTGTAACGGCTGTAAAGATGGTGCCATCACCATTGATATAAGGATCGGGCAGTACTGAATATGTTCCAAAATTGGTGACATACACGCCGCCGCTTGCAATAGCAAGCTCAACAGGTCTTCCTTCAAGATCATACTGGAGCTCTCCGCCTACGACTTCAAATGTTCCGCGTTCGCCTGTGGAGGTTCCGTCTGGGTTTAGGGCCGGCAGGTATTTGACCAGTTCGCCCTCAGTTTCGTTAAAATGCAGGGTGTAATAAAGGGTTTCGGTAATTTCTGCCTTCAGGTACATCTGCTTGGTGCCGGTGTTGGTGATCTGGACATTTTTGTCCACCTCTGTTCCCGGCTCAAAGTCGTCGAATGTGTTGTCTTCCCAGTCAAACACGTCGTCCACGTCCATGGAAAGGACGCCGGCTACAAAGGTGTTGGTGGGTGTTTCTGCCGCATCGGTGAACCAGGCAAGTGCGCCGCCGCCGATGGCCGCAATGGCCAGTGCAATAATGAGTAAGCTTGATAATAATTTTTTGTTCATGGCTCTACCTCCATTCATTTTTTGGTTTCAACTTTTCTGCTAACTTCACCCGTGATCCACAAATGGCTAGGGCGTTCAAAAGACTTTCGGCATTGCTAATGCTGATGATGCTGTTTTTTATAAAGTCACTTCACCTCCCTTTGTGGATAAGGGGTCTTATAACAGTTACTATGGTAAAAAGGTACTGGCCCTTTATTCCTGCAATGGTTCTTCTTCAGATGCTGTTTCTGTCTCTGCTTCCGGCTCAGGTTCGGGTTTTGGGGCTGGTTCATCCGCTGCTTCAGGAGCCTGTTCCGGTGCCGGTTCCCCTGGAATCTCACCTTCCGGTTCGGGGGTCAACTCAGGGTCACTGTCCTGCCCCGGTTCGGGTTCTTCCACCGGCAGTGTCATGCCCTGGATACCGCCGCCGCTCCAGGGGGTTGGATCATCTTTCCACAATTCCTCCATGGCCGCCGTCATGGCCAGAATGGCTTCTGCTTCCAGGGCGAAGCTGAGGCTGCCCATGGCATCCGGTGCCAGCGTGACGGTCAGGTCGATTGAAAGGGTGCTGTCCTTTCGTAAAACCGCAGGATTATCCACATCACCGTAATACCACCATTCACCTGAACTCAGCCATCCGGTGGGTGAAGCTTCCAGGCTGTAGGGTGCTCCTTCTGTTGGTGTACCGACGTATTTCACCAGCGGCTTCACCCGAAGGTACACTTCCCTGTCTCCAACATTCTCAACGTCATAGGTCAGCTGTACTGCGTCGCCTCCCCGCCATGGACCTTCAGGACTGTTGTCTGTCAGCTCAGGCTTGGAGATGCGCAGCGTGCCGACGGAGTAGGTCTGCATTTCGCCGCTTGTGCCGGAGGTAAACCAGGCCACCACACCGCCGCTGACAGAAAAGGCGGCCAGCATCATGACCAGGGTACTCGTGATCAGTTTTCTTTTCAATGTCCGCCCTCCTTTCCAGCAGTGTCAGCATCGCGTTTAGGCCGTTTCTTTTTTGGTCTCGGTTTTGATGAGCCTGAAAATATTGAATATCTCAAAAATGATGATCATCACTCCGGGAATAAACACCAGGAAAATGAGACCGGCCCGGGTTTGGGCAAACCCCATGATGTATCCCAGGTAAGGAACAAATCCCCTTACGGTGCCAATGACACGTTCTTCCGGTACCGGGTTTGGATCGTTTACATTATTGGCGTCGCCGCGGGTGATAAAGCTGAGCGGCACTTCATTGTTGATCGCCGCGACCCGGTGTGTGGTCAGTGCGGAATCGGCCCTGGGGCCGGCAAAGGTAATGATGTCTCCCACTGCAATGGTTTCAGGCGGCTGTTTTTTGACAAAGATCAGGCTTCCGGTATCAAAGGAAGGGTTCATGCTGCCGCTGAGTACCGTATAAAACTGGTATCCGGCAACAGTTGGTGTGCCTCCTGTGATTTTGCTCTGGACAAGGAAAAAGGCAAGAAAGGCAATCATCAGAATCATGGCCCCAAAGATCACTTTACTGCTTAATCGAAAGAAAGCACCTCCATAGGATCTTTTGGCGGGTTCACGTTCATGACCACTTTCAACCGTGTGATGAATCTGTTCTTTCGAAGCTGTCATGACGTCCGTCAGCATTTCCGGCTCTTCTTTCTTTTCTGCCGCCCCTGCTAAAGCTTCCCCCTGCGTGATGTCCAGATCTTCCTGCTTCTGATCTTCCCGTTGTTGCATGGCTATCCGCTGCTGCAACTTAGAGCCTGCGCGTTTTTCCACATGCCCTGTTTGAAAGCGAAACATGTGGCCCGTGCCGGTTAATTCATCCTCAGATGACGCTGATGCCTGCTCTGCCGTTTCGACTTTGTTCCCTCTGGATTCTAACCTGCGAGTTACCAGAATCAGCTTTTTCTCCGGCAACTCTGGTTTTTCAGCAGGCTGCATCTCGAGCTCCTGGAGCTCCGCGCTTTTTGAGCTCCGTTTGATTTTGTAAACCCGGGGAGATAACTGAGCGGGTTTAGCGTTTTCGCGGCTTTGGGCCAGCTCTCTCATTAGTTTTTTCAGCCGCAGGGTCAGCTCATACTGATCGAGAGGTGTTGTCAGGTAATCATCCACGAGCATTGCCAGCTCTTCATTTAACAGTGGCAGGTTTTCTCTTGGCAAAATCAGCACTTTCTTTGCGTCTGATCCTGTTTTAGCCACTTCCTCAAAGAAGTGAAGCGATTTTGAGTCATTTTCAAGGCTGGAATGATGGACAACAACGTCCATGTCGCAGTTTCTGAGAATTTCAAGTGCCATCTTTTCAGAAGAACTTGCTGCGATTTCAGCCTTCATGTCCCCTTCCGGCAGGAGATTTTCAATCAGTTCCGCCGTTAATTCCGTTTCATTGTACAGGAGCAGTTTCATTACACCACCTCAGCTTTCTTCAACCATTTCCAATCAATGACTGCCCGTCCTTAAATACCATCCTCCAAAGCCGTCTCACCAGTCTCAGCCGCAACCGGGTTTTCCGGCCCGCTTGCTTCACTGCCTTCTGCTCCGTCATCATGCCCATCAGTTGATCCAGGTTCCTCAGCTGGCACCTCTTCGGGTTCAGCTTGAACACTTTCCCCGGTCTCCCCAATTGTACCTTCCGTGCCGGCTTCCCCGGGTGTTTCGAATGGTTCATCTTCCGACGCACCTTCATCTGCTGCTGCAGGCGGTGCATCCATTTCAGGAGAGCCAAGCGGTGTGAGGACCTGCGTTTCATTTTCGATCAGAAACTCTGTTGTGTTTGACACTGTGCGATGTGAAAAGAAGGAATAACTGGCTGGTGGATTCACCAGATACACCACAAAACTGATGGCCACCATCAAAACCAACATGATTTTGGTGGTGGACACAATCAGCTGCAAGAAAGCATACATTGCTGGATTGGTCAGTCCAGGTTTTCGATGTGGAGGCAATACGTTCATTCTGCCACTGCCTTTCCCTTCGGATCTTTAACTGAAGAAAACAAAAACTGCAGTCATGAGTTGCTTTTCATACCTGCAGCCGGACGATCATTGCTTTCGCGTCAGACTCCTTGCTTTGCGTCCTTATCTTTCGATAAGTTTGCCTGGTTAATCTTTTGATTTATTCTATTACATATATTTATACCTTTTTGGGAATGGTTTCAACGTCCATTTTCAGATCAAGTGTTGTCTATTGTGAAGCATCTTCGACCATTTTGTTGTCATTTTGATTTATTTATACTAAAAAAGCCGCCAAACCTTTTCTCAAAGGCTTGACGGCTTTTTTGAGTGTTATATGTCTCCAGGATCTGCCATGACCCGGTTTTCAATCCTCTCATTATGGAAAACACTCTGCCAGAGTGTTCTATACTGAACCGGAGACATGTAGTACAATTTTCGAAAGTTTCGATTAAAGGTTGAGACTGATTCGAATCCACATTTCAGGGACAGGATGTCTATGTGCATCTCCGTCGCCCGCAGCAGAACCTTCGCGTAGTGCATTCTGATCAGAAGCATCAGTTCATGCGTGGTTTGGTTGAAGTTTCGCACTAATATATCGTTTAGCGTGCTTTCGGTTACATTGAACTCAGCGGCCATAACGGCTGGACAAAGTTGTGTCTGCTGGTGGTTATTCATTAAGAAGATGAGCGTTTTGACGGCAATCCCCTTACCGGAAACCTGCTTTGTTTTTCCGGTATGGGTATAGGACTCTCGGAATTCTTCCGCAGACATGCCCTGATAAGCTTTAAACGTTCGCATAAAATTAGCAACAGATTTGTAACCCAGCATTCGCGCAACGCAAGAGATTGACAGATCGTTAAAATGAAGCATTGCCGATGCAAAGATGATCTGATTTAATATCCGGGTCTGTTTTAATCCGTAACCAGTTTCCCGTGCCAGAAATTTGTCCATCCCCTTAAGCGTCACCTGGTTTTTTTCCGCAAGTTTTTCTAAATTCTGCGCTTGGTCATCAGGGGTCATTTCTGAAATAAAACGCCATTCACTGGGGGGCGCTAAATGTTGTTTTTTTTTATGTGATTCAGCTCTGAACCGGTTAAAATAAGCACACAGCATCATTGCCTGGTGAATCAGCAATACTTCCCGGGCAAATTGGTCATCGTTAAATTCCTTCATCATGTTGTTAAAAATACCTTCAATGATTTCCCTTTTCCCCTCATCAAGTTCCACGACATCTTCACCTTCGTAGAAGATATCGGAAAGCTGGTCCCTGGCACTTTTTTGAACAGAATGCACCAGCTTGAGTCCCAATGACCACTTGCTGCTGTAATATTGAAGCGGTGATATCACATCGATTTGATAATAATGATATGGATTCAGATAAATAAGAGAATTATTTGTGACATTATAATGGACTCCGTTTATCATCATATGGGCTCTTCCGGAAATAACCAGTATGACTTCCACTTGTCTTTGGCGATACAGGGGAATGTTTCTTTCAAGAGTCTGAATCCCTGCGGTTACGTTCAGTTCCTCATCCTCCAACCGGTAATAGCCGCTGCCCAGAAGCCACTTGTCAGCGCGATCAATGGTATTCATCCTTTGTCTGCCTCCTTCGCAAGGTCTGAATATTTCGATAATAATAGACGAGAATCAGACCCGTTGACCTTTCATGCTGCATTTTCTTACTGACATAGGATACCCAGAACTACTCTCTTTGGGGGTGCTTTTCGATAGAACTTTATGTACCGCCTGTTACACTAAATATATCATAAAAAGACCATCCTGAAAATACCCATTAGATACCCGAGTATACTTTATTTAAACGTCTCTTTATTCCAAATCTCCCCAGCCCCGGGATATTTCCACGGCTTCCCCATCGCTGTCATCATTTGAAGCGACATCAAAAAGGGGGACATTCATTGATCTTCAAAGAATGTCCCCCTTTTTGACTTGTGATTCAGTTTTTATTTAATCAAATGTGGTGCACCTGGGAGGATTCGAACCTCCGGCACATGGTTTAGGAAACCAATGCTCTATCCCCTGAGCTACAGGTGCACAGACAGTTAGTTGTTCCTGCTACTGTAGGATAATCAATAACCGGAGGTTTGTCAAGATTTCTCCCGGAAAATCCGCCAGTCCCTTTTGCGGCCGTTTCCGGAGCAGAATCCGGTCTACCCGGCATCCTGTCTGACATAAACAGATATCGAGCCGCCCCTCACCTCAAACGTGCCGTTTCCCTCTTCGTCGATGGTAACGGTTTGGTCGGAGTTTCCCATCCAGTCGTTCCAGTTTTCGCCGCTGTGAATCTTCCCCACATGCATCTCTTTCCATCCGTCATCGCCGTTGGACAGGATCACGGCGCAGCCGTCAGGATGTTCTTCATTTCCGGCCCGCACCCAACCCACCACGTTGTGATGGTCAAAATAATCCGTCTGATCCCCATAAGCGTGGTCTTTTCTCAGGTAGAGCAGCTTGTCCAGCATTTCCTGAAGCGATGGTATCGGGTTCGCTCCTGAGATGCCATAGTAATCTCCGTAAAAGACACAGGGATATCCCGCCTGCCGCAGCAGAACCAGCCCGTAGGCCAATGGCTTGAACCAGGTGTCTGCAAAGGACTCCAGGGGCTGGCTGGGCTGGGAGTCGTGATTGTCCACAAAGGTCACCGCCTGCTCGGGGCTTTCCCGTACAAGGGTTCCGTCAAAAATGGAGCGCATGTCAAACTCTCTTCCTCTTTGGGCGGCTTCAAAGAGCCGGTAATTAAGCCCCACGTCAAACAGATCTGCTTTCCACTCCACCTGATTCAAATACTCCTTCACTTTCCCCAGATCCTGCTCCCAGTACTCTCCCATGCAATAGAAATCATTTCCGAACTCCTGCCACACATATTCCAGCAAATCCCTGATAAACCAGTCGTTGATGTGTTTGATGGCGTCCAGCCGAATGCCGTTGACGCCGGTTTCACGGATAAACCAGCTGATCCATTTCCTGGTTTCCTCCCTCACCTCCGGATGCTTGTAGTCTACATTGCTGAACATCAGATAGTCGTAGTTGCCGAACTCCCTGGCGACTCCTTCCGCCCAGCTTTTGTTCTCTCCAAGGATCATGTAGATGGCGCTTTTCCCGTTTTCCTGGTTGAAATCCGTTCCGTTGAAATGCTCCCAGGACCACTGAAAATCCGAATAGACCCCTTTTCGGCCTGGAAAGGTAAACTTCGTCCAGCCTTCGATTTCATAGGGATCCGTCAGGGCTCTTTTCCGGTCCCCGGGATCCACCTCTACGGCCATAAACCGCTGGGTTTCATCGGCTCCGGCCTTATGGTTCAGCACCACGTCGGCATAGACCCTGATTCCCCGTTCCTGCAGGGTGCGAATGGCTGACAGCAATTCATCCTTTGTGCCGTACTTGGTGCGTACGGAGCCTTTCTGGTCAAATTCTCCCAGATCATACAGATCGTAGGCCCCATAGCCGGCATCGTTGGTGCCGGTCCCCTTGTAACAGGGCGGAATCCACACAGCGGTAATTCCCAGCTGCTTCAAGTGATCAGCATCCTCTTTGAGCTGCTGCCACAGGGTTCCCGTATCTTCCAGGTACCATTCGAAATACTGCATCACCACACCGTTTGTTCCCATGAAATTCCCCCATCTCTGTTCACTGAATACCCCTTTCCCTCCCCTGTTCAACAATCTACTTCCTTAGTTAGCACCGCTGTTTCCTCCATGCTCCACCGGGCGTCGTTGTCAATCAGGTGCCTGGTATCCTCCGTCAGGGGCAGGGTCAGCACCACCACATCACTCTGGCGCAAAAAGGTGGTCAGCTCGCTGGTCGGCATACACTGGTCAAAGGCGGGCTGCATTTTTCCGGAGGGGTTCAGTCCACCCACCCGGCAGCTAAATCCTTTCATCCTGACCGCCACTTCGGAGCCGATACTGCCGGTACCCGCAGGTAATCAGGGTTTTGACCTTATTTTTCAATTTTTTCAATGCCTCCCATATATCCCCGGAGGGCTTCCGGAATCAGCACGCTGCCGTCGGGCTGCTGGCAGTTTTCCAGGATGGCGGCCAGGGTGCGCCCAACAGCCAGTCCGGAACCGTTGAGAGTATGCACATAATTGACCTTGCTGCCTTCCTTGGGACGGTAACGGATATTCGCCCGGCGCGCCTGAAAATCCTCAAAATTACTGCAGGATGAAATTTCAACATACCGGTTGTAGCTGGGCATCCACACTTCCAGGTCATACTTGAAGGCGGCGGTAAAGCCCAGGTCGCCGGTGGAAATTTTGACGACCCGATAGGGAATAACCAGTTTCTGCAGCACCCTTTCAGCGTTGGCGGTCAGGGTTTCCAGTTCTGCATAGGACGTTTCGGGTGTGGTGAATTTCACCATTTCCACCTTGTTGAACTGGTGCTGACGGATCAGTCCCCGGGTGTCGCGCCCCGCAGAACCGGCTTCAGCGCGGAAGCAGGGCGTATAGGCGGCGTATTTCAGGGGCAGCTCTTCTTCCGGTATGATTT
>JAWSUV010000010.1:0-43141 GCA_033549305.1 Bacillota bacterium | reverse complement strand
TCGACACATGTGCCCAACATTCCTGCCCGGGAAAGAAAAAAGATCTATCCGCATGGAGAGCACGAAAATCTTTATTCGCAAGAGTGAACATTTTAAAATTTTGAGCTATAATGATAAGGTAACAACCGGGTTAAATCAATTGACGGACATGGAGATGCATGAAATTAGAAGGAGGAATGACAGTGATCAGAGAACTGGTGGAAAAAAACAGAACATACCGTCGTTTTGCTGAAACGGAAATCATTGCGGAAGCACAGTTGCGGGAATGGGTTGATCTGGCGCGGATCACCAGCAGTGGCATGAATAATCAGCCGCTGAAATATATACTTTCATGGGAGCCGGAACGAAACAGCCGCATTTTTCCCCACCTGCGCTGGGCCGGTTATCTGAAAGAATGGAACGGGCCTGAACCCGGAGAACGTCCGGCTGCCTACATTGTCATGCTGGGAGATACGGCTGTCAGCAAAAACGTCTGGTGGGATCATGGACTGGCATGCCAAAGCATTTTACTAGCTGCTGTGGAAGAGGGTTATGGCGGGTGCATGTTTGGTTCCATTGACCGTGAGGCATTAAGGAAAGTACTGGATCTGGACGAGCAGTACGAAATTCTCCTGGTCATTGCCCTGGGAAAACCGGTGGAAAAGGTGGTGCTGGAACCACTGAAACCGGATGGTGACATTAAGTATTACCGTGACAAGGACCAGATTCACCATGTACCCAAACGCTCACTTGACGATATCATACTAAATAAGTGAATGAGAAAAGTCTTCAGGCAGGGAGAAAGTATCATCCTGTGCCTGAAGATTTTTTTTGTGTTATGCGCATGTCATATGCATGATTGATTAAAGCCATGTTAGTCCTTGGGTTCGAAATAGGCAGGATATCGCCTCTTAAACCATTCTAAAATCTCAAGAAACAGTACACGGATAATTCCGGCCAGGGGTACAGCGATGATCAGACCTACCAGACCCCACAGCGCACCTCCCACCAGCAGGGACAATATCATCAGTATGGGATGCAGGCCTACCCTGTGTCCGACGATACGAGGCGAGATAATGCTGCTTTCCACCTGCTGAATGACCACAAAAGCCGCTACCACCCATAGGGTTTTCAGCGGACTGGTCAGAAGTGCCATCAGCACCGCAGGGACAGCACCGATAAAGGGTCCCAGATAAGGAATGATGTTGGTGATACCGGCAATAATTCCCAGAATGATGGCAAAATCAATGCCCAGAATTAACAGGGCTGTTCCGCTGAGGATGCCCACAATAACAGCCACAATCAACTGTCCCCGGATAAAACCGGCCAGCACATGATCTATTTGTCGGGACAGGGGGAAAATCCAGGATCGGCTGGCGGGGGGAACCATTTTTTGGATGGCGGCCGAAATCTGGTCGCCATCCTTCATAAAATAAAAAGTCAATACCGGAACGGTGACCAGGGTTACCAGGCTTGAGATCAATGAACTGGCACCCCTGATGACGGTCCCAAGCGAACTTAGAAGCCAGTTTGTCACTGCCTGAAACTCCAGACCGAAGAATTCGACCACCTGCTCAAGAGAATCCGGCAAAAATGAGAAAGCAGCCAGTCGGGTCTCATACCAGCCAGACAGGGAATGATACCATTCCCGGCTGTAGTATGGCAGTTGCTCGCCCAAATCGCGGATGTCATCTCCCAGGCGGGGCAGGAGAGTTAAGGAAAGCAGGAGCAAAGCGAGTATCAGGAACAGAAAAAGCCCGATAACCGCCTGGAGACGGCTGAATCGATATTTTGTCAGAAACAAAACCGCAGGATTCAGCGCATAGGCGATAACACCTGCAATGATAAAGGGAGTTAATAAAGACAACAGAAGGCTTTGCTGCATGAAGAGCCAGATAAGCAGGAGAGAACCAAGCGAGATAAAGAAAATCAACTTAAACTGTTCCAAACCAAACGTAAGCTGTCTGGATTCTGGCACATGCTGATTACCGATCTGGATAAGGTAATACACCAGCAAAGCCAGAAGAACCAATACCGTCATAAGCACCAGGTTTCCGAGGACGTCCGGCACGGCGTTTTTCTGCAACCAATCTGTCAACTGAGTCAATTCCATGGAGATCTCCTTCTTAAATCCCTTTCATCTGCAATAAAATATCATCTAAGTCATACCCGAACGCCTGAAAAATAAACGGATGAAACGATTTTCAAAGTGGGCAGAATATTTTTTTGGGGGTGCAACTTTCAGCATAAAACTGCGTCATATTGGATATGAATGAGAATGAGAAAGATCCTGAAGGGAAGAACAGCTTATTCTCAAGTATGGACTTATTGTCATGTGATGTGAAATAAGAGGAGGAAGAAAGATGGGAAAACGTCAAAAATGGTTGGCGGCGACGATTGCTGTAGTGCTGATGATAAGCGGGGTGTCCGGTGTCTCGGCGCAGACGATGCCGGATGCGGATATTATCCCGGTTCAGGAGCCTGCAGTGGACCGACCGATTATGAACCCAACACCTGCGATGGACATGCCGGTCGTGGAGGGGCAGGATTATATTGAACCCGGTGTCACGCCGGTCATGAGCCGCGACAGGGCGCTTGAGCTGGCACAGCAGGCACTTAAAACGCACATGGATGTGGATGTTACTCAGGGAAACTTTCAATTGAATACGGAGTATCGCCGTGACTGGCAGCAACCGGACCGTTATGTATGGAGTCTTTATTGGTACCTGAACGAACCCATGGCTTATGCCAATGCCAGTGTAACACTGGATGCCGGCACCGGCCAGATTCTTGACATGAACCAGGACCGGGGATCTTATCAGGAACCCCAGCGTTCTCCGTTAACCCTAACCCGTGAAGAAGCCAAAGTCATTGGAGACGCTTTTATCAATAAACTGATTCCTGGTAAACTGGCTCAGATGAATCTGCGCGATTCCCAGGAAGCGTATATGACGGTGTTTTACGGCGGCCCTTACCAATATGCATTTAATTATGTGAGAATGATTGACGGCATTGTCTATGACGCCAATTTTGCCAATGTGAACGTTGACGGCAGCACCGGCGAAATTAAATGGTTCAGTCAGCGATGGGAAGAAACGCCAGACCTGCCTGATCGCGAAGGGATCATCAGTGCAGACCAGGCAAAGGATCTTTTTTCTGAACTAATGCAGCTGGAACTGTTTTATCTGCCGCTGCGCAGCGAGTTTATGTATGAGCCCATTCCGAAAAATTTCCGTCTTGCTTACCGGATGAACACGATGATGGGGAACATGATCAACGCCAAAACCGGGAAGCCGGTTGATTGGAGCGGTCAGGAGGATGCCCTCCAAATGATGGAAAAAGACCTGACAACGGCACAAAAGGCATCCATCAGTCGACAGGCACAACCAGTGATACCATCGGAAGCACCAATGGGGCAGCAAGAGGCCGAAGATCTCGCAAGAACCTTTGCTCTTGCGTTTTTGGAAAGCGACATTGACATCCAGTCGATTAATTACATTGAAGGAGACCAGTACTGGGAAAGCGCCGGCCGGAAAGCCTGGAATATCGACTTTACAGTGACTGTGCCCGTTGAAGAAGGCGCCGGACAGGATGCCGTGCGCAAGCCTCCTTACAGCAACGGCCGAATCATGATCAATGCATTAACAGGAGAGCTGATCGCCTTTAACTGGTGGCAGTCTATCGAAGGCCCCTATGGCAGCACCGATGATCCGATCATCAGCTGGGAACAGGGATATGATATCGCCATAGAAACCATCGAAAAGTATCATCCGGGTCGGATCAATGACGTGAGGACAGTCCTTCGCAATATGCAGGTTCAGGAAGTGATGGATGGGCAGATGATGAAACCTACTGAATACTACTATAACTTCCCCCGTGTCATTGCCGGTGTCCTCTTTGATGAAAACAATCTCTCGGTGAATGTCAACGCGCGGACAGGAAAAGTCACCAATTATTATGACCGTTGGAGCGATGAACTAACCCTTCCGCGGGCAGATCAGGTCATGGGAGCTGAACGGGCACTTGAACTCCTGTTGGCGAATTACCAGCTGGAACTGGCTTATTTCCGATACAATCCGTCTTACGACTATGTCAATCCACAATATGAAACCAAGCTGGTTTACCGTTGGATGCCCCGCGAATCAACTGCTAACTATCCTTACATTGACGCCACCACCGGAACGTCGCTTGACTATAACGGACGGGCGCTGCCTGAGCGGGATGCCCAGGGATTTGAAGCTCGCATTACAGGCCATTGGGTTGAAAGAACTGCTCGGCTGATGGCCCAACAGGGTATTATTGACACCGCTCACTTTTCTCCTGATGAACCTGTGACAAGAATCGATGCGGTTAAAATGATGGTGAAGGCGCGGGGAACGGACTATTATGGACCCATGATGGATAAGGGCGGTGAAGGAGTAGAATTCGTAGATGTGCCAGAAGCTGATGAAGATTATCGCTATATCGAGTGGGCGATCCGTTATGGATACATTGACATTCTGCCGGAGGAATTCCAGCGGGATGCCAATATAACACGGGAAGAGATGGCTGTAATGATGGCCCGTTTTATGGGGTACAGACAGCTGGCAGAAGTGAAAGACATTTTCCGTGTGAGCTACAGTGATGCAGGAAATATTGACGATTCGGCACTGGGTGCAGTCGCCATTAACAGTGGATTAGGTGTCATTAGTCGTAGAAATAGTGTGTATCGCCCCAAAGATGATACCACCATGGCTGAAATGGTGGAGATGTTGTACAAGGCAGTGGCTCTGCAACGCAGATAATGGTATAATAAACACAGTCAGAGTTGACTGATCACGCATGCGGCCAGGCCCCTGTCAACCAGGTGTGCCTGGCTTTTTTCGAAATCAGGGAGGGATCAACGATGAATCATCGTATCGAACATGATTCGCTGGGAACCGTTCTTGTTCCGGAAGATCGTCGGTGGGGAGCACAGACACAGCGAAGCCTGGAAAATTTCCCCATCGGGGAAGAAAAAATGCCCCTGGAAGTAATTCGTGCGTTAGCGCTGATCAAACAGGCAGCTGCACAGGTGAATCATCGGATAGGCTTGTTGGATGCACAACGTGCTCAGGTAATATCGCAGGCTGCAGAAGAAATCCGCTGTGGCAAGCACGATCATGAATTTCCTTTATCTGTCTGGCAAACAGGCAGCGGCACCCAGACCAATATGAATGTGAACGAGGTCATTGCCTACCGCTGCAACGAATTCGACAATGATTTATTTGTTCACCCAAATGATCATGTGAACCTCAGTCAAAGTTCCAATGATGTCTTTCCAACAGCGATGGCCATTGCTGCGGTGCTGGCGGTGGAGGAGGATTTGATTCCGGCTGTCAGGACCCTGCGTGAGGTGCTGGCAGAAAAAGAGGAACAGTACCGTGATCTGGTGAAAATCGGACGAACCCATTTGCAGGATGCCACCCCCCTGACCCTTGGACAGGAGATCAGCGGTTGGACAGGAATGCTGGAAAGCAGCCTTATCATGGTTCAAAGCGGAGCAGATGAGATGAAATCGCTGGCCATCGGCGGTACGGCGGTTGGGACGGGGCTCAATTCACCGACTGGCTTTGGTGATGCCATGGCCAAGTTCATCTCAGAGAAGACAGGAAAGCTCTTTCTGGAAAATCCCAATAAATTTCATGCCCTGACAAGCCATGATCACCTGGTTTTCTGCCATGGATCCCTGAAAGCCCTGGCAGCAAACCTGATGAAGATTGCCAATGATGTTCGATGGCTGGGAAGCGGTCCCCGCTGCGGCATCGGTGAGCTGATCCTGCCTGCTAATGAGCCGGGAAGCTCCATCATGCCGGGAAAAGTGAATCCTACCCAATGTGAAGCACTGACCATGGTCGTCTGCCAGGTGATGGGCAATGATGTGGCCATTGGCATCGCCGCCAGTCAGGGGAATTTCCAGTTGAATGTTTTTATGCCGGTGATTATTTACAATTTCCTGCAGTCTGTCCGCCTGCTGGCTGATGCTGTACGCTCCTTTTCCCTGCGCTGTGCTGTTGGAATGACAGCGAATGAAACCCGTATCCAGGAGGGGGTGGAACGGTCTCTTATGCTGGTGACTGCTCTGGTGCCGGCTGTTGGGTATGAAGCTGCAGCTAAAGCAGCCATGAAAGCCCATCTGGAAAATACCACTTTAAAAGAGGCGGTACTGTCTCTTCAACTGATGGAAGAGAAAGAGTTTCTCAAGCTGATGAACGTGAAAGCCATGACGCAGCCCACATCACCCTGACATCAGGACGTTGATCAAAAATGACTGGGAGTTGATGCCCTTGACCCGAATGGATCGACGAAAAGAAATTGAAATCCGCCAAAACAAAGTACGGATCAAATGGATACTGTTCCTGGTGTTTATAGGATCTACCCTAATGTTTTATTTATTTGGACCGGACCTGATCAGCCGCTTAATGGCCCGGCAGGAAACCACGGAAACGTATAGCGTGGTTTTTAAGGGCAGGCCGGATCAGGTGAAGGTTCTTATCCGGCAAGACCTCTCCTTTCTGCCGGTTGAATGGGTGCAGGAACACTTAATTCCTGATATGGAAATTCTTAAACAGAGTGGAAAAGCCCGATGGATCCCTGAAGCTGATGATATCCGTTTCACCAGCGAACGTGTGACAGAACTGGTGACGGATGTTTCGTTTCCTCTTGAAGTCAATCTGCTGGAAGAAGAGGATTATCTGTACTTTCCTGTTTCCGGAACAGCTTCATTGCTGAGGATCACCACTGTTTGGCATCCGGAAACAGGCATACTGGTGGTGGATGAGGCCACCACACCGATACAACAGGGCGAGATACTGGAAAGGACAGCCCTTCGATCGGGAACCGGCCGATTCGATACGAAAATTGTTTCAATGGACTCAGGTGAAAAAGTCCGTGTTCTGGAAATATATGAAAACCACTACCACGTTTTATCAGAATCAGGCATGTTAGGGTTTCTTCCCCAATCTGCCGTTGGCGGCCTGCGCCGTATGACACCGAATGTTCACAATAACCTGCTCAAATCCGCTTCTCCTGAAGTTTTACTTGAACCCTTCGGACTGGTATGGGATTATGTAAGTGGAACCCACCCAAACCGAAGCAATGAAGACCGGATTGATGCTTTGGCTGTTTTTTCACCTACATGGTTTGAACTGAAGGATGCGGACGGACACTTGGAAAACCGGGCTCAGTTTCGATATGCCCATAAGATGAAAAAAGAGGGTTACCAGTTGTGGGGATTGGTGACGAATGCATTCGATCCGGATATGACGGAAGCTTTCATGCAGAATGACGAGGGAAGGCGGCGTTTCATCAGCCAGCTGCTGGTGTACGCGGCATTATATGAGCTGGACGGAATTAACATCGATTTTGAAAACATGCATTTTCGCAATCAGGATCTGTTCACCGGTTTTGTTCGGGAACTGTCTGAGGCACTAAAGCACCAGGGTCTGGTGGTATCCATTGATGTCACCATTCCCGGCGGCAGCCTGAACTGGTCCCAGGTGTATGACAGAAGCGCCCTGGAACCCCATGTGGATTATTTTGCGGTGATGACGTATGATGAACACTGGGGATCCAGTCCGGTGGCTGGTTCCGTAGCTTCCATCGGCTGGGTGGAGCGTGGAATCGAAGCCACACTTGAAGAAGTGCCGCCGGAAAAGGTTCTTCTGGGACTGCCCTTATACACCCGCCTATGGGAAGAAACGCCACGGGCCGGCGGCGAGGTCAGTGTTACCTCCCGGTCGATGGGGATGCAGTTTATCAGGCGCACACTGGAAGACAATGGAGTCTTTGAAACGGACTGGGAATGGTTGGATCCTGCCGGCCAGTATTACGCCGAGTATGATCTCGAAGGAAAGCGGTACCGGGTTTGGCTGGAAGACGAACGTTCCCTGACCTTGAAAGCGATGCTCGTTGATAAGTATCATTTAGCGGGCATTGCAGCCTGGCGAAAAGATTTTGAGCTTCCTGAAGTCTGGGAGGTGCTTGGCCAGTTTCTGCAGGAACAGCAACGTCTTCGGAAACATTAACATGATGATCTTGCGACTGGTCGAGTGTGTAGAGCAAAAAGCTGCCTGATCGTGTGACAACCGACTTTCTGGGTATCTGGCAAATAGACGGACTCACAAAGGAGTGATTTCATGGAATTTTCTGCACACAAGTATCCGTACCCTTCCCGCCGAACCCTGGTATATGGCCGTCGCGGAATGGTAGCCACCTCGCAGCCACTGGCTGCGCAGGCGGGTCTGGAAATCATGAAATCCGGCGGGAATGCTGTGGATGCAGCGATAGCTGCCGCTGCATGCCTTACAGTTACTGAACCCACCTCGAATGGCATTGGCGGGGACGCTTTTGCCATCATCTGGATGGAGAATCAAATGCATGGGCTCAATGCCAGCGGTCCTGCGCCAATGCAGCTAAGTCTTGAAGCACTTCACCAAAGAGGATTCAAAGAAATGCCGGCGCATGGTCCGATTCCGGTTACGGTGCCGGGAGCCCCTGCCGCCTGGGCTGCACTGGCCGAAAAATTCGGCCGACTGCCGCTATCTGATACACTGCAACCAGCCATCGATTATGCGCGCAATGGATTTCCTGTCTCGCCGGTTACATCTGAAATGTGGCAGCGCGCTTTTGACATGGCCGTTGAAACCTACCAGGATCCTGTTCACAAAGCTTGGTTCCGTACTTTTGCTCCAAAAGGCAGGCCTCTGAAGGCAGGAGAAATTTGGAGTTCCGAAGGACATACACGGACACTGAAAAGCATTGCCAGCAGTAACGCAGAAGACTTTTATCAGGGAGATCTGGCGCAGCAGATTCATGACTTTATGGTTGAAGCAAATGGATTCCTGAATAAATCGGACCTGGAAGCTTATCAGGTGCGCTGGGATGACCCGATATCAGTCAATTACCGGGGATATGATGTCTGGGAACTGCCGCCCAATGGCCATGGTCTGGTAGCCCTCATGGCACTGAACATTCTGAAGCAGTTTCGTCTGTCCAACCGCGAGACCAGTGACAGCCTGCACCTTACTATGGAAGCCATGAAGCTGGCTTATAGTGATGGAAAAGCCTGGATTTCAGATCCTGACCACATGCCGGTGACATCTGCAGCCCTTCTATCTGAAATCTACGCCCGGCAGCGAAGCCGCCTCATCGGGGAAACAGCTCTCACACCGACCTCTGGAACTCCGGCTGCATCAGGCACAGTTTACCTGGCAACAGCAGATGGGGAAGGCAATATGGTGTCTTATATCCAGAGTAATTACATGGGATTTGGATCAGGACTTGTGGTGCCGGGTACTGGTATCAGTCTCCATAACCGGGGGCACAATTTCAGTATGGATCCGAACCACCCCAACTGCTTAGCACCGGGGAAAAGACCCTATCATACCATTATTCCCGGATTTTTAACCCGAAATGGAAAACCTGTTGGTCCTTTTGGCGTGATGGGTGGCTTCATGCAGCCACAGGGGCATGTCCAGCTTTTGTCGCGCATCATCGATTATGGAATGAATCCTCAAGCTGCACTGGACGCTCCCCGCTGGCAGTGGACAGGCGGCAAAAAATTCGAAGTGGAAACGGGGTTGTCAGAGCTCACTGTGGGTGATTTGCGGAACCGGGGACATCAGGTAATCTACCAGAGTGATCGCAGCTGCTTTGGGCGTGGACAAATGATTCTCAAGGATGACGTTGGTGTGCTTTGTGGAGCGACAGAACCCCGAACAGACGGTGCCATCGCTGTCTGGTAAGGCGAAGCAATTTGGTCAATGAAGGAATCATGCATGCAACTGCAGTGAAAGTCCGGATGGGGAAAACAGGAGAGGTAAATCGTGAAAGAATTCAATAAATGGATCATCAATCTACCGCTAAAGAATCGCCACATTTTGCTGATGACAGCATTGTGGGTGTTGTTTGTGTTGTATCCCAATCCTCTCAGCCTGGGCCGCAGTATTCAGCGAACCCTGGTTCCGCCTGTTCAGCAGGAAGGAGTGCAGCATCTGCTGGCGGAAGCACCTCTTCACCCT
The DNA here is from genome assembly GCA_033549305.1 of Bacillota bacterium. Lineage (GTDB taxonomy): Bacteria > Bacillota > Clostridia > Peptostreptococcales > Tindalliaceae > Anoxynatronum. Next base: position 33,122 of record JAWSUV010000010.1, on the reverse strand, counting down.
GAGGCTCTGGAACGATACGTTCTGGAGACATTTCCCTACCAATACGACTGGGTCACTTACAGCATGCCCTGGTATTTTCCAACGCTGGATGAGGCGCTGGAACAGGGAGCAGGCGACTGCAAAACCCGCTTCGTTGTGCTGGCATCTCTCTTTGAAGCTCGCGGGATCCCGTATCAGTTAAGCTTTTCCCTCAGCCATTTCTGGGTACAGTATGATGGCAAGGAAGAAAATAGCTGGGAAATGGAGCAAAATGCTTTTTTAGTCAGGGAAGAAGACGGGTCGGTTCGGTTGCAGGTACCACGGGAAGAGAGGAGTCAGGTTATTCAGAATTTCCGGGACGGATTCTGGCGGGCTATGCCGCTTCATCGAAAAAAACTGCTGCTGACAGGGCCAGCCCTGATGTTTCTAGCGGGCCTGTCGCTGTATGCACTACGGCGCAAGGGAAATCGTCAGATGAGACCCGTTGCCGCCGATGCATAAATGGGAGACATGTGGTATAATGTGCGTATTACTGAGTTCCATCACTTACAGGTCGGTAAAGACATGCCAGGAGGTTCTGAAAAATGACCAATGACGCAAAACCAGTTCCATCACATTTTATTAAAAATATCATCAACGAAGATTTGAAAAACAACAAGAATGATGGCCGGGTACATACCCGTTTTCCGCCGGAACCCAATGGATATCTGCATATTGGGCATGCCAAGTCCATTTGCCTCAATTTCGGCCTCGCTGACGAATACAATGGGCTATGCAATCTGCGCTATGACGATACCAATCCAATCAAAGAAGATGTCGAGTATGTGGAATCCATTCAGGAAGATGTTCGCTGGCTGGGGTTTGACTGGGAAGACAGGCTTTACTATGCCTCCGATTATTTCCTGCAGATGTATGAGTATGCAGAAGAGTTAATTAAAGCAGATAAAGCCTATGTCTGTGACCTGAGTGCTGAAGAAATTCGGCAGACCAGAGGGACGCTGAAAGAACCGGGAAAAGAGAGTCCGTACAGAAACCGTTCTTCAGAAGAAAGCCTTGATCTGTTCAGGCGTATGCGTGCAGGTGAATTCAAGGAAGGAGAACGTGTTCTTCGGGCAAAGATAGACATGATGTCACCGAACATGAATATGCGGGATCCGGTCCTGTATCGAATCAGCTATGCCGCTCACCATCGGACTGGTACGGAATGGTGTATCTATCCCATGTATGATTATGCGCACCCATTATCTGACGCCTATGAAGGGATCACTCATTCCATCTGCACCCTGGAATTTGAAGATCACCGGCCGCTGTACGACTGGACTCTGGACGCACTGAATTATCAGCCGCATCCACAGCAAATAGAATTCGCCCGGCTGAACCTTACCAACACAGTCATGAGCAAGCGTTTGCTGCGTCAACTGGTAGAGACAGGCGCTGTTGACGGATGGGATGACCCCCGCATGCCAACCATATCCGGATTGAGACGCCGTGGATACACACCTGAAGCGATCCGGGATTTCTGCGACCGTATCGGTGTTGCTAAAAGCAACAGTGTGGTGGATATTGCCATGCTGGAATACTGTATCCGCGAAGATTTAAAATTCAAAGCATCCCGTGTGATGGGAGTATTAAACCCGCTGAAAGTGGTGATTACCAACTACCCTGAGGAAGGAATCCCGGAACTGACTGCTGAGAATAATCCCGAGAATGCTGATATGGGTTATCGACCGCTTCAATTCAGCCGTGAAATATTTATTGAACGGGAAGATTTCATGGAAGATCCGCCGAAAAAATTCTTTCGACTGGCACCTGGCCGTGAAGTTCGACTGAAGTATGCGTTTATTATCAAATGTGAAGATGTGATACGAGATGAGAAAACCGGTGAGATCGTTGAACTGCATTGCACCTATGATCCACAGTCACGAAGCGGGCAGGATGTCAGCGGCAAGAAAGTTAAGGGCACGCTGCACTGGGTATCTGTCGATCATGCTGTTCCTGCGGAGGTTAGACTGTATGACCATCTATACCTTCAAGATGAGGGGGATGAAGCTGGCGAAGCAGAATTGAATCCCGACTCCCGTATTATACTGGAAGCAATGGTGGAGCCGTCTCTAGCGGAAGCACATCATGGTGACACATTCCAATTTTTGCGTCATGGGTACTTCTGTGTCGATCTGGACACTCAGAAAGGCAAAAAGCTGATCTTTAACCGGATTGTATCATTGAGAGATACATGGGCTAAGATGCAGCAAAAGTAAGACGAGACAACGACTGTGAAACTGGCAGGAAATTTCAAAAAGGCTCACAGGAAATTCCTGCCGTTAAATGACACTATACCATAGAACGTTAATAAATTGCCGGTATGCCCGAAGATGGCACGCCGGCTTTTGATTAAACAGTTCTTCCTGCAAGGATTAGTCAGATGAAAATGAGGTATGAATCAAATAGATGTACTGCCATTTATTCATTAAGGATAGACTGAGTCAGCGGGCGGTATATAACCTGCAACACAGCACAATGAATGTATTCTGATCATGTTTGACTGGATCACCTGAAGGTTGGGATGTCTCCTCTCTAGGCGAACGGGTACCGAGTCGTGCACGCATTCGTGGACCGTGTGGAATAGGAGGATATGACGTGGCAGAGAGCAATCAGCCGAATAAAAGTCAGGAAATTGAGTTAAAGCTGCAATTGCTGAAACCAGAGATGGCACCTGGATTGTGGCAGTATTCCGCTTTAAAAAAATTCCTGCTTAACGTACCGTCGACGAGTCTGCTGGTCAGCACTTATTATGATACAGCTGACCACCACTTACTGAAACAGGGATTAACATACCGGGTTCGCGAAAAAGATGATCGCTGGATCGCTACCGTTAAAAAGATGGGACAAGCATCGGGAGGGATGCATCAACGGGGCGAATGGAACTCGCCGCTGCCGGATGAAAGACCCCAACCTGGAATGTTTGAGGTGCAAGAGATCCGCGAACAACTCCAGCAGATTCTGGGAAACAACCCTCTCTTTCCACTGATGACCACCCATTTCAAACGGGAACAGTCTGACTGGCAGGATGATGAAGAAAACCTGGTGGAAATTGCAGTTGATCAGGGAGAAATCATCACCGAACGAAGCAATCAACCTATTCACGAACTGGAGCTGGAACTTAAAAAAGGTAAACCGGCAGCTCTTTTAAAACTGGGTATGACCCTGGCCCGCGAGTTCCCAGTGGTTCCTGGAAATACCAGCAAGTTTTACCGTGGGTTACAGCTGCTGAATCTGGTTTCATCCGAAAAAGCAAACGGCCGGGTTTCCGATATCAGACATGAGGTTGTGTCCGGCGATGAAAAGCTGGAATATGCTGTTCCAAAAATGATTGAAGCAGCTTTTTTCGAGGTGGCAAGTGAGCTCCAATATCTTTTTGAAAACCCCGCCGAACCAGAACATACCCACCAGCTCAGGGTTAAGATTCGGCAGCTTCGTTCACTGGTATCTTTTTTCAAGCCGCTATTGCCAGAAGGTGCGTATGTGGATCTTCAGGGAAAGCTCCGTGATTGGGCGTCCAAATTCTCAAGGCTGCGAGAATTGGATGTCATGAAAAACCATTTTGACTTGTTCCTGCAGAAATTCAGCGCCAGCAGCCTTCAGGGATGCCTTGACAGGGAACTTAAAATTGAACGCCACCGGCTTTCTGAACAGATCGCCAACGGAAAAATGACACCGATTCTCTTGGAAACAGGGTATCACATTCACCACCTGGCAGTGTGTTCAGAGCAGAGTCAGTTATCGTTGTCCGCTTATGCTTCTGATCGAATGAACCAGTGGGTGACGCGCTTTGAGAAGAAAGGACACCAGACCCGGGCAGCGGAGACTGCCATGCTGCACCGCCTGCGGATACAGGGAAAAAAAATCCGCTATGTCCTGGAATGGATCAAACCGATTGTTCCAAAAACCTCTTCAAAAACCATAAAAGTCATGAAAAAACTCCAGGACATACTGGGGGAGCTTCATGATATTCATTGCGAAACGCTGCATATGCAGGAATGGATCACCCGGGAAATAGCCACCCCTGAACTCATGTATCAGGCTGGTCAATATGAAGGGTGGCAGCAACAGCGTCAATATCATCTGCATCAGGAACTTGAAATGTTCTGGGAGAAGGCTGTGAAAAAATTACCGGAATCATAAAATGAAGGGAGCGATTCAGATGAATAAAAGCAAATGGCAGGCCATTGATAAAAATGTCAGGGAATTCTTCTCCAGCGCCTTTGACATGGATGGGAAATCGACAGCCTTTTTGAAAAAAGAGGCACTGGATGAAATGGATAACTTCATGTTACTGTGCTATGCGGATCTGTTGGGGATCCCGCTGCCTCTTTCTTACTACAGCATCGAACTGCTGCCGTATCTGGCGGATGACCTGGAAGGCTGGGAGCGGCGGATTATGGAACGAAAAAGTATTCTGTCAGAGCGCTGGAGTACCTATGACTGGTGTTGTTAAGGAGGGCATGTCCATGGGTCGGTTTGTTTTTTTTGGTGGAAAGGGTGGTGTTGGCAAAACCAGCTGTGCAGCGGCTTATGCACTGCTTTGTGCTCAGCATCATCAAAAAACACTGTTGGTTTCCACGGATCCTGCTCATTCTCTGGCGGATCTTTTTCATGCAGCCATTGGCGGTGATGTCACTCAAATTATGCCGGATCTTTTTGGATTGGAAATTAATCCGTCGGAAGAAAGCGAACGCTACATCAATCGCGTGAAAAATAACCTGGTGCAAGTGGTAAGCCCGGTCATTCTTGAAGAAATCGAAAAACAGCTGGATGCTGCTTCCATATCTCCCGGATCGGAAGAAGCGGCCCTCTTCGATAAAATGGTGGAAATTATTAATGAGTACAGTACTTCTTTTGATCAGGTGGTGTTTGATACAGCACCAACGGGTCACACACTGCGGCTTATGGCATTGCCGGAGCTGTTGGGCGCCTGGCTGGATCGCCTGATGGAAAAAAGGCACCATGCCCTGAAGCTTTCAGGAATGGCCATGAGAAAAGGGCATGAACAGGAAGAAATCATGTCAAAAGATCCGGTGCTGAATCTGTTACGTGCCCGGAAAGAAAACCTGGAAAAGGCAAGAGAAGTATTACTGGATCAGCAACGGCTCAGGTTTATATTTGTCCTTAATCCAGAACGGCTGCCTGTGGAGGAAACGGCTAAAGCGGTGGAAGTACTGGCGCGCCATGGAATCCCAGTTAATGATCTCATTGTAAACCGTATCCTTCCAGATGAACAATCAGCCGGGTTTTGGAAAAAACGAAAAGAGATCGAAGAACACTACCTGAGTGAAATTGACCGGCGTTTTGGAGATCGGCGAATACTGAGGATCCCACTGATGGCCATGGAAGTGGATGAAAAAACACTGGAACAGGTAGCGCTGTGGTTGATGCCACTGCTTGAAAAAGGTACGGCGGAATAAAAATAAGCCGGAATCAATCCCACAAGACGAATTCAGTCGGAGAATGTATTATCGAAGGAGGTGCCATTGTGAACGAAGTCATAGGTCTGTTGGAACGCCACCGTTCCATACGAAAATTCAATGATCAGCCAGTGGAAGAATCTGTGGTAAAGCGATTAATCAAGAGCGGTCAGCATGGGGCATCATCCAGTTTTTTACAGGCATACAGTGTGATTCGGGTATCAGATTCTGAAAAAAGAAAGCAACTTGCAAGCTGGTGTGGAGATCAACAACACATCGTGGAAGCTCCCCTTTTTTTTGTTTTCTGCGGGGATATGCATCGTCTGCAGTTGGCCTGTGACATGCAAGGCGTGAAGATGAAACAGGGAATGACTGAGCAGCTGATCATTGCCAGTGTGGATACCGCTATCCTGGGGCAGAACGTCCTGATTGCAGCTGAATCACTTGGACTGGGCGGAGTGTATGTGGGCGCTATCCGGAACCGTCCCCGGGAAGTATCGGATTTACTGAAACTGCCGTCCTATGTTTTCCCTGTCTTTGGCATGTCACTGGGGTATCCGGCTCATGATCCGCAACTGAAACCCCGGCTGCCGCTGCCATTGGTTCTAATGGAAGAAACCTATCAGCAAAACACAGAGTTGTTAAAGGATTACGATGCTGCATTTGAAGATTACATAAAGAACCGGTACACCAACAGACGCAATGAAACCTGGACCAAAACAGTATCAAGAAAGCTGGGTAATGAACTAAGACCGCATATGAGAAAATTTCTTCGCGAACAGGGGTATGAGCTCAAATAATGTCAAAAGCTTTCCAGCCATTTATATCGGGAAAAACAGAATAAGGGAGGAAGAAGTGCATGACTGATCAGGAAATGCGAAACAATGCCCGCAAAATCATCGGTGATAAATGCAAGGTATGTCCGGACTGCAATGGGATTGCCTGTCGCGGTCAGGTGCCGGGCGTCGGAGGGAAAGGGCTTGGCAACTCCTTTGTCCGCAATCGTGCAAAGGTACTGGAAACCAAATTGAACCTGGATACACTGGTCTCATCTGGTGAGATCGACACCAGCATCACACTTTTTGGAAAAACATTTCGCTTTCCCATTTTTGCAGCACCCATTGGAGCCGTGGAAATAAACTATCATCCATCTCTGAATGATCTTACGTACAACGAAAGAATTGTCGAAGGCTGCCGCAAGGCCGGAATCATGGCGTTTACCGGTGACGGAGCGAAGCTTGACTATTATGTGGGTCCGTTGAAGACCATTGCAGAAAATGATGGCTTAGGCGTTCCTACCATCAAACCATGGGGAAATGAAGCGGCACTGAAAAAAATTCGCCTGGCGGAACAACACGGGGTAACGGCCCTGGCCATGGACGTGGATGCTGCAGGACTGGTATTGCTGGCGATGGCGGGTACGCCGGTTTATAATAAATCGGTTGATGAATTAAAAGATCTGACTTCCAGCACAGAATTGCCACTCATTCTCAAAGGCATCATGACAGTAGATGGAGCCAGGAAAGCCCTGAAAGCCGGTGCAGCCGGCATCGTGGTCTCGAACCACGGCGGCCGGGTGTTGGATGACACGCCGGCGACCATTGAAATGCTGGCGGCCATTTCCGATGCTGTGGGAGACAAAATGACGATCTTTGTTGATGGTGGCTTTAGAAGCGGTGAAGACGTCTTAAAAGCGTTGGCATTGGGAGCTGATGCTGTCCTTATCGGTAGGCCCTTTGCGGTTGCAGCATACGGCGGCGGTGCTGAAGGAGTGTGCCGGTATGCTGAAAGAATCGGCCAGGAACTGAAAGAGGCCATGATCATGACCGGGTGTGCCACTTTAGCGGATGCCCCCGGCAAATGCTGGCAATCAACAGACAGATAAGCCACCCGGTGTTTAATGGAATCGCCTGACTCACAAAGAGGAAGAATGCCATTAAAAAATTTCAGCGATTAATTATTGACAAATAGGTATTGAAATACTATAATAGAACAAATCAAATAGTTCAGGAGGAGTCAATAATGAAGCGCAAGATTATTGAAATTAATGAAGAGCTGTGTAATGGTTGTAAACTCTGTGTGAGTGCTTGCCATGAAGGAGCCATCCAAATGGTGGCAGGTAAAGCGCGCCTCATCAGCGATGCCTACTGTGATGGACTGGGAGATTGCCTGCCTGAATGCCCCACAGGGGCAATTCAAATGATTGAACGGATTGCAGACCCTTATGATGAAGAACTGGTGATGGCAAAGATCAAGGAGCGCGAAGCCTCAAACGAATCCCCAGCAGGTTTAAGGGAAGAGTCAGCGACAGCAGCCACATCACCCTGTGGTTGTCCGGGGATGGCGATGAAAACCATTCAGCGTGATCAAACCACTGTGATGGCGAAAGAAGTCCATCCTGAGCAACACAAGGTGCATGATCATCACCGGGAGGTGCCTTCTGAACTGTCCCAGTGGCCGGTGCAGCTTAACCTCATTCATCCCCAGGCACCCTACCTGCAGGAGGCCGATTTGTTGATTGCCGCTGACTGTACCGCCTATGCCTATGGTGATTTTCACCGAGATTTCATCAAAGGAAAAGTGACTCTCATAGGGTGTCCAAAACTGGATGACAATCAATACTACCAGGAGAAACTGACAGAAATCTTTCGCAACAACAATCCTAAAAGCATCACTGTGACCCGTATGCAGGTCCCCTGCTGCGGCGGCATTGTCGGTGCCGTGCGTCAGGCGATGCTGGATGCTCGTGTCATTGTTCCTTACAGGGAAGTGACTATCGGGACGGACGGACAGATCCTGCAAGGATAAGCCGGTCATCACTCTTGACTTGTTTCCAATTCACGTTGGTTGGAAATGCAAAAGCGATTGACCCTGGAATGCTTCCAGGGTCAATTTTTTCAGCATAAGTAAACAGCTCAATCAGTGATGGGGTCCTGCTGCTCCCGGCAATTTACGATTGCCGATAAATTCGCTCAAACGCGTATTGGTCAGGTAATCAATAAACTGACGATTTAATTTTTCGGGAAGGCCGCGAAAAATGCAATAAGCAAAAGGACATTCCCTCCGGTGGCTGGGACATCCCTCAGTGTCAACAGGGCCTTCAATCATTTCATATATTTGCAGAAAGGTGATATCTTCAGGTTTCTTTTCCATGGAAAAGCCGCCTTTGGGACCTCTGACGGATCGCAGTATGCGACCTTTTGCAAGGCGTTGCAGCACTTTTGACAAATGCGCCTCAGAGGCACCGGTGGCCTGGGCGATCTGCTTCACATTAATGTATTCAGTGTCAGATGTGGCAATATAAACCATGCTGTGAAGTGCCAGAGATAACATTTCTGAAAGATGAAAAGTTCCTGCCATATTGAGCCCTCCCTGATTCTTTTTATTCTAGTATTAAAATATTGAAATGTCAATAGAAATATATTTTATCATAAATGCCTCTGGTTTGTTTGAGAAGCAGGTGAATGGGGGAAAAATGTAAATGCAAATGAGTTGCAACAAAGGAGGGTTTCATATGCAAAAACAGGAATCGAAATGGATATTGATTCTAATGATTGCTGTGGCGGTGTTTTTTTTCGGCTGCAGCCGCTCACCAGCTCAAGTGCAGGAACCTGCACTAACGCCGATGGAAGATGATCATGCCAGTCAGGAAGAAGCACATGTTCCTGAACCGAAGCTGAAGGTGGTGGCCAGCTTCTATCCATATTACAACATGGTGGAACACATTGGCGGCCACTTGGTTGATGTTCAGCAGATGGTGCCGGATGGGACTGACCCCCACAGTTACGAACCCAATCCCAGGGACCTGATCCAGCTGGAAGAAGCCCATCTTTTTATTTACAATGGACTGGGATTTGAAACCTGGATGGAAAGTGTCCTGCTACTTATTGAGGGAACTGATACCAGGTTAATTGAAGCTGCCAGTTTTGTGGATCTTCTACCATATGAAGACGAGGATGGAGGTCATGATCATGACGAAATCACAGAGCACGATCATAATGAGTATGATCCCCACATTTGGACCGACCCAATGAATATGAAACTCATCGCGGAAGCAGTAAAAGCAGTGCTCGAAGAACTTGATCCTGAGAATGCTTCCGTTTATGAGGAAAATTATTTGACCTATGCCGAAGCCATCGATCAGTTGGATGACTCCTTCCGTCAGCTCGCTGAAGAATCAGGTCAGACTGTATTGCTGGTTTCTCATTCAGCTTTTGGGTACATGGCACACCGGTATGGGTTCCGGGAAATTGCGGTTACTGGCGTCTCACCCCATGTGGAGCCAAATCCCGGACGCCTGGCGGAATTGACAAACCTGGCCCGTGATTATAGACTTGAGTATATCTTCTTTGAAACCCTGGCCAATCCCAAAACGGCGGAAGTACTGGCAAATGAAGCCGGTCTGACTCCCCTGATGCTGTATAATCTGGAAGGATTAACCCGCGAACAGAAGGAAGCGGGTGAGACCTATTTTTCATTGATGCATGAAAATGTCAAAACGTTAAGGAAAGCGCTGGTGAAATGAAATGGAAATGGTGCGCCTTGAAAATGTCAGCTTCCAATATGACAACATCCCGCTGCTGCGGGGTGTCAACCTGACCATTGAAGAGGGTGACTTTTGGGGGATCGTGGGCCCCAACGGTTCTGCTAAAAGTACATTATTAAAACTAATGCTTGGGCTGTTAAAGCCTGGTCGGGGCAAAGTATTTCTGCTTGAAAAACCAATCGCCCAATTTCATGACTGGAGTCAGATTGGCTACATTCCCCAAAATGTAAGAGAGTTCAACATGGGGTTTCCAGCAACAGTGCATGAAATGATCAGTGCCAACCTGATCAGCCAGATGGGATTTTTAAAGCGTATGACGCCACAGCTGAATCAAAAAGTGGAGGAAACCCTTGAAATCGTAGGCCTCAGCGGACTTGCCGACAAGCGTATCGGCCACCTGTCGGGTGGACAGCAGCAGCGGGTATTTATTGCCCGAACCTTAGTCAGTTCTCCCAGAGTCATTTTTATGGATGAGCCACTGGTTGGCGTTGATGTGGATTCGCAGTCAGCTTTCTATGAATTAATGGAAAAGCTAAACCGTGATATGGGAATCACCCTCATCATGGTCTCTCATGACATTGGTGTAGTCAGTGAGCGCACCAGCCGTATAGCCTGCCTGGGAAAATATCAGGTACATGTTCATGATGCCGCTTCCTTTAACCCGGAAGATTATCTGGAGAGCATTTATGGTGAGAAGACAAGAATTATGTATCATCACCACTAATACAGTCATTCAAGATGGTTGTTTTGCATCGTTGAACGATGGACCTGGCACAAACCGATCATCATTGTTATCCCTGCTTAAGCAAATTGCTGTCCTGTCTCACCGGCAACGAGACGGATGGGGGCTGCCTGTATCGCAGGATTAGTGATAAATAATGCACATGAAGGGAGTCAGCGTATGCCTGAAATGTTGTATTACAGCTTTATGCAACGTGCATTTCTGGGAGGGATGATGGTGGCGGTCATCTGCCCAGCGATTGGCATCTTCTTAACTTTACGGCGCCTCTCCCTCATCGGGGATACTCTATCTCATGTGGCACTGGCAGGAGTGGCACTGGGGATTCTGGGCGGATTCTATCCAATCTTCAGTGCATTGGTGATCACGATCCTGGCTTCTTTTGCCATTGAGGGGTTGAGAAAAGTTTATTCTCAATATGCTGAACTTTCTTTGGCGGTCATGATGTCCTTTGGTGTCGCTTTAGCAACCGTGCTGATAAGTCTGGGAGGATCCAGCGCCCAGGTGTTTAGTTTCCTTTTTGGCAGCGTCACTTTGGTGACCCGGCAGGATGTCTGGAGTATTCTGATTCTGGGGAGTGTTATCCTCTTCCTTGTCATGGTATTTTACCGCAGCCTTTTTTATATGGCCTTTGACGAAACGGCTGCCCTGCTGGCCGGGGTACCGGTAAAGACCATTAACCTGATCTTTACCATCATGGTGGCGGTCACCATTTCTCTATCCATGCGTATCGTCGGGATCCTTCTGGTCTCCTCGTTGATGGTGATGCCGGTAGCGGCAGCTTTACAACTGCAGGCAAGCTTTCGAAAGACATTTCTCTTTTCCCTCCTCTTCGGCTTGTCATCCGTGATGATTGGCCTGACGATATCCTTTTATGCCTCATTAGCTCCGGGAGGAACGATTGTGCTGACTTCACTGGGAATCTTACTGCTGGTAATCCTTTACAAAAAAATGACACACTGATACCAGGAAATGGTTGGCGATATTTCAGGAAATGTGTCTAATACTTGAAATGAAAGACCTTATGGCCCTGACAAAGGGTCTTTTTTTATGGAGGGAGAAAAAAATTAGATATTGCTGGATGCCCTGTTTAAATGTCTTGACAGAGGATATAAAGAATAATATAATAATGATAATTAATATCAATAAGAAATGAAAGAAGGTGCAACGATGAAAGCGCTGTTAGTTGGAGCTGATCGCTTGGGAAATATTCCAGATGCGCTGGAATCTTTTGGAATTCAGGAATATGTCCATTGGACCGGTCGGAAAAAAGGCATGCGCCGCATGGAGATTCCGGAACAGACAGATGTCATTATTGTTTTTACGGACTTCATTGAGCATAACATGACCAAACTGGTAAAAGACCAGGCGAAGCAAATGAAGATTCCCTGTGTATTTTCGCGAAGAGCCTGTAGTGATCTGGTAAATAAGCTTGAAGGATGTAGCACCTGCCCATTCAATCTGAATAACCACTAAGAGCCAACAAAAAATATCATTGTCATCCTCCTCCCACCTGCCCGTCACGAATTTTGTGGCGGGCTTTATGCGATGTTCCGGACTGGCCGGCAAATATGAAGAAAATGGCCGGGAGATAAAAAAATATCTTATTTTTGAATTTGTGTCGCTTATAGCAGGAGTTTTTCTTTTTGCGGCGAAAGAGTGTATTATAATAGCAGTGTTGAAACCGATGAGATCACCGTGAACAAGGAGGCAGAAAAAATGATTTACAAAAGCAAGGAACTGGAAAAAAAGGCGGCGCTTCAAGTGGCTGAACTTATGGCAGCTGCTGCGCGTACAGCACCAAAAGGTAAAGGGACAGACCGTCTTGAAATTTTGGTGGTAGATGGCACCGATAAAGAAGCCTTATCTCATGAAATGCGCAAAATTGCTGCAGAAACAGGAACAGCATTCTTTGAACGGGATGCCGGCAACCTGGACAACTCCCTTGCTGTGGTTCTGGTTGGTACACGAAATGGTGCTGCAGGGGTTCCTGTATGTGGTTTCTGCGGATTTAAAGATTGTGCCGAGAATGAAAAGAATGACGGGATTTGTGCCATTGCAGTCAGTGATCTGGGGATCGCTGTCGGTTCTGCGGTATCTGTAGCGGCAGACCATCGCTGTGATAACCGGATTATGTTTTCGGCCGGAAAAGCAGCCCTTCGATTGCATTATTTCAGTGACGAAGTGATTATCGCTTACGGCATTCCACTTGCTCTGCGAGGTAAAAGCCCCTTTTTCGACCGGTAATTCCATGCCAATTACCGAGTCATGAAAATGAGCCTGAATGACTCGACTGAATGTATCATCGACTAGATGTTGATGAGAATGATGAAGCGAGTGGCAGCAGATCTTAAAACCGAACCTGTCTGATTTCTGCAGAACGATTGTCATGATCAGTCAATTCGTGAAAATGGTCTCATGAACAAATGATAACCTGGAAATCTGCCAGGACTGTCTGAGCTGGTTAATTGATTGAAGGGACAGGTATGATGCCTGTCCTTTGCCAATTGGAGGACTGTACCATGACATCAACGCAACACGCTCTTTTAGTGGGTGTTAACCTGAATAAGTTTGCACATTTTGACTATTCCATGGAGGAACTGGAAAATTTGGCAGCAGCCTGTGATGTCACGGTTGTCGGCCGGGTAACACAGAACCTTCAGCAACTCAACCATGCCACTTATATCGGGAAGGGTAAACTGGACGAGATCAGCCTTATGATGGAAGAAAAAAAGGCGGAGATTGTCATTTTCAATGATGAGTTATCACCTTCACAAATCCGAAACCTGGAAGAGAGTCTACAGTGCAAAGTGATCGATCGATCGATGCTGATTCTGGACATTTTTTCCGAACGAGCTAAAACCAGGGAAGCACAATTGCAGGTTGAAATAGCTGCACTGCAATACCTCCTCCCGCGCCTCATCGGCCTGCGCGAATCTTTAGGACGTCAGGTGGGTGGTGTCGGCACAAAAAATCGGGGTGTTGGTGAAAAGAAACTGGAGTTGGACCGGAGAAGAATCGAGGATCGCATTACATTCCTGCGGCGGGAACTGAAAGAACTGACAGTCCATCGTCAAATTCAGCGTAAACAGCGGCAGAAGACAGGCATCCCAACCGTTGCCCTGGTGGGATATACCAATGCGGGAAAGTCAACCCTGATGAATAAACTGGTGGACAGATACGGGGAGGCATCTGACAAGCAGGTACTGGTCAGAGATATGCTTTTCGCTACTCTGGAAACGGCGGTGCGAAAGATCAGGCTGCCGGGAAACCAGGTGTTTTTATTGACAGATACCGTTGGATTCGTGAGCAAACTGCCTCATCATCTGGTGAAAGCCTTCCGCTCCACTCTGGAAGAAGTGAAAGAGGCTGATTTATTGATTCATGTGGTGGATTATGTGAATCGCGATTATCATGAACAAATCCGTGTAACGGCTGAAACCCTTGAAGCAATAGGCGTTAAAGATCTTCCAGTGATTTATGCCTACAACAAATCAGACCTGGTGGATGATCATAATCGTCAGCCGCTGAACAAAGACGCGGTATTGATCTCCGCTAAACTGGGAACAGGGATTGATAAACTGACAAACAGGATGAAAGAGCACCTTTTTTCAGGTATGATTACCTGCAAAATGCTGATTCCTTACCAGGAAGGAGCACTGGTGTCCTATTTTAATGAACACGCCGGTGTCCAGGAGGTGGAACACAGGCCGGAAGGAATTCTAATGACACTTCATTGCCGGCAGCGTGACACGGAGCAATATCATCAATATATTGTTGACGAAACAGTTGATTAACGAACTTTTGCCAATAAAAAACCCCCCGGAGGCAGTTCATCATGAAACAGCCTTCGGGGGTTTTGTGTGCAGGCGGTTAAAGAAGTTTGCGTTTTATGTGTTCCGGATCTGTGATGTATGGAACTTCCATCACTCTAAGCTGGGAATCCAGTTTGCTGAGTACCAGGTATTCTATGTAAAGATTACCACAATTCATCAGACGGTCAAGCAAATTTTGATCAATTCTCACCTGGATAATTTGATGGAACAAGTTTTCATCTTCAATGCGCTGCAATGGAAAAAGATATTTTTTATCCAGAATGCGATGGTGTTCGAAATCGATGACTGTAATGGCTGTCAGGTGTGAAAGCAGGAAAAGTGTCTGAAACATCAGGTAAAGAAAAAGAACGGCCAGACCGATCATCGCCAGGTAGGACCCTGTCAGAAGAACAACCTCGACAACCTCGATGTCTGTTTCCAGCGCATTCGTTAAAGCCGAAAAATAACTGACATTGTAGGTTTCAAAAATATGCTGCTGAAATCGTCTGATACGTCTCCAGACCAACAACACAACGAAAAGAAATAAACCGAATTTGAGGAGTTTGCTCAGCATACCCAATAGGGATGCCCGCATCACCACTTGTTTGGATTCCATATAGTTCCTCCTGTCGGATGATTAGATCTCCTTTATTCTACAACAAACGGCGTCAAATGCCAACCTTTGTTCAGCCCGTCTTTTCAATTCGCGAGGTGGAAAGTGGAGGCTTGCTTCCATCCAATGCAGTAAATTCCTTCTGCAGCCGTCGTCCCAGCCAAAAAATCATAATGAATAGTGAGATGAACTCAGACAGCGGCATGGCGTACCACACTGCGTTTAATCCACGCCAGCGGCCTAGAAGCCAGGCAAAGGGAAGCAACAGAACAATCTGGCGCAGAAAAGACAGAGCTAAACTGGGCAGTCCCATCCCGATAGCCTGGAAAGTGGTAGCGCCAATAATCGATGGACCGACAACGAACAGGCCAATGGCGATGGTGGAGAGGGCGTTGGTACCAATCACAAGCATATCAGGACCCGGATTGAATAAATTGATAAGTGCGGCAGGGAAAAAACGGAATAAAGAAGCCCCGGCAGCAGTGAGTGCAAAGGCAATAAGCAGACCGTAACGTAAAGCCTGTTTCATTCGTTCCGTATTGCGGGCGCCATAGTTATAACCGATGATCGGTATGTAACCCTGTGTCAGTCCGAAAACCGGCATTAAGATAAAAGACTGCAACCGAAAATAAACCCCTGTGACTGCGATGGCAGTTTCGGTATAAGAGCCGAGAATGATGTTGAGCCCGCCAATCATAAAAGATGTCAGAAACTGCATGAACATACTTGGCAGTCCGACCTTGTAAACGCGTCTCAGGATGGAGAGATCTATCCTGAAACGTGCCATTTTAGGTTTAACCAGATGCTCACCCCGAAAAAGCAGTATCAGGATGAAGCAGCAGCTGATTCCTTTGGAAATGATCGTTGCCAGAGCCGCTCCGGTCACTTCCAGGCGCGGGAAAAACCCAATACCAAAAATCATCAGCGGATCCAGGATAATATTGGTGACAGCTCCCAGCATCAAAGCAAGCATTGGCAGAAACGTATTTCCCTGACCGCGCAGCACGTCGCTGGCAATGATCGAAGTAAACAGGAATACGCCGCCCAGCATGATGATGCGTATATACTGGATTCCATAACGGATCACTGACGGATCTTCACTAAAGGTCCTGACGATAGGACCGGACAGCAGCATACCGGCACCGGCAGAGAGCATTCCATACAGAAGAGCGGCACTCAAAACATGCTGGGCGACACAGACCGCATCTGCCTCTCGCTTCTGTCCCAGCATTCTGGAAATAAGTGAACTGGTACCGATGCCTGTGCCGGTGGCAACGGCAATCAGGAAGATATGCACCGGAAAAGCGATGGCCAGAGCCGTCAAAGCGTTTTCACTGATCCGGGCGACAAAGAAGCTGTCCACTACATTATACAGTGCCTGTATGGACATGGAGATCATCCCGGGGATGGAAAGCTTAATTAAAAGCGGCAAAATGGGCTCGGAACCCAGGCGGTGATTTTGTGCAACAGGTTTCATAGTGAATGCCTCCTCAGCATACTCTTATTATAGAGACATTTAAGTTGAAAGGAAAGGAAGAGTTTTCTTGTTGAATTTCTTTCAATTCCATCCACAACACGATTGGACATGATCAAGAATGAGCAAGTACAAACGGTTTGGCGGTTTATAGGACGACTGATCAACAGATTCATCGGAGTCAGCTGCCGGATGCTTGACACTGAAGAGAGAAAACAGTAAAATAAGTACAACTAATCCGAGTGGATTAGTGGGATATAAAAAGGAGGCATATTTATGAGAGTGAACAACATCAGCGAATTAATTGGGGGAACCCCCATTGTCAGATTAAACCGCCAGTGCCGTCAGGGAATGGCAGAAGTATATGTAAAACTGGAATTTCAGAATCCAGGAGGTTCAGTCAAGGACAGGATCGCCCTCAGCATGATTCAGGCATTGGAGAAAGAAGGAAAAATCAATGGCGATACCGTGTTGGTGGAACCCACCAGCGGTAATACAGGAATCGGTTTAGCGATGGTGGCCGCAGCTAAAGGGTACCGGCATACCCTGATCATGCCTGATACCATGACGGTTGAACGCCGTAAGATTCTCAAGGCTTTTGGTGCCGAGCTGATTTTGACAGAGGGAGCGAAAGGGATGAAGGGAGCCATAGCAAAAGCGGAAGAGCTTCTGGCAGAAAACCCTCATGCCGTCATGGTGGGCCAGTTTGTCAATCCGGCTAATCCTGCGGTTCATTACGCGACAACTGGACCGGAAATCTGGCAGGACATGGCAGGCGATTTGGATGCCTTTGTATCCGGGGTGGGAACTGGTGGAACGCTCACTGGTGCCGGCAGATATTTGAAGGAAAAAAAACCGGATATTCATGTGGCTGCAGTGGAACCTGCCGGATCACCCGTGTTGTCCGGAGGCAACCCCGGACCACATAAGATTCAGGGAATTGGCGCAGGTTTCATTCCCCAGGTGCTGGATGTCAGCCTGATTGATGAAATCATTCAGGTGACGGAAGAAGAAGCGATTGAGACGGCCAGGAGACTTGCCAGGGAAGAGGGACTTCTGCTGGGATTTTCATCCGGTGCGGCCATTTTCGCTGCACTCAAGCTGGCAGAAAAAATGGGGACGGGCAGAAAAATCCTGGCAATTTCTGCCAGTAACGGGGAAAGGTATCTGAGCACTCAGTTGTATGACAGCCAAATCGACTAGATCCTGATCCAAAAGAAGGGAAAGATGACGAGTCCCTGTCCGGCAACGGAACAGGGACTCGCTATAAGGAGGTTACCTTATGTTTAAGTACTTTGATGTTGTTCGTGACCGTGATCCTGCTGCCCGAAGCGGTCTGGAGATTTTACTCTGTTATCCGGGGCTCCATGCCATCTTCTTCCACCGGATGGCGCACTTCCTATATCGGCACCGCTTGTTTTTGCCGGCCCGTCTGATTTCCAACTTCAGCCGCTTTATGACCGGGATTGAAATTCATCCGGGAGCGAAGATCGGCCGGCGCTTTTTCATTGATCACGGCATGGGAATAGTCATTGGTGAAACGGCAGAAATCGGCAATGATGTAACCCTGTTTCATGGGGTAACACTTGGCGGTACGGGGAAAGACAAGGGGAAAAGGCATCCCACTGTGCAGAACAACGCGATCGTCGGCACAGGAGCAAAAGTGTTGGGGCCCATCACCATCGGAACGCATGCTAAGATTGGGGCAAATGCCGTGGTGCTGAAAGATGTGCCGCCTTATCATAGTGCGGTGGGAATTCCGGCTGTCAATATACCGCCGCGTGAAGACCAAAGTAAGGGGCTGCAAACAAAAAATTCCGGAACAGTGAGACACGTTGTATAATTATATTTAATAAAGTATAATCATACACAACTGGCAATGAGTAACGAATAACGGATAGCGGAAGGAACTGGTTTCAGTGAAGGAACAATTATTCTCCCTTCCTTATGGAAGAGGAAGCCAAGCGATAGACTTATCGGAGCATGAGGTGCTGGCTGTTCTCAGCGGTGGCACTGAAGAGCTGCCGCAGGATGATGCAGATGAGGCAACGCTGGTTCGGTATGCGTTGGATCATCCCATTGGCAGACCGCCGCTGGGGAGAGTGCTGCATCCCGGGGATACCGTCTGTATTGTCATGTCAGACATAACACGCGCCTGGCAGCGAATGCACGTGTATCTGCCCCTCCTGGTGGAAAAAATCAGTGCTGCCGGTATTCCTGACTCACACATCCAATTTCTCTGCGCCACCGGATCACACCGGCCGCTGTCCAGGGAAGAAGCGAAAACTTTGCTGGGACCGCTGTTGAGCCAACGATTCAATGTCATCAGCCATGACTGTCACGATGAATCAAACCTGAGTGAGATCGGAACCACTGCTCTCGGAACAGTGGTCAAACTGAACCGGCTGGCGCTGGAAGCGGACCATCTGATTATTACCGGCGGGATAGTGTTCCATGATCTGGCGGGCTGGGGCGGCGGGAAGAAGTCTATTCTTCCAGGGATCGCAGGCTATGAATCCATCATGTCCAATCATGCACTATCACTGGGAGATACTCCTGGAAGCGGCATTCATCCCTGTATTCGCTGTGGCAGCATCGAGGGAAATCGTCTCAATGCAGACATGCAGGAAGCAGCGGAGATGGTTGACCCAACCTTTCTGCTGAACGTCCTGATCAATGAAAAGGGACGGATTGGTGCAGCAGTGGCCGGCCATTATCTGGAAGCTTTTGAGGCAGGAAAGATTCTTTTGGATCATTCCGACCGGGTAATGATCGACCGGCTCGCTGATTTTGCCGTGGTATCGGTGGGCGGGTACCCGAAGGACATTGATTTCTACCAGTCTACAAAAGCCCTGAGCAGTGCCCGGGAAGCGGTTGTAAAAGGAGGCGTGATTCTCCTGTATTGCGCATGCGAGGACGGTGTCGGCCATCCGGAAGTCAGTGAACTGCTGACGGCATTCACCAGCCACACTGCCCGTGAAATGGAAATGCGCCGCGCTTTTACTGTCTCTAAGTTTGCCGGATTTCTGGCCTCTCAAATGGCAGAGGATTATCAGGTATACTGTGTGACTGAATTGGATCCGGGTATTCTCACCGGCATTGGTTTTAAGGTATTTCAGGATTCTGCTGAGGCGATGGCACACATTGAAAAAGAGCATGGCATAGGTCTTAAAACGTATGTCATACCATCAGCTTCCAATATTTTACCGGGTATAAAAAGATAACCAGCAGCGGATGATACACGCCTGATCAGTGTCAATGGAATGAGAGTACTTCTTTATAGGAATAATGATTGCATTAAAAAACGTATAGATGTATAATAATACAGTCCAGAACGTGGAGCAGACACAGACAGAAACAATTGGAGTCATATGGACGAACGGATTGCTAAGAATACGAGGAGGAATTTGACGTGAAGATGAACAAACACAAAAGCAAAATGATGATTGCTGCATTGATGGCTGCGCTGCTGCTGTTGACTGCTTGTGGAGCAACCGTTACTGCACCTGCAGCACCGGCTGAAGAAACACCGGCTGAATCATCCGCTGAACCGGTTGGCGGTAAAATCGGCGATATCCAGTCTGCAGGAAAAATTGTCCTGGGTACGGCTGCGGATTATCCGCCCTATGAATTCATTGCTGAAATTGATGGGAACCTGGAAGTGGTTGGTTTTGACATTGACATTGCCCGCGAAATAGCCAATGACCTGGGGGTAGAGCTTGAAATCCGTGACATGGATTTCGATGGCCTCCTGGCAGCTTTGGTGGCAGGAAACATTGATTTCATCGTTGCCGGAATGGTGCCAACGGAAGTGCGGAAGGAAAGCGTGGATTTCTCCATCCCCTACTACAGCGCTGAACAGCGTTTCCTTGTGCGTGCTGCGGATGCGGCTGAAATGACCACGATTGAGTCACTGGCCGGTAAACGGATCGGCGCCCAGATTTCAACAGTGCAGGAGCAGATTGCCACAGAGCAGATCATGGATCCGGCAGAACTCAGGTTCCTCAGCCGGATTAATGACCTGATTCTCGACCTGAAAAGTGATCGAATTGACGGCATTGTCCTGGTGGGACCAGTCGCGGCTTCTTACGCCAATGCCGACGCCCAGTTGGAACTCTCGGAAATCAGCTTTGGTCAGGAAGACGGGGTTGCCATTGCCATTGCTAAAGGCAATGATGATCTGACAGAATCCATCAATGCCACACTGGAACGTCTGATGGCTGCTGACATGATCAACCAGTTTATCGCTGAAGCCACTGCCCTGGCAGACGAACAGCAAGTGCAGTAGGCTGCAAAATCTGATAGGATTAAAGACGGTGCTGATGGACAGCTGCCGTCTTTTTTCTTGAACCCGGAGGTATGATCATCATGAATTACAGCATGGATTTCCGTTTCATTGCCCAGTATAAGGACCTTTACCTCACAGGAACCCGGAACACAATTATACTGGCTATTCTAGCTGTCTTTTTCGGTGTTATTCTCGGACTGGTACTGGCACTGATGCGCCGTTCAAAGATTAAGCCGATCACGTTTCTGGCGTCCGCCTACATCGAATTTATTCGCGGAACACCGCTGCTTGTGCAACTGTTCATCATCTTCTATGGATTGCCGGTAGTAACAGGCATGCGTTTTCCCGATTTCCTGGCCGGCGTGATCGCTCTTTCTCTCAACAGTGCCGCCTATGTGGCGGAAATCATTCGTGCCGGGCTGCAGTCAGTGGATAAAGGCCAGATGGAAGCGGCCCGTTCTCTGGGGATGACCAACAATCTGGCTATGCGGCATATTATCATACCCCAGGCATTTAAAAATATTTTGCCGGCCCTGGGTAATGAGTTCATTGTTGTCATCAAAGAATCAGCCATTGTTTCGGTCATCGGGATTTATGATATTATGCGCAGTGCCAACATTGTCAGGGGAATCACTTATCGTCCCTTCGAGCCGCTGATTGTTGCTGCAGTGATCTATTTTATTCTGACATTCACACTCTCCAACCTTTTGGGGGTAGCGGAAAGGAGGATGCGTGCCGGTGATACAAATTAAAAATCTTCACAAAAAATTTGGGGCCCTTCATGTACTGAAAGGCATCAATGAAGTCATTCATCAGGGTGAAGTCGTGGTGGTGATCGGTCCCAGCGGATCTGGAAAGAGTACGTTTCTCCGATGCCTGAACCTCCTTGAAGAACCTACTGAGGGGGAGATTCTGTTCAACGGCGTTTCCATCACTGACAAACAGAATAACATTAACCGCCAACGCGAAAAGATGGGAATGGTCTTTCAGCAGTTCAATCTTTTTCCCCATAAAACAGTTATCGATAACATCACCCTGGCACCCATTCAGGTGAAGGGAATGAAGTTTGATGAAGCAGAAGAGGTGGCAATGAACCTGTTGAAACGCGTCGGACTTGTCGATAAGGCCTATGTCTATCCCAAGCAGCTTTCAGGCGGACAGCAACAGCGAATTGCCATCGCCCGGGCATTGGCCATGTCTCCCCAGGTGATGCTTTTTGATGAACCGACATCCTCCCTTGATCCGGAAATGGTGGGCGAGGTATTGGATGTTATGAAGGAACTGGCCTCTGAAGGAATGACCATGGTGGTGGTCACTCATGAAATGGGTTTTGCCCGGCAGGTGGGCTCCCGGGTGTTGTTTATGGATGAAGGGTTGATACTGGAAGAAAACACACCACAGGCGATCTTTAATAATCCTCAACATTCGCGCACCAAGGATTTTCTCGGTAAAATTCTGCGCTCTTTTGAATAGAATAAACGAATATCACAACAGTCATCCAGGTGTGACACAACAGCCAACAGGTTTATCTTGAGCTGGAAAGCTGATTATGGTACGATAGTCCAAACCCTTAGGGTCAGTTGACTGGCAGATCCTGTCAACAATGCTGCTATCCATCGACTGTGCCTTTTAGAAGGGACAGTCTTTTAAATGCTTCCGGGGAGAGTGGAGGCATCCGGCTTTTTTCTTGATCCATCAGTAATGGGAGGTGATTCGCTTGATGATGAATGGAGGGAAGAGAACCAGAAAGGTGCTGGTCATTGGCGGCGGGGCTTCGGGTATGGCGGCAGCGATTGAAGCGGCCAGATATGGTGCGGCAGTGGTTCTCCTGGAGAAAGAAAACCGGGTGGGGAAGAAACTCCTGGCCACGGGGAATGGCCGGTGTAATTTTGCCAATGTGCTGGCGCGTCCGGATCACTTCCATGGCTGCGATCAGACGATTATTCAGTCTGTACTGGAGTTGATGCCTGTTGCGGAAGTGTTGGCTTTTTTTGAACTGATGGGAGTTACGCCTAAAATTGAATCAGACGGAAAAGTCTATCCTTATTCCGACCAGGGATCCAATGTACTGGACCTGCTTCGGTATGAAATGGAGCATCTGGGTGTGACCGTGAAAACGGACCAGCAGGTGACGTCCTGCCGGAAACATAAACAGGGGTGGCAGGTCGAAACAACCACTGGAGATGTGCGGCAAGCCGACAAGGTTATCCTGGCCACCGGTGGCAAAGCCGGCAGCCAGTTCGGGGCGAATGACAATGGCTACCGATTAGCTGAAAGCCTTGGACACACTATCATGCCGTTATTTCCGGCGCTGGTGCAGGTAAAACTGGCTGCCGACTGGCTGAAATCTCTGAAAGGGGTTAAATGGCAGGGGGCTGCTTCGGTTGTGGCTGGCGGGAGAACAATGAGACGTGAGGCCGGGGAACTTCTTTTCACAGACTATGGGATTTCGGGTCCGCCCATCCTGCAATTGTCCCGCCAGGTGCGCGACTATGAAAGTGCCGCAGTCGAATTATGGATTCACCTGCTGCCTGACTGGTCATCGGAGGAGGTGGTTGATCATCTGATGAACCGCTTTCATCTGGATCCCGATAAACCGGTAGAGTTGTGCCTGCTGGGGCTTCTCCACAAGCGGCTCATCCCTGTCCTGCTCAGGGAAGCCGGAATCCGTGAGTTGAAACAGCCGGCTTACCAGGTTCCGGTCAAAGCCATTCAGAAACTGGCAGCGATCTGTCGGAACTGGAAAATCACGATCAATGGTACTCTGTCCTGGCAACAGGCCCAGGTCACCGCCGGAGGAGTGAACACCACTGAAATCAATCCGGTGACCATGGCATCCCAAAAATCGCAGGGGCTGTATCTGACCGGAGAAGTGATGGATGTGGATGGGGACTGCGGCGGGTTTAATCTATACTGGGCCTGGGCCACAGGCATCCTGGCGGGACGTCATGCCGCCGGCGGAGAGGAGTCGTAGCATGCTGCGGATTCAGTCACTGAAAATACCTGTTGAAGAGGAACCACAACTGAAAAAAAATGTACTGAAAGCCCTGGGCCTGCCGGAATGTGATTTGCTGTCATGGCGCATTTATAAGCGTTCCGTCGATGCCAGGCGTAAAGACAGGATCAAGCTGGTCTATACAGTGGATGTAACCGTCAAGAACGAAAAGACGGTCCTGAAAAGCACGAAAAAGGGGATGGTCATACCAACACCTGCTGAAACGGTCCATCAAGTGGTATTGGGCAGTCGCCGGCTGAATCATCCGCCTGTCATTATCGGTACTGGACCTGCGGGTCTTTTTGCCGGCCTCCTCCTGGCGGAAAAAGGCTACCGGCCCATCCTGCTGGAGAAGGGACGCCCTGTGCCGGAGCGGGCGACGGATGTCTATCGTTTCTGGAATGACGGTATCCTGAATCCGGACTCAAATGTTCAGTTTGGAGAAGGGGGAGCAGGCACTTTTTCCGATGGGAAGCTTACCACCCGCATCAGTGACCCCCGGTGCCGTTGGGTATTAAAAGCCCTGGCATCCCACGGTGCCCCGGAAGAAGTGCTGTACGACAATAAACCTCATATTGGCACTGACAGGCTGCGCCAGGTGGTGGTCAGTATCCGGAACACCATACGGGAGCTGGGAGGACAGGTGCTCTTTAACCACGAGGTGGTGTCTCTCCAGACCAGAGAGAACACCGTCACGGGTGTTGAGCTGAAAGATCGGCAGACGCTGGAAGCCGTTGTAGTGATTGCTGCCATGGGACACAGTGCCAGAGACCTTTTCAGGCACTTCCATGAACTGGGAGTACCGATGCAAGCCAAACCTTTCTCCATCGGCCTGCGCATCGAACACCACCAGGCATGGATCAACACCATCCAATACGGCCAGGCAGCCACGAAGTTCCCGGTGCTTGGGGCAGCGGATTACCGGTTGTCATGGCATCATCCTGACGGAAGGGGAGCATACAGCTTTTGTATGTGCCCTGGCGGCCAGGTGGTAGCCTCAGCTTCAGAAAAGGGAGGCGTGGTCACCAATGGAATGAGTGCTTATGGGCGAAGGGGGAAAAATGCCAACAGCGCTCTCCTGGTTTCTGTGACCCCGGCAGACTTTGGCAGTGAGCATCCCCTGGCCGGCATTGATTTCCAGCGCAAGTGGGAAGAACAGGCATTCCAGCTTGCGGGAAGCAACTTCCATGCGCCGGCGCAGCGGGTGGAAGATTTCCTGAAGGGTAAAACGTCTCGGGAGTGCGGTGAGGTGCGGCCTACCTACCGGCCTGGGGTGGTGATGGCAGATTTGCAGCAATGCCTGCCGCCTTATGTGACGGATGGATTGCGGGAAGCGCTTAAAGCATGGGACCGGTCGATGAAGGGATTTGCATTTTCGGATGCTTTGTTGACAGGCGTTGAAACCAGAAGTTCTTCACCGGTGAGATTGCTGCGGGACGAACAGCACCAAAGTGCTGTCGCAGGGCTTTATCCGGCCGGGGAAGGTTGCGGACATGCCGGAGGGATTATGTCGGCAGCCGTGGATGGAATGAAAACGGCTGAAGAAGTGATGAAGATTTATCAGCCGACCTAACGGATGTCCGCTGCTGACATCCGTTAATCTGCCGGCAGCTAATAAGGGTAATGATCCTGTGTATGGGAATCACTGTGTGGGTATTAACGACACATCAACCGTGTCAACCAGGGAACCCGGATCATGATATTTATTGATTCAGGAGGGAATAATGATGAACTTAATTCTATCAGAAAAGCTGACCCAGTACCTTAGAAAGAAACACATCACCGCACTGACAGTCGAGCAGGTGGAGTTGAAACGCTGTTGAGTGGCTCCTAATCTTCCGTCGGTGACGGAGGGCGAACCCAAAAACCCTGCCAAATTTGAGTGCTATGAAGTCGAGGGTGTTACGATTTATATGAATCGAAACATAATGTTCAGTCGGGAAAATGTCACGATCGACGTCCGCAGGTATCTGTTAACCCATGAAATATTCATTGAAGGTATCGATATTGCCTACTGAAGCCAACCTTCTTCTTATCACTCAGCGCGGCAAAATTTACGCAAGGGATACTCTGATCGTTCAGGATATAACCCTGAAATGTGGCCATCAATTGTCATCAAAAGGAATGAGGAAGACGAAAATGAGAAATGCCGCCAGCCGTTCTCCAGCCAGAAGCACTTCCGTCTTTGATCTTAATGGCATTCCTTCGTTGGGAAAAGCAATTCCACTCGGATTGCAGCATGTTCTTGCCATGATTGTGGGGAATGTGACGCCGGCCATTATTGTTGCAGGAATCGCAGGCCTTCATTCGGCAGATCGGACATTACTGGTCCAGTGCGCCATGTTCATTGCGGGGATTGCGACACTGCTGCAGTTATACCCCGTGGGCAGAGTGGGCTCAGGACTTCCGGTAATCATGGGAGTTAGTTTTGCTTACGTTCCCACCATCATTGCCATTGGTGCTCAATATGGCATTGCCGGGATATTTGGCGCACAGTTGGTGGGAGGATGCGTTGCTGTTCTGGTGGGAATTTTCATTAAGCATGTTCGTAAATATTTTCCGCCGCTGGTGGCAGGAACCGTTGTCTTCACCATCGGGCTGTCCCTCTATCCCATCGCCATCAATTATATGGCTGGTGGTGTCGGATCACCTGACTATGGCTCCTTTCCCAACTGGACGGTTGCATTCATTACCCTTGGTGTGGTTTTATTCTGCAATCAGTTTGCCAAGGGCTATGCCAAGCTGGCTTCGATTCTGGCGGGGATCGTCGTGGGCTATGTCATTTCCATCTTCCTTGGACTGGTAAGCTTTACCCCTGTCGCTGAGGCTGCCTGGTTTGCTGTGCCAAGGCCTTTGTATTTTGGGATTGCCTTTTACCCGCCTGCCATTCTCAGTATGGTCATTATGTATATTGTCAATTCAGTGCAGGCTGTGGGTGATCTTTCGGCAACTACCGTTGGCGGGATGGGCAGGGAAGTCACGAACGAGGAACTCTCCGGAGGAATCATTGGCAATGGGGTTGCCAGCATCGCCGCCTCCTTCATCGGGGGTCTGCCAACAGCTACTTACAGCCAGAATGTAGGGATTGTTGCGATGACAAAAGTCATCAGCCGTTTTGTTCTCGGCGTTGCCGCCGCCTTTATACTAGTGGCTGGTTTTGTGCCTAAATTTGGTGCGGTCATGACCACCATCCCCCAGAGCGTTTTGGGTGGTGCTACCATCACAGTCTTTGCCATGATCACCATGACGGGAATCAAACTCATTATCCAGGACGAACTTTCAGGACGAAACATGGCCATTGTTGGGCTTGCCGTTGCCCTGGGGATCGGCATTACCCAGGTGCCCCAGTCCCTGGAACTCTTTCCCAATTGGGTGATGATGGTTTTTGGCCGGTCAGCCGTTGTTATTGCAACCATCATTGCATTTGTGCTGAACCTGATTCTGCCGCAAAAATCCTTGGCAGAGGAACAGCGTGAACGTCAAGCGATGGAACAGGAGGGATAAGGAATGATCACCGTAAAAAGGGTGGTGACACCTTCATCAACAGCAGAAGCCTTTGAGGTACTTCAAAGCCACAGATTCGCCACACTGCTGGGAGGCGGTGCTTTTCTCAGAATGGGCAGCAAAAATATCAGCACGCTTATCGATCTGTCCAACTGCGGACTGAATGATGTCACTCAACGGAATGAATCCTGGCAAATTGGTGCTATGGTCACACTGGGAGAATTAGAACACCATGAAGGATTGAATCAACAGTTCGACGGACTCTTTGGCAGCGCGGTCCGTGATATTGTTGGAGTCCAGTTGCGCAATGTTGTCACTGTTGGTGCCAGCGTCTATTCGCGTTACGGGTTTTCAGACCTGATTACCGGACTATTGGCCCTTCCTGTCCGGGTGCGTTTGCACAAGGCAGGAATCCTGCCACTGGAGGACTTCCTTGAAAAAGGTCCGGAAGGACGAGACTTGCTGGAGGCATTGATTATTCCCAGTGGCAGATGTGCGGCTTACACCACGTCGCTGCGGAAATCAGCCGGCGATTATGCGCTGCTGAATGTGGGGGCGGCGATTGTGGACGGTTATGTGCGCATCAGTGTGGGGGCCCGGCCGGGACGAGCCCGACTGGCCACTAAAGCCATGGCCTTGCTGCAGGCATCCGGCTGGTCAGAAACAGTCATTGAAAAGACGGCCGGCATCGTCGCAACAGAATTATCTTTTGGAAACAACAGCCGGGCAGGACGTGAATACCGACAGCAAGTGTGCCGGGTGCTGGTGAAACGAGTGCTGAAGGAGGTAGCTCGCCGTGAAGCTGAACACAACCATTAACGGGACTCCCAAAATATTTGACATTCAACCGGATGCCTATTTAGTTGATGTTCTGCGGGACAACGGCTACCTGGGAGTCCGGCAGGCCTGTGACACCGGCAACTGCGGGGTTTGCACCATTCATTTGGATGGCCGTTCAGTCCTGTCATGTGTGTTGCTGGCCATTAAAGCGGAAGGCCGTGAAATCACAACCATTGAAGGCGTGCAGGAGCAGGCAGCGGCCATTGCCCGGTGCTTTGTGGCCGAAGGAGCTGACCAATGTGGCTACTGTACCAGCGGCACTGTCATGAGCATCCTGTACCTGGAGAAAGTGGTGCAAAAACCCACTGAGGCGGAGATTCTTCATTATCTGAAGGGAAATTTGTGCCGCTGTACCGGCTATGCCAGCCAGATGAGGGCCATTCAGGCTTATTTTGCCGGAAAGGCGGCCATGGCGGATCGTCTGGAACCGAAGGGAGGAGGCCGATTGAATGAACACCGTTAATCAGAACCTTCCCAAAATAGACGGCATGAGTCTGGTGATGGGGAAACCGGTGTACACAGATGACCTGGCGCCGAAAGAGGCCTTGATTGTGAAAGTGCTTCGAAGTCCTCATGCTCATGCCCGCATCATCAAAATCGATAAAACGTCGGCGGAAAAAATACCAGGAGTGGCATGCATCCTCACACACCTGGATGTCATTCGAAAGCCTTATACCCGGGCAGGTCAGTGTTATCCGGAAATGTCGCCTCATGATAAGTTCCTTCTGGACAGTACGGTGCGCCATGTGGGAGATGATGTGGCCATTGTGGCGGCAGAAGATGCCAAAGCGGCAGAAAAAGCACTGCAGATGATTAAAGTAGTCTATGAACCGCTGCCGCTGGTGCTGGATCCGCACAATGCCGAGAACATGCCTCCCATTCATCCGGAGCCGGAGATCCTGGCCAAGGCGCATTTTGGTTTTAATCCTGCCCGAAATATTGCCGGTACGGTTCATTTTGAGTTGGGCGATGTAGACAGCGTGTTACCGGAATGTGATGTGGTCATCAGCCGCAACTACCGGACACAGGGGCAGGCACAGTCCATGATGGAAACCCAGCGTGCTTTCTCATACCTGGATGTTTACGGCCGATTGGTGGTTGTCAGTTCCACCCAGATACCTTTTCATGTACGCCGCATTCTGGCCAATGCCCTGGACATACCGGCTTCCCGGATCCGGATCATTAAGCCCCGAATCGGCGGTGGTTTTGGATCCAAGCAAACAGCCCATGCGGAGTTCTATCCGGCCCTGATCACCCTGAAAACCGGCCGGCCGGCTAAGATTGTCTATACCCGCCGAGAGGTATTCCGGGGCACCACATCCCGTCATGCCACGTCCTTTGACATCACACTTGGAGCCATGAAGGATGGTACACTTAAAGCGATTGAGATGAACGGCATGTGGGATACCGGCGCCTATGGAGAGCATGCATCCACCACCCTTGGAAGTGCCGGAAAGAAGGTACTGACACTCTATAATAAAGTGGAAGCCAGCCGGTTCAATGGGAAAGCCGTGTATACCAACCATTTGCCCGGTGGTGCGTTTCGGGGATACGGCGTGACCCAGGGAACCTTTGCCCTGGAATCCGCTGTCAATGAACTGGCGCATGAGCTGGAGATGGATCCGGTCGCACTTCGGGAAAAGAACATGATCCGGAAGGGAGAAACGACCCGGCTGTACAATCTGGTCACCAAAGGCGCCGGCAATGAACCCATGAACATGGACAGCTGTCTGCTGGAACAGTGCGTGACGCGGGGAAAAGAACTGATTGACTGGAACACCAAATATCCTCGGAGAGCTGCCGGTGAGACGAAAGTGCGCGGCGTCGGCATGGCCATTGCCCAACAGGGATCCGGACTCCCTAACATCGATATGGCAGCGGCCACACTGAAACTCAACGATGATGGATTTTTCACACTGACTCTGGGATCCACGGATATCGGCACCGGAGCGGATACCGTCCTCACCCAGATTGCCGCAGAAGCGTTTAATGTTCCCATGGAAAGAATTGTGCTGTATACAGCGGACACAGACCTGACTCCTTATGACAGCGGAGCTTATGCCTCCAGCACTACCTATACCACCGGGAATGCGATTGTGGATGCGGCTCAAAAAATGAGAGCAGCGATTATCAAAACCGCTGCCATCTTTTACGAGACATCGGAGGAAAATATTGATTTTGACGGCAGACAAGTGATCCGCAAAGAACCCTACGAAAGTGTGACATTAGCTGTTTTTTCTCAAAAAATCACCTACAGTAACGTTCACCAGCAGTTGTCAGTGACCGGATCATTCGTGCCTAAGAAAGCTGCCCCGCCCTATATGGCCGGATTTGTAGAAGTGGAAGTGGATCTGGAGACCGGCCTGACCTCGGTGATTGATTTTGTGGGTGTGGTCGACTGTGGTATGCCCATTAATCCCATGCTGGCCAGAGTGCAGGCAGAGGGTGGCATTGCCCAGGGCATTGGGCTGGCTCTCTTCGAAGAGGCAGCTTATACGGAAAAAGGGAAATTGATTCATGATACTTTTATGCAGTATAAAATGCCGGGTCGCACCAATGTCGGCCGGATCCGGGTGGAATTACTGGCAGGGTATGATGAAACAGGACCCTTTGGTGCCAAGTCCATCGGTGAAGTGGTGGTTAACACAGTGGCGCCTGCCATTACTGACGCCATCTACAACGCCTGCGGCGTCAGGATCAGACAGCTGCCGGCAACACCGGAGAAAATACTGGCAGCACTTGCAGAGGCGACCGATGGAACATGACAGCCATCAATATTCCAGCAGTGTTCATCTGACGAATCACAAAAGCTGAAGTGTCAGCCTGCAAAAAGTTCCCTGAAGTAAAAATTCCGCAGCTTGTTGGGCTGCGGAATTTTGTCATCTCAGATAGCGTTATGAGAGAATACGCGAAGCGTGTTGATTTTTAGTGCTACTTAATCTCAACGCTGTACTTATTGTTCAGCTTTTCAACCGTCTCCTGATAGATCGCTTGCTGTTTTTGTGCCATCAGATGTTGTTCCAGCTGCTCACGCACTTCTTCCAGTTGACGGCTGGCGGATTCTTTTCGGTCCATCACCTTAATTAAATGATATCCAAACTGGGTTTTAACAGGCTCGCTGATCTCACCAATGGCCAGGGTCTCTGCTGCTGTTTCAAACTCAGGCACCATACGGCCTTTGGGATAATAACCCAGATCGCCGCCTTTTTTACTTGAGGGGCAGGAAGAATGGTTCTTAGCCTGCTCATCAAAGGACGCGCCGTCATCCAACGCTTTTTTAATTTGCAGGGCTTTTTCTTCTTCATCCACCAATATGTGGCTCGCAAGGGTCTGCTCCGGTTCCTGGAACTGTTCTGGATGATCCTGATAGAAAGCTTCCACTTCTTCACCCGAGACAGAGGCCTTCTGGAACATCTTATTCATGGCATACTGCTTTAAAAAATTGTCCTGCATCTTTTTTAAAGAACGCTGGTAATCCGAATTGCCGTCCATTTTCTGCTCAATGGCATCCAATAGAATCATCTCCTGATGAACCAGTTCCTGCAGCAGTCTCCTTTTGCCGTCCTCGGTCTGAAACTGAGCCGCCTGACGGGGATCAAGACTGCGAATCACCATTTCCAGATCGTCCTGTGTAATCTCCCGGCCTTCAACAACGGCTAATACCTGACTTTGAGTCATCAAATCGCTCCTTTAAGGTTTTGTGGCCCCATCATAACAGAAAAGCATTTAAATGTCCAATGAGACCACAGGTGCTGTGAGACCACAGGTGCATGATCAGGGCACTTATACCTCGATGATCTGCACTGACATGCCAAAGACTTCCTGAAAAAGAGCGGATTTTTGCGTCACACGGGCAGCAACGGTGGAGCAGGCGGTGGAGCGAATCTCCAGTTCAAGTTGTTGATCCGTAAGGTTGATTCCCACCAGCTCCAGCTGAAGATCACGGGGATAATCGATGGCATCGGCGATACGTAATATGGCAGTCAACTGTTTGACGGTCACTTGATTTTTGGCTGAAAGCTGGAGAATTTCATTTCCCATCTTCTTGCGATGTCCGCCGCCGATCAGTGCCAGCATGGTGCGTTCTGGCTGCGGCCAGAAATCGAAGAACGGATCTTTCAAGAGTAAGCTGCGTGTATGGGCATCGTGCTTCTGAGGGCTGATTTCATACCCGATGTCATGAAGCAGTGCGCTGTAATGCAATAGATTCTTTTTCTTGGCACCAAGATCGAAAGGCTCGGCCAGAACATTAAATAACAGGAGTGCATAGCAAAGCACACGCCGCTCATGAGAATTAGAATCTGTTAAATAAAAACGCTTTTCCAACTCCTGACGTTTTTCTTCAGACACATATTTTTCCAGACATCTCATGGTATACATCCTTTCAACGTTAATTTTGATAAAGATTCAGAAAATAGGGAGAGATCCTGCGGGGATCTATTCTTATTATAAACGAATGATAAACAAGCATCAATCTTCTGCATGAATCATCAGATCAAGGGATTGAATGACTGGGAAGACTTGTTTTATCATCTCCGGCAGTAAAAATGACGAAAGATTACATCTGATCAAAGATGTGTTATGTCGAAATGTGTTCATAACAGCGGGACCTAGCGCTTTAAAATGCAAGCTGAAGTGATAAATAATTCATATTTTTGAATAGATAAACTTCCTTTTTTTAAGAGGATGCACTGGTAAAGCTTGATTTGATACTATATAATAAGAACAGGACGACCTCATTTCCAACTTGAAGAACGTTAAAAATACAACAAAATCAAGAAGGAGGCAATAAAATGGCAAAATTAATGAAAACGATGGATGGTAACACAGCTGCCGCGTATGTCTCATACGCGTTCACAGATGTCGC
>JAWSUV010000009.1:0-43299 GCA_033549305.1 Bacillota bacterium | reverse complement strand
GATTACCAGTTGGAGTTTCCGGTCATCTATACTTCTGCAAAAAATGGATATGCTGTTCTGGATCCCGGAACAAAGGGCGAATCAATGGCCCCGCTTTTTGACGCGATTCTTCGTGAAATTCCATGTCCCACGGGGGACACGGAAGCTGGATTGCAGATGTTGATCTCCAATATTGATTACGACCGTTACACCGGCCGCATCGGAATCGGGAAAATTGCCAGAGGCAGGATCCAGAAAAACCAGACGGTTATTCTGGCATCCACTGACGGGAAAGAGTATCCAGTTAAAATCAGCGGACTTTATACATTTGAAGGTCTTAAACGAGTGGAAACAGATATGGCACAAGCAGGTGATCTGATTGCCCTGACGGGCATTGAAAATATAAATATCGGAGACACGCTGTGCGATACAGACCAGGTTGAGCGGTTGCCTTTTGTCCACATTGATGAGCCGACAATCTCAATGAATTTCATGGTGAATGACAGTCCTTTTGCCGGGATTGACGGTCAGTTTGTCACGAGTCGACATTTGAAAGAAAGACTTGAACGTGAAATGATGTCCAATGTTGCCATGCAGATGGAAGCGTTATCCACAGAGTCATTTAAAATCATGGGCCGGGGAGAATTGCATATATCCATTCTCATCGAAACCATGCGCCGCGAAGGATATGAGTTTGCCGTATCAAGACCGGAAGTCATCATGAAAGACACTCCCGAAGGAAAAATGGAACCTTTCGAGATTCTTTTCGTGGAAGTACCGGAAGAATATATGAGCAGCGTCATCGAAAAAATTGGTCAGCGAAAAGGCGAAATGCTGAATATGCATCCAACCGGAAATGGCACCATGAAACTGGAATTCAGGATACCGGCCAGGGGCCTGATCGGGTATCGGTCAGAGTTCCTGACAGACACGAAAGGATATGGCATCTTTCATCATCTTTTTGACGGATATGACAGCTACCGTGGTGAAATCAAAAACCGGCTCAGAGGCTCCCTGATTGCTCATGAAACTGGGACGGCGGTAGCCTATGGTATTTTTGGCGCACAGGAACGGGGCAAGATTTTTGTGGAACCGGGGATGGAAGTCTATGAAGGGATGGTTGTCGGGGAGAGTTCGAGGCTGGAAGACATTGTGGTCAACGTTTGTCGAAAGAAACAAATGACTAACGTGCGGGCTTCAGGAGCCGATGATGCACTGCGGTTAATTACTGCCACTCTCTTTTCACTGGAGCAGTCACTTGAATTTATTGCCGATGATGAACTGGTGGAAGTAACACCGAAACAAATTCGGCTGCGGAAGAAAATTTTGAACAAAGTACAGCGTGAACGCGGTCAGCGCAAACATAACGTATCATAAAGCAGAGGAGCCGTTCAGAGTATGATTATTCTGAACAGCTCCTCTGTTTTTATCCGGTAGAGACGATTAATCCGGCGGGATGGTGGTGAATTTTTGTATCAGGCGACAATAGATGTCTACTCCATTGTTTAAGTCTTCAATGCTGATATGCTCTTCTTCCGTATGCGCCAAGGAAAGATCTCCAGGGCCAAAGACAACAGTGGGAATGTCAGCATAAGTCTTCAGAAGCCCTGCATCTGACCAGCCGATGCCGCGGGTAATGGTCGGTTCCCGGTGTATGACCTCTTTGATGGATTCTCTCACTGCACTGACAATGGGTTCATTGATGGAGGTAATCAGAGGCGGATGAAACAATTCCAGCAAACTGTCCGGGGTAACACGGATTTCTGCGCTGAAAGCCGGGTCCTCCGCCTTTAGTTTATCAATAATGTCCTGATATTCTCCCATGACCGATTCCTTTGTTTCGCCTGGAATATAGCGGCGATCCAATCGGATGATGCACTGGTCTGCCACAGTGCTTTGCTCAGTACCGCCTGTAATCGTCCCAAAGTTCATCACAGACTCACCGGAATATTCATCATATTTCTGTTTCAAGATTGGGTAAAGATCCTGCTTCACCCGCTGTATAAAAGTCATGGCAAGTTCAATGGCATTCACACCCTGTTCAGGTCTGCCGCTGTGAGAGGATTTTCCGCGAATAATCACATCAAACCACTCCAATCCGCGATGACCAACAGCATATTCATAATCAGAAGGCTCGCCCACGATGGCGGCATCTGCCCGGATATCAGACTTAACAATATATTCGGTGCCTTCACTCTTGCCTTCCTCGCCGATAACACCGGTAAAAATAACATCCCCTCCAGGGACGAATCCGGTTCGCCGCATGACGATTAACGTCATCATAAAACAGGCCAGAGCCCCTTTCATATCCACGGCGCCCCTTCCATAGATGTTACCGTCGTTTATTTCAGCGGCATAAGGGTCGACCGTCATATTATAGGGCAGCACCGTATCCGTATGCCCATTGAACATGAGTGATCGGCCGGTGCCGTTACCCAGGACACGCGCAATGACATTGCAACGCTCACCCACCACCGGGTGAAGTACGGATTCGATCTGATGATTCCGAAGGTATTCATTCATATACAATGCAATATCACGTTCCTGCCCAGGCGTGTCTTTATGACTTGGAATACGGATTAAAGACTGCGTGAGCTCGGTTAATTCCTTTTCTGTATAGTAGTCGCGGGGATTAAAAAAAGCACTTTCCAATTTGGGCACATCCTTTCTTGACTTTACACTGTGTATCATACCAGATAACAAACAGGAATCACAAGTCTCAAAGCAATTGACATTGCAGAAACGGCACGTTATGATTAAACAACGAGCGCTACATGGAATTGGTATGAATGTGCGAATAATCCGGCGATGCAGGCTTGTTATCGGGCTGTTGCCGGCTTTTTCTATCCTGCGGCACAACCATGTGGAATGAAATGATTCTGATCACTCAGTAAGGCAGCCAACTCTGATGAATGGTCGATGGGCAAAACTGAAGGAGGCGATGAAATGAAACAGGCCTCACCTTGGGAACAACTACTGCAGGCAAAATCCATCTGCGGCATTAAATATCCGGCTGTCTTCGATCCGGAGCAAATCAGCTTTGCAGGACGTCACCTGGGAAGAAGCGCTTATGAAACGTATCTGCAAGGCAGCGATTTCAGTCGGGTGGAAGGTCTTCGCTGGAAACACCTGGTGGAAGCAGAAAACATTGGAGGACTGGTGTATCCATCGTCTTTCGATTTGGAAAATGCGGTGTTTAACCAGCGGGATATTTCTAAAAGCGACTTTAGCCGCTTGAATGTCCCCATGGGATGGCTGACAATCAGCGGTGCATCAGAGATCTGGGGAATTGTTTACCCTGCTTCTTTTGACAGCAGCAACCTGAACTGGCAGGGGCGGTATATCGCGGCCAGTGATTTTAGTCGGGTAAAAGGCGTGAACTGGTCTCATTTAAAAGAAGTGTGGGGTCTTAATGACCTGATCTATCCTTCAGGATTTGATATTGAATCGGCTGATTTGAATGATAAAAACATTAGTGGAAGTGATTTCAGCCGGTTATCGCAGTTGCAGTGGAAGCAAATATGCAAAGCGGAGTTCATTTTTGGGATTCGATACCCGAGCTCTTTTGATATTGAATCAGCCAATTTCAATGATGAACCCCTTGGAAAACAACGGGATTTAACAGACAGTGATTTCAGCCTGTGCAACGGGCTGACCTGGAATCAGATGAAATATGCAGGTGATATTTCCGGGATCGTTTATCCGGCCGGATTTGACCCGTCACAAGCCGACTATACCGGACGGGACATCAGTCGCAGTGATTTTTCCCTGGTGACAGGGCTGCGTTGGGAAGATATTGACAGAGCAGAAGATGCCAGTGGTTTGATCTATCCGGAAAACTTTAACGTAAATGATATCGATGCCTTGGGCAAAAATTTCAGCGGAAATGATTTCAGCCGTGTGAAAGGTCTGAAGTGGGATCAGATTAAAGATGCGCGATATGTGGCAGGCATAGTGTATCCGGCGGATTTTGATGTTAGCCAGGCGGACTTTACAGGACTGGATCTGCGTTATTCTGACTTCAGCCGGGTAGAAGGATTAACCTGGGATCACCTGAAAGTTGCCGGAAGAGATTTGCAGGGGATTCAGTATCCTTCTGGCTTCGATTTCACAGGTGCGGATTTTTCCGGAAGAGAGATTGCCGGAAGTGATTTTAAGCATGTTAGAGGACTCACCTGGGAACAGATGACAGCTCAACATGGTTGGAAAAAAATCATAGGGGTAAAAAAATCACTGAAAGGAATCGTTTTTCCGTGTTCTTTTGACTATTCCCGTGTAACCTTTAAAGGGATGGATATCAGCTACTCTGATTTTACTGGAATGGATCATCGCCCATTGATATAATCAGCTGGGATGGATGAAATCAACAAAAGAAAGGAAGAAGTGATATGCCTGTTTACGAATACTTGTGCCAGGAATGCCAGGAAGCTTTTGACGCCCTTCGGCGCATGAATGAGATGGAAGATCCGATCAACTGTCCCCGTTGCGGCAGTTCCCATACAAAGCGGAAATTGTCTGTGTTTGGTGTCGGAAACAGTCGTCAGGGTGAAAGCTGCAAGGCAACAGGTCAGCCAAAACCTCCATCCTGCGGCGGTGGATGAGGATTTTAATCTTCCCGGTGGGAAGCTATACACTATCCTTGATGCTCTCGAGGAAAAACTTGAGCATTTTGGCCGTCAGGCCCCAAATGACATGGTTCTGATGATAATAAAAAATTACCCGGTATCTGCCGGATTTCCACTCATACCGTTCACCGTTGGGAATACGGTGATATGGGAATGTCGGATCGACAATCATGTCATAACGAAGCACATATTCCTCTGGTTCCTGCGCCATCAATTCCGGTAACGAAACCGCAAAAATGGAATCGACTTCATCCTTTGAAAAGCGAATTTCTTCAAACGTCGTATGCTGGATCACGCCGCAAAATGGAAAAATGGTGAAGTGGAACGGCGTTGTCAATGGCGGCAGTGATCCAATGATTTTTAACTGTTCATGATTAAGATTCAGCTCTTCCTGAGTCTCGCGAAGCGCTGTTTGTGAAGGATGCTCACTTTTTTCCATTTTTCCCCCGGGAAAACAAACCTCACCCGGTTGACTTTCCAGATCGAATGATCTGACTTCAAAAAGAATGTGAGGGATGTCACTGATTTCAATGATCGGAATCAGGACGGAGAATAAAGCGTTTTTTTCATATCCCAGGTTTTGACGTTCTTTCAGTGCTTTGGCAACTGCTTCATAATCCATAATGGATGCACTCCTATTACTGTTGGCGTGAGTCTGCGCTAATTTTATGATATCATGACTTCAGTAAAAATGAAATCATCGTGGATCAGCCTTCACAGAATAGACAATTCAGTGGCTTTCAACAGGACATGGATTTGTTCAGTTTATCAACACATGGAATGGAGGGAATAAATGAAGATTTATACAAAAACCGGCGATAAGGGCGAAACCAGTCTTTATGACGGCAAACGTGTTAAAAAGGACGAAATCAGAGTCGAGAGTTATGGGACAGTGGATGAACTAAACAGCAGTATTGGATTTGCCCGTCATTTTGTGGACGATGACGAAATTGTCGCGATTCTGCTGCGGATCCAGCGTGAATTATTTGATGTTGCCGGCGAACTGGCGACAACAGACCGGGATCAGTTTCCGGAAAAAATTGACGAGTCACATGTGAAGGCTCTGGAAACGATTATTGATGATTATCTGGAAAAAATTGACAAGATGGATGCCTTTATTATCCCCGGCAGCAACAAAGCCGCTGCCAGCTTACATGTAGCTCGGACAATCTGTCGTAGAGCTGAAAGAAGAATTTTGAAACTCAGCCGGGAAGAAGAAGTCAGTGAATGGCTGATGAAGTATGTCAACCGATTATCGGATACCCTGTATGCCATGGCACGTTATCTTGAAACAGAATTGAATTATGTCGTTTTTCAAAAATCCAACAGCTGATTTTCAGAACTAAACTGACAGGGGTTGAGTATCGTGGGCAAAAAAATTGACGGGGTATTGTTTACGCGTGAGCAAATTCAGGCAAAAGTAAAAGAAATGGCTGAGACAATTGAAGCGGATTATCATGGCATTGATGATCTGATCCTGATTGGAGTCCTCAAGGGAGCCAATATTTTTATGGGAGATTTAATGCGGGAAATCAATTTGCCTATTCGCATAGATTTTATGGCTGTCAGCAGCTATGGCCATTCGACAGAAAGCTCCGGGGTTGTTCGAATCCTGAAAGACCTGGAGATCGAAATCGAAGGAAAACATGTCCTAATCATTGAGGATATCGTCGATACAGGATTGACCTTGAAGTACCTGACAGATAATTTAAAGAGCAGAAATGCAGCTTCACTTAAAATTTGCTCGCTGCTGGATAAGCCCAGCCGCCGAAAGTGTGATCTGGTGGTGGATTATGTCGGATACGAAATTCCGGATCGTTTCATTGTCGGTTACGGCATCGATTATGCCGAACAATATCGGAACCTTCCCTATATAGCGACTATTACTGAATAGTATTCGGATAGATCCACACTCTGGAAACGGTGCTGTGGCGGGTCTGCGATCATGCACACAGCGTTTTATCAAAAAGTGCCGGTACA
Source organism: Bacillota bacterium (assembly GCA_033549305.1). Classification (GTDB taxonomy): domain Bacteria; phylum Bacillota; class Clostridia; order Peptostreptococcales; family Tindalliaceae; genus Anoxynatronum. Next base: position 36,715 of record JAWSUV010000009.1, on the reverse strand, counting down.
TTGGAACACATGTGTCTTTATGATTTAATATGGCGAAACGGTTGCTTTTATGATCAGGCTGGTCTATAATGGACACAAAGTTGTTAAACATTTAACTGAACGATAAAAGGAGGTTTCTGCATGTGCAAGAAAAAAATACCCATTGCATTATCGAATCGTCATCTTCATATCAGCCGGGAACATCTGGACATTTTATTTGGAATCGGGCATGAATTGAAAAAAATGAAAGATCTTAAGCAACCGGGACAGTATGCGGCGGAGGAAAAAGTGGACCTGGTTGGACCAAAAGGCACCATTAAAGGAGTCCGTGTGCTGGGGCCTGTTCGCAATAAAACCCAGATTGAGATTTCATTTGCCGACAGTTTTGTTCTTGGCATCAAGCCGCCGGTACGCGATTCCGGAGATTTAGTGAACAGTCCAGGCGTTAAAATAGTGGGACCGTCAGGTGAGGTTGAAATCGAAGAAGGAGTGATTGCTGCTGCGCGTCATATTCATATGACCCCCGATATTGCTGAAGTATGGGGAGTAAAAGACAAAGATACAGTGCATGTTCGAACCGGCGGTGTGAGGAGTATCATTTTCGAAAACGTATTGGTACGAGTGAATAAGGAATATGCCCTGGAAATGCACGTAGATTTGGAAGAAGGCAATGGAGCTGGTATTCAAAACAATGACGAAGTTGAAGTGATGATTGACTAGACAGTTGTTTGCGAGTAACTTGATACACTGACAGCAACAGCTCCTTATGATTAAGGAGTTGTTTTCTGTGGTACAATAATGTTACTGATGAAACATGATCGAATTTGTAACAATGAGGTGTTGGTGTGGACAGAATTGCCTTTACATTATTTGGAATTGAGGTTGCCTGGTATGGGCTGTTGATTGCGACTGGAATGCTTTTGGGTGTTTTACTGGCCGTGAAGCGGGCAAAAGCGATCGGTGTAAGTGACGAAATCGTCTATGATATTGCGCTCTGGTCTATTCCTTTGGGGGTGCTGGGGGCCCGACTGTATTATATCCTGTTTAATCTTGATTTTTATTCGCAAGACTGGAGCCGGATCCTCCAGTTCAGGCAAGGCGGACTGGCCATACATGGCGGCATTATCGCAGGATTTATTGCAGGCTATTGGCTTTGCCGGAAAAACCAGGTGAGTTATCTGGCCATGGCAGATGTTGCAGCACCAAGCATGATCCTGGGGCAGGCCATTGGCCGATGGGGCAACTATTTTAATCAGGAAGCCTATGGCAGGCCTACTGATCTTCCCTGGGCGATTATGATTGAAGGGGTGAGCGTCCATCCCACATTTCTTTATGAATCCATCTGGAATCTGCTGGTGATGGGATGGTTAATTTATTTCACCAACAGAAAAAAAGTTGATGGGGAAGTGTTCTTTCATTATCTGATTTTGTATTCCACAGGCAGATTTTTCATTGAAGGACTCCGAACAGACAGCCTGATGGTAGGGGCACTGAGAACTGCACAGGTGGTCTCCATATTGATGATTCTAGGTGGAATGACTGCCATCTGGTGGCTGCGGACAAAAAAGATCTCATCGAATCGATAGTTTTTAAGCAAATCAGCAATCAGTTGTAAGATAATTTTTAAGGACGATAAAACCACTCAGTTTTTACTGGGTGGTTTTTTGATTCGAATAGATGTTCGTTAGAATGTGCGTTTGTAGGCATCTTTACCTAAACCATTGAAAAGACAGGAAAAGATACAAAATTTAAGGTAATTTCCGCCTTAAACCTGTTGAAAATTTTCAGAAAGTGGTATAAAGTGGTATAAAGTGGAATAAATGACCATGAGTAGACGGAAATGAGTGGGAAAATGTTTATTGGTGAGTATTCCCATACAATTGATGCCAAGGGACGTCTCAGCATGCCGGCGCGTTTTCGTGAACAGCTCGGTGAGTCTTTCATTGTCACCAAAGGACTGGATCAATCTTTATTCGTTTATCCTGCAGAAGAGTGGAAGATCCTTGAAGATAAATTAAAGCAGCTGCCGCTGACAAACCAGAATGCCCGCGCTTTTGTCCGGTTTTTCTTTTCAGGAGCAACAGAATGTGAACTGGACCAGCAAGGCCGCATTCGGATCCCGTCAAACTTAAGGGATCACGCCATTCTGGAAAAAGAAGTAATGGTGATTGGGGTGGGAACGCGGGCTGAAATCTGGAGCCAGAAGATATGGACCGACTACAATAGTGACGAAAACCTCAGCTATGATGAAATCGCAGGTAAAATGCAGGAGCTGGGAATATAATCACTGACAAAGGAGATGGTCCTGATGGAAACACAGCATATTCCCGTGATGCTGCAGGAGTGCCTGAGTGCACTGAAAATAAAACCTTCCGGTGTCTATGTGGATGGAACGCTGGGCGGAGGCGGACATTCAGGGCAAATAGGGAAACTGCTGTCACCTGATGGTCACTTAATTGGCATTGACCGGGATGAGACAGCCATCGAACGGGCAAAAGAACACCTGAATCAATTGAATCTCAGCTGTCGGGTCAGCATTGTGCGAGATCATTTCTCGAATTTACGGAACATTCTAACGAATCTTGGAATATCAGGAATGGATGGATGTCTGTTTGATCTAGGCGTCTCCTCTTTTCAGCTGGATGAACCAGAACGTGGTTTCAGCTACATGCAGGAAGGGCCTTTAGACATGCGGATGGATCAACGTGAAACAATAACCGCGAAAGAGATTGTCAACACTTATTCGGAAGAAGAATTAACGTGGGTGATTCGTGAGTACGGTGAGGAAAAATGGGCAAAAAGGATCGCTCAGTTTATCGTTACTGAACGCATGACAAGACCCATTGAATCCAGCGGACGCCTGGTGGAAATTATCAAGCAGGCGATTCCGGCAAAAGCAAGAAAAGAAGGCCCGCATCCGGCAAAGAGAACTTTTCAGGCAATTCGAATGGAAGTGAATCAGGAGCTGCAACAAATCGAAAGAACGATTGAATACGCGACAGAGAGGCTTAAACCGGGCGGGAGAATCTGTGTGATATCATTTCACTCCTTAGAGGATCGACTGATTAAAAATACGTTCAAGCGCCTCAGCCTCACATGCATCTGTCCGCCGGAATTTCCGGAATGTCGTTGCCAGCAGGTGCCGTCCCTAAAAATCATCACCCGGAAGCCATTGATACCATCGGTGGAGGAATTGGCGCAAAATCCTCGATCAAGAAGTGCAAAAATGCGTGTCGCGGAAAAGGTGTAGTGCTGGACGAAGAATCGAAAGAGATGCAGTTTTCAGGGAGGTGTCACATGATGAACGCAGCCGAACAGATTTATCAACCCTACCAGGAACAACAAGAAAGAAGAACGCGATATTCTGCGCCCCAGATAAAAAAAGCGCATGCCGCTCATCATGTGAAACCAAAAAGTTATTTCAGGGAAACGTGTGCATTGCTTATTTGTGTTGTTGCTTTTATGGGACTCAATCTATTTCTTCTTGGACGGTTTGCAGAAATAACCTCAATGAAACATCAGGTTTCACAAATGGAAAAATCATTTGAACAACTTCAAAACCAACGGGAACAATTAATGATTGAAATTGAGAAATCTTCAAAGCTGGAATGGATTGAACACGAAGCGTTAACACGCCTTGGCATGCAGTATCCAGACAAGAATCAGATGATTTATATTAGTGTAGATCCGGCAAGAGTTGCGATAGTGGCTGGTCAAATTAATCAAAAACCGCTGGACGAGACTGAAGGTGGTGGACTCCTACCTCAATCCATTGAACGGATTTTTCATAAATTTGCCGGGGTACTCCGGATCTAGACATGGTATACTGTATCTGAGGGGTGGTTTCATTGAACCGCAGAATCGATAGCAGCCGCCGGCGATTATTGTTTTTACATATACTGGTTTCTTTATTTTTATTCATCATGGCGTTGCGACTGGGATGGCTCCAGATTGTTGAAGGCGAAAAATACATGGCAATCGCTAACAGGCAGCAAACCAGCGATCTGATAATCCCTTCAAAACGCGGGACAATCTATGATCGCAATGGAAAGGAATTAGCGATTACGACGGTTAAAAGCCGCATATGGGCCAATCCCTATCTAATTGACTCGCCGGATGAAGCGGCAGAAAAACTGGCTCCACTGCTGGGAACCGATAAAGAGAAACTGTTGGAGCCGCTTAACCGTGAAAATACCACACTGGTAAGCCTGGCTCGCCGTGTTGATGATGTGACGGTTGAAGCTATCAAGGAATTGGGCATTCGCGGGATCTGGTTTGTTGATGACAACGAAAGGGTTTATCCGTACGGGAATTTTGCTGCGTTTGTGATGGGACACACCACGGATGACGGCCGTGGTATTGCTGGTATCGAGCAAAGGTATGAAAAAGAGCTGGCAGGTATTGCAGGCCGGTCGATTGTTAATATCGACGGTGCAAGAAGGCAGCTCCCTTTTCATGTGGAAAAACACTTTTCTCCGGTCAATGGTGTCGATTTGGTACTTACCGTTGATGAAGTCATTCAGCATTATACGGAAAAGACAGTTTCAAGCGCCCTGCAGAAGCATGATGCAGAACGGGTGATTGCCATTGTCATGGAAGTTAAAACGGGCGAAATCCTCTCGCTGGGAATCAAACCGGATTATGATCCAAATCACCCGCGTACGCCTCTGCGTGAAAATGAACAGGAATATGTAAAGTCGCTTCCTCAGGAAGATCAAATGAATTATTGGTTCAGCATGTGGCGGAATCCAGCTTTTCAGGATGTTTATGAACCTGGCTCCGTTTTTAAGGTCATTACTGCGGCGGCTGCCTTGGAAGAGCATGTGGCAACGCCGACAACAACATTCGATTCCACAGGCACCATTGAGGTTGCCGGAACCACCATACGTTCCTGGCGGTGGTACAATCCTTTTGGAATACAAACTTTTAAGGAAGCCATTCAAAATTCAGACAACCCTGTGTTTGTTCAAGTGGCACAGAATATGGGAAAAGAAACATTTTATAAGTACCTGGACGCCATAGGCATTTCAGGACCGACCGGCATTGATTATCCCGGGGAAATTGGCGCATTAATGTATTCCCTGCCCCAGGTTGGTCCTGTTGAACTGGCCACCATATCCTTTGGGCAGGGCATATCTGTGACACCCATACAAATGCTGGTTTCAGCGGTTGCCACCATCAATGGCGGGTATGTGATCAACCCGAGGCTGGTACGGGAAATGAGGCATGAAAATGGTGAGCTGGTACAACGCTTTGAGCCGGAAATCGTTCGACAGGCAATTTCATCTGAAACATCACGCCAGATGAGGGATATTCTGGAATCCGTTGTGGCAGAAGGGTCTGGAAGTCGCGCAGGTGTTACAGGCTATCGCATTGGAGGTAAAACTGGGACTGCACAAAAGGTCGTCGAAGGTGGTTATCAGTCTGGAAAATACGTTGCTTCCTTTTTTGGATTTTTTCCGGCAGATGATCCGGAACTGGCCGTGCTTGTATTGATTGATGAACCGAAAGGAAAACAGTATTATGGCGGCGAAATTGCTGCGCCAGTTGCGGGGGAAATCTTCAGGGAAGTCATCCGTTATCTTGATTATAAACCGGCATATCAGGAACAGGATACGGCCACGCCTGCTGTCATGGAAGTTGTTGTGCCTGAGATTCGCGATCTGACAGTGGTGGAAGGCCAACAGCTGTTGCTGGAAAATCACCTGAACAGCCAGCTGGAAACTCAGTCTTCTCTGGGTGATCAGGCCATTATTGTTGATACATTTCCGAAACCAGGTACGACTGTACCGGCATACTCTAATGTGTTATTATATACAGGTTATGATACCAGCATGTCATCGTTGGTCATGGTGCCGGATTTATCTGGAAAAACAATCAGGGAAGTCAATACTATTTTAAGTGCCAGAGAGCTTACATTAAAAATCACTGGCAGTGGACTGGCAAAAGAACAGGTGCCAGAACCTGGAACACTCCTGGAACCAGGGTCTCTGGTGAATGTTCATTTTGGACCATGATGATCGAACAGGGGGAGAATCATACAGGAATAGGAGAATTACGATGAAGCTGAAACACTTGTTTAATGAACTTGACATCCAGCTGATGCAGGGATCGCTTGATCAGGAGATCTCAGCACTGGTCTATGATTCGCGACAGGTGAAACCTGGCAGTTTATTTGCCTGTATCAAAGGATTCCAGACAGATGGACACTTATATATCCGGCAGGCTCTCGATCTGGGGGCAGTTGCGCTGATGATAGAGGACGATGTCGAGTTGCCGGAAGGTGTACCGGTCATCAAAGTTAGAAATGCGAGGCAGGCACTGCCAGTCATTGCGGCTGCTTTTAATGGGAATCCGGCAGAGAAGCTTGATTTAATTGGCGTCACGGGAACAAATGGAAAGACAACCGTGACTTATTTGCTGAAGATGATAATAAATCAGGCAGGGATAAAAAGCGGCTTGATTGGGACGATCAGTAACTGGATCGGGGACGAACCCATAGAGACCATAAGAACAACACCTGAATCAGTTGATTTTCAGCGTCTTTTGAATCGAATGGTCATTGAAAAGGTATCCACATGCGTCATGGAAGTTTCCTCCCATTCACTGGCATTATACCGAGTGGATCATACCCGGTTTCACACCGGTGTATTTACTAATTTGACAGAAGATCATCTGGACTTTCATCCGACGATGGAAAATTACTATCAGCAGAAGAAACGTCTTTTCTATCTGACAGAGCACATGAATCTGATTAACAAGGACGATCCTTATGGTGCAAGACTGATTAATGATCTTCGTGCTGACGGAGTTGATTCTGTCAGTTATGGGTTCGAAGGGTCATGTGACTTAATGGCAAAAGACCTGCAATTGTCCACGAAAGGTTCGACATTTCATGTGACGGGATTAGGAATGAACCATTCTGTGGCCCTTCATATCCCTGGCAGGTTTTCAGTATACAATGCATTAGGAGCTATCGGAGCAGCCCGTTCCATGAACATTGATCCTGGTATTATCTGCGAGGCGCTGTTAAAAGTTAAGGGAGTTCCAGGACGATTGGAAAGAGTGCAGGAAATTGAATCATTGAGTCTGATTGTTGATTATGCGCATACACCTGACGCATTGAAAAATGTTCTACAGACTATTCGTCAATTTGCCAGTGGAAGGGTGATAACTGTTTTTGGTTGCGGTGGTGACAGGGACCGTAAAAAACGTCCGCTAATGGGAGCTGTATCAGGTCAATACAGTGAATTCAGCATTATCACTTCAGATAATCCCCGATCTGAGGATCCGCTCAGCATTATTCACTCAATTGAAGAGGGAATTGTTTCTGTGGGAGGATCCTACGAAATTATTGAGAATCGAAGAGAAGCCATACGCCGGGCGCTTTGTATTGCCAAACCGGATGATGTGGTGCTGATAGCCGGAAAAGGACATGAAACAACTCAAACAATCGGCCATCGGACGATGCATTTTGATGACAGGGAAGTCGCAAGAGAATTAGCCAGAGAGGAAGGAAAAGCATGAAAGCTGTCACCATCGATCAAGTCTGTTCCTGGACTGCCGGTGAAATTCTTCAACAGGGCAACGGTGACGCTGTCGGGCATGTGACTATTGACTCCCGGCAGGCAGGCGCTGGAAGCCTCTTTATCCCCCTGAAAGGGGAGTCGCAGGATGGGCATGCTTTTTTGTGCCATTCAGCCAAAAATGGAGCAGCGGCATCACTTGTCAGAGCAGGCACTGAACTCCCGGAATCTTTGCCGGAAACCATGGCTGTCATCCAAGTGAAGGATTGCCTCGAAGCGCTTCAGCGGCTGGCTAAAATGTATCGTGACCAATTCAGATTACCGGTCATCGCCGTCACCGGCAGTAATGGAAAAACAACCACCAAGGATATGATTGCCGCAGTGCTTGATGTGCGGTTTCATGTACTGAAAAATCAGGGCAATTTCAACAATCATATAGGACTTCCCTTAACACTTCTTGAGCTGGATGGCCGCCATGAAAGTGCCGTCCTGGAAATGGGCATGTCAGGCACCGGCGAAATCAACCTTCTCAGCCGACTTACTCGACCAGACATTGCTTTTGTAACCAATGTTGGCTGGGCACATGTGGAAAAACTTGGATCCCGGGAGAAGATTGCAGCAGCAAAAATGGAAATTGTGCAGGGGCTCCAGGGGAATAAAGAGCTGATCATCAATGGTGACGATCCTGCACTTGCGGCTGCTGTAAAAAAGCTTCCTGATGATATCAATGTAGTCAGCGTGGGTTTATCAGAAACAAATGATATTAAGATACGTGACATCAACGATTTGAATGGAAAGGGATTCTCTTTTTCAACAGACCAGACAGGCAGTTTTGTGTTCCAAGTCAACCATCCGGGTATTCACCATGCTGTTAGTGGTCTTTTTGCCGTATGGACTGGAAAACGCTTTGGATTATCAAATGAAGAGATTCAATGCGGCCTGACTCTTTTTCACCCATCTGGAATGCGGATGGAGTTTGTGGAAGTCGACCAGTGTCTGTATATTAACGATGCATATAATGCCAACCCTGATTCGATGGCAGCAGCGATTCGATATTTGGGGAGTTATCCGGCATCCAGGAGAATTGCGGTTCTGGGGAATATGTACGAGCTTGGCAGGTATGCTGAATCATGCCATCGGGAGCTTGCCGCACATTGGCTGGAAGCGGGTATTGATCAACTGATCACAGTGGGGAATATGGCGGAATGGACAGGATTGGAAGCATTGGAAAAAGGTGCATCCTCGGATCGCGTCCATATAGAGAGTGATATCTTGCAAGCTGTGAGGCGTTTAAAAACTGAAATATTACCGGGTGATGTGATTCTGATTAAAGGGTCAAGAGCCATGGAAATGGAAAAAATCGTGTATCTCATGAAGGAAGGGGACAACTAACGTGTTGCTGCAACGTTCGCTGATTCTGGTGATTCTATTGGGATTTCTTTTTTCAGTGCTCCTTGGACCTGTGCTGATTCCTGTATTAAAAAAAATTAATGCCGGACAGAGCATCCGTCAAGAGGGTCCTGAGAGTCACTTGGTGAAACAGGGAACGCCAACAATGGGAGGCTTTATCTTTATACTGGCAGCCATTACCGCTTCCCTGATGATGACGCGAATGGATAAGGTACTGCTGGTTGCCGTTTTCAGTGTTCTGGCTTTTGCAGCTATTGGACTGATGGATGATTATATCAAGGTGGTTCTTCAGCGTTCAATGGGTCTCAGGGCTTATCAAAAATTGATCATGCAGTTCACGGCAGCCGGAGGCATGCTCATACTGGCTCATCAAAGTGGTGTCCTGCCTCAGCGGCTTTATATTCCCTATCTGCGGTTGATGGTTGATCTGGGATGGTGGATGGTTCCTTTTTTCATGTGGGTCATTGTCGGAACGGTGAACAGTGTTAATCTGACGGATGGATTAGACGGTCTGGCAGCTGGAACCATGGTGATGATCAGTGGATTTTTCAGCCTCGTTTGTTGGCATCTGGGCCTGACATCTTTGGCCTGGTTTTCAGGAGCGCTTTCGGGAGCATGCCTGGGATTTTTGGTTTTCAATATTTATCCTGCACGGGTGTTTATGGGTGATACCGGGTCGCTGGCACTGGGAGGTGCCTTGTCTGCCATTGCATTGATGTCAAATATGACTTTGCTGCTGCCTGTTGTTGGTGGAATTTTCTTTGCTGAAACCCTTTCTGTCATTTTACAGGTGGCCGGTTTTAAGCTGACGCGCAGACGATTGTTTAAAATGAGCCCGCTGCATCATCATTTTGAACTCTCCGGCTGGTCTGAAACACGTGTGGTAACAACCTTCTGGGGTATAACGCTGGTACTGTGCCTTGTGGGAATCCTTGGAATTCCATAACATGAAGGACTGATGGATGACAATCACTTTTACTGGAAAGGAAGATTTCCGTGAATCTAAAAAACCGCCGGGTACTGGTTGTAGGATTTGGCGTCACTGGTGCACCCCTCGTTGATTTTCTTCATCGAAAAGGGGCGTTTATTACTCTAAATGACGCAAAAAATGCTGAGGCCTTTGGAGAGACACTTCAATCATTGGCTCAGATTCCGATGAAAACTATTTTTGGCGGGCACCCAGCAGACACAGCTGTTTACGGAGAAACAGATCTGATTATCGTTTCACCTGGAGTACCACTGGATCTGCCTTTTCTTCAGAGTTTTAAGCATCAGGAGGTCCCACTAATCGGTGAAATTGAATTGGCTTATCAGTTTATGAAAGCGCCAGTTGCAGCGATAACAGGCACCAATGGCAAGACAACCACAACAGCGCTCACCGGTGAAATATTTCAATTAGGAGGCAAGGCCCCTGAAGTGATTGGAAACATCGGAGTACCGGCTATCTCCAAGGCTGAATTATTGAGTTCTGATCATTATTTTGTGATGGAAATTAGCAGTTTTCAGCTGGAAACCATCGACACCTTCCGTCCTGCAGCAGCAGCACTGCTGAATATTACGCCGGATCATCTGAACCGGCATGGTACCATGGAATCCTATTCAGCTCTCAAATACAGGATTTTTGAGAACCAGGGAACAGATGATGTGGCTGTTATCAATGCCGATGATCCTGTCTGTATGGCATATAAGGGTTTGATCAATGCCAGAATAATGCATTTCAGCAGACTGAATAAAATAAAGGAAGGGATTTTCACGGAAAACGATAAGATGATTATGCGCTGGGATGATGAAGAAAAGACTATCATTCAGGTGGATCAAATCAAGATACCAGGTGCCCACAACTTAGAGAATGCCATGGCAGCCGCTGGATTAGCGATCTCCGCCGGCGTGCCGGTGGAAGCCATTCAGGAAGGGCTGATGACATTCAAAGGGGTCGCTCATCGAATTGAACACGTAACACAGATTAATGGTGTTGACTATGTTAATGACTCGAAAGCAACCAACCCCGACGCTGCTATAAAAGCCATTGAAGCGATTGAAGCACCGATCATTCTTCTGGCAGGAGGAATGAATAAAAAGAATGATTTCACCACCTTTTTTGAAGCATTCAAGGGGAAAGTCAAACATGTTTATGTCTACGGTGAAACCGCTGAACAACTGATGGAAACGGCACATAAAACGTTCTTTTATCACATTGATCAGGTGTCTGACCTGGAAGAAGCGGTTCAGGCAGCGTCTTCAAAAGCTGTTACCGGAGATACTGTCTTACTTTCACCAGCATGCGCCAGCTGGGATATGTACAACAGCTTTGAAGAGCGGGGAAATCATTTCAAGGAATTAATTCTGAAAAAACGACTCAGTGTTTGATGATTAGATTACTGGAATAGGCAGAGGGGATTAAAATGGAGAAAAAACAGGGAATTGATTTGACGCTGTTTGTGACGACCATCCTGCTCGTTGCCATTGGCATCGTGATGGTTTTTAGCGCAAGCTATTCATACGCCATGTCAAACATGGGCGACGGTATGTTTTTTCTCAAGCGTGTTTTACAGTGGGCCGCCATTGGCCTTGCAGCAATGATCCTATTTAGTTTTATCAATTACCGGATCTGGCGCAGAATGGGGAACCTGTTGCTTATAATGAGCGTGATCCTCTTAATTTTAGTCTTAACACCAGTGGGGAGTGAGATTAATTTTGCGCGGCGCTGGATCCATGTGGCGGGACTTTCTCTCATGCCTTCGGAAGTCACAAAGTTTAGCATCATTATTTTTATGGCCGCCAGTCTGGAGCGTAAAAAAAATCAAATAAAGACTTTCAACCAGGGGGTTACTCCTTATCTTCTTTTAGGAGGTCTCCTCTTTGCACTCATTTACAAACAACCTGATTTCAGTACCGGACTGGTTATTTTATTTGTCATCATTATGATGATGTTTGTCGGAGGGATCAGGTTAAGCCATTTTATATTCTTGACGCTTGCAGGTACAGGTGCGATAGCGGGTTTTTTTTCATATATTCTGCTAACCGGACAGGGGTATAAAACCAGACGTCTGATCGCGTACCTTGATCCATGGGCGGACCCGACTGACGCGGGCTTGCAATCCATTCAATCCCTGCTGGCAATTGGTTCCGGCGGAATTTCAGGAAAAGGAATTGGAAGGAGCATACAAAAACATCTCCATTTACCGGAACCCCACAATGACTTTATTTTTTCAATAATAGCAGAAGAAATGGGATTTTTAGGATGTGTGATTATCATTGTTTTATTTGCGGTTTTTATCTGGCGGTGCACACAGATCGCGATTAACGCACCAGATCAGTTTGGATGTTTAGTGGCATCTGGAGCAGCAGGCCTGGTTGCCGTTCAGGTGATCATTAATATTGGAGTGGCTACTTCGCTGTTGCCTGTGACTGGCATTCCACTGCCATTTATCAGTTTTGGCGGTAATGCGCTGGTTGTTCTTATGGGGTTAACAGGCATTCTGTTGAATATTTCCAAGATGTCGATACACACAGGAGGTTAACATGCGCTACTTACTCAGTGGTGGTGGAACGGGCGGTCATATTTATCCGGCAATTGCCATCGCGGACCGGATACGGGAATCAGATCCTGGAGCAGAAATTTTGTTTGTCGGCGCCGAGAAAGGACTTGAGTTAGATCTGGTTCCTCAATCAGGATATCCGATTGAATCAATTACTGTCTCGTATTTAAAACGGAAGATTTCCTGGCACAATGTGAAAAGTCTGGGTATGCTAATGAAGGGACTGGTGGATGCAGGTCGTATTCTTAAATCGTTTAAGCCGGACTGGGTAATTGGAACTGGTGGTTTTGTATCCGGACCTGTGCTGTATCAGGCTGCTAAAAAAGGATATCGGACGCTGATCCATGAGCAGAACGCCTATCCGGGGCTGACAAACCGGATCCTGTCGAGATATGTGGATGTGGTAGCGCTGAGTTTTGAAGACGCGCGCCGCTACATAAAACGAAAAGATCACTCAGTAGTGACGGGTAACCCGATACGCAAAGAATATTACCACTTAACACAGCAGGAAGCCAGAAAGGATTTTCCAGAGTATAAAAACAAAAACATGGTTCTTGTAGCAGGGGGGAGTGGCGGTTCAGCGCAGATCAACCAGGCTGTGGAAGAGATGCTGGATCAGTATCCTGAAATGCCTTTCAGGCTCTATTGGTCAACGGGTAAACACTACTATGAGCAGGTAAAAAAACGATGCTTTAATAACGCCTTTGTTTCAGGCGGCCACCAAATGGTTCCTTATATCGAGCGCATGCCCTATGCACTGAAAGCATGCGATTTGATCGTCAGCAGTGCGGGCGCCATAACGATTGCAGAGGTGATGGCATCGGATAAACATGCGGTGTTAATACCAAAAGCGTACACAGCTGAAAACCATCAGGAAAAGAATGCGCGGATGATGGAAAGTGACGGATACGCTGCAGTCATCCGTGAGCAGGAACTGAATGGTGAAACGCTTTATCATCATATTCTTGAAGGGCTTAAAGGAGATTACCAGCGGGTTGAACACACAAAAGTGCGTCCCGCAGTGGATCGCATTTGGTCATTATTGAATCAGAACCGTTTTGAAGGAGCGGAGTAACAGGCAATTTATACTTGATTTTTTTAGAAGAGAAGTGCTGCCAATGACTCAAAAAAAATATCGGCAAAAACAGAATTCAATGGTACTAATCCGCTTGCTTGTGCTAATGCTTTTCGCTGCGCTGGCCGGCGGATTACTGTACTATGTTTTTCTTTACTCAGGTTTATTCACCGTTAAATCAATCCAGGTTGAAGGGATGAACCAGATCGAGGAACGGTCACTTGTGGACCGTTCGGGGATCAAGCTGGGAGATCAATTCTTCGGCATCAAACTGTCAGAGGTTTCAAAAAAGATTGAATCGCATCCCTACGTTCGAAATGCAGATGTGAACCGAAAAGGATGGAGTACCATAAATATTGTTGTCAGAGAACGAGAAGAATATGCTATAATACCATATATGGGATCATACATAACCCTGGATGAGGAAAAAGTGGTTCTGAATGTGACAGACGGCATTCTAGGCAGTAATGTATGCCTGGTGACAGGCATTGAATTTTCAAGCTTTCAAATTGGAGAACAGGTGCAGGTTCAAAACGAAGCTTCACTGGATACCGCATACCAGATTCTGGGTGCTGCCAGAGAAGCAGAAATTTTGGAGATGCTGTCTGAAATAAATGTGGATCAAAGTGGACAGGTGAAAATTGTGACTTTTAATGGAATAGAAGTACTATTTGGGCAGATTGATAATCCTGCTTATGCCATACTGGCACTTAAAGAAGCGTTAATCACCCTGCATACCAGGAATATGAAAGATGTCACCATTGATATGCGTTTCGAAGGTCATATTACGGTGCAGGATAAAGTCCGTCAGGAGGGTGAGGATGACTAACCGAAAGGGGAAAATCGCCATAGCGCTGATTTGCATGGTGTTGGGACTCATTTTGGCGATGCAGATAAAATCAGTAAGAGAAGTTACGGAAGGCGGTTTTCTGTCAACACAAAAAGCGCAGGTCCTGGCGGCGGAATTAAGGCAGCTTCGTTCGGAAAAAGAACAGTTGTTTGAAGAATTAACCGACCTGGAAAACAGGCTTCGTGGTTATGAACTCTCGGAAGCTGATGAGAATCTCATGATCAAAAACCTGAAGAGCGATCTAGAAAGATATCAACTGCTTGCCGGTTATCTTCCAGGGATAGGACCGGGCGTGGTTGTGTCTCTGGGAGATCCGCCGGTAACCTTTGATCAAACAGACAACGCCAGCTTCATTGTCTACAACTATGAGATCTTGCTGGAATTGGTCAACACCCTTAATGCAGCAGGTGCAGAAGCGATTTCCATCAATGATCAGCGCTATGTCTCAACCACTGGAATTCACTATGCCAATAACGCTCTCTATGTAAACGACACAGTAACCACTCCACCTTACGAAATCAAAGCGGTCGGTAACCCTGAGACACTGGAGGCCGCATTGAATATGCGCTATGGTATCGTTTGGCAAATGAGGCAGTATTATGAACTGCAGGTGGAAGTGCGTAAAGAGAATGAGATTCAGATGCCCCGGTATCAGCGGGTCTTTGAGTTTGAGTACGCAGTGCCTATTGAACCAGTTCAGTGATGGGGCGATGAGTCGTGAACAAGAAATTTAGAAATGTAATGGTGGTACTTGTTTTTATGGTGGCAGGGTTGCTGGTCACCCTTCAGTTTAAAAGCGTTGGAAGTGACTACAGCTTTATTACCATCCAAACCATGAGTGAACTCCAAAACGCTGTCACGCGGGAACGGGATGAATTAAAGCAAATCCAATTACTGATCAAAGCGCAGGAAGACAAGCTGAGCAACTATGAGGCAGCGATTGCTTCTGAAGGCAGTATTCAGGAAATACTGCTTCAGGACATTGAACTGATGAAGATCCACATTGGGGTTTATGACCTTGAAGGACCGGGTGTTATGGTTCTGTTAAGTGACAGTGATCGGGAACTATACGAAGGTGAAGATCCTAATAATGTGATTGTGCATGATGCAGATGTTCTGAAGATCATGAATGATTTGAAAACTGCGGGCGCAGAAGCCCTTTCCATAAACGGTCAGCGTGTCCTGAGCACTTCGGAAATCCAATGTGCCGGGGCGACCATTACCATCAATCAGTTCACCTATGCCCAACCTTTTGTGATTAAAGCCATTGGAAATCCGGACCTGTTAAATGCGGCAGTCAAAGCTCCCCAGACGTATGCCTGGGAATTGATGGAAGTATATGGTCTTCGAGTGGAATCACACGTGAGTGAGCGGGTGCGAATCCCTCGGTACCACGGCCAGCAGCAGTTTCAATACATCTCTGTAAAGGATGGTGAGTAGCCTCATGATCTACGCTTTTGTCGGACTGCTTCTGGGAATTATCCTCGGTGTGATTTTGCCGGTGACATATCCTGCGGCATATACATTATACATCTCAGTGGCCATCCTGGCATCTCTTGACTCGGTTTTTGGTGGTCTTCGCGCCAGCCTGGAGAATAAATTCAATACTGAAATATTCGTTACCGGTTTTTTCGGAAATGCAATTCTGGCAGCATTTTTAGCATTCATTGGGGATAAGCTGGGTGTACCATTATATTATGCAGCGATATTTGCTTTCGGCAGCCGGTTATTCCAAAATTTTGCCATTATCCGCAGACATTTGTTCGACCGGATGCACACACATTAATTTTTTATAAGCCGTTTTACATAAAGGGTATTTTCAACATATGTTGAAGTATAGAAAAGTGAAGGAAGGAACAGAAAGCTTCTTGCTTCTGTTACTGATAAGAATGATTTTCGAGGAGGGGACTTTGTGTTAGAATTTGATATGGATATGGATACGGTAGCCCAGATTAAGGTGATTGGTGTCGGCGGCGGTGGAAATAACGCAGTCAATCGCATGATTGAAATGGGTATGAAAGGTGTCGAATTTATAGCAATTAACACGGATAAGCAAGCACTGATGAATTCGCGCGCAGAACAAAAACTGCAAATCGGCGAAAAATTAACAAAAGGACTCGGTGCAGGCGCAAATCCCGAGATTGGGAAAAAAGCGGCGGAAGAAAGCCGGGATGATGTCTGTAAATTGCTGCAGGGAGCCGACATGGTTTTCGTAACTTCCGGTATGGGAGGCGGAACCGGCACTGGTGCAGCTCCTATTGTTGCTGAAATTGCCCGTGAAATGGGTATTTTGACTGTGGGTGTCGTAACAAAGCCATTTTCCTTTGAAGGGAAGAGAAGATGGCGCCACGCAGATCAGGGCATTAATCTGCTGCGAGAATGTGTCGATACACTTGTAACGATTCCCAATGACCGTCTGCTGGAGGTAGTGGAAAAGAAAACATCGATTATTGAAGCTTTTCGACTGGCGGATGATATCCTGCGTCAAGGTGTACAGGGAATTTCTGACCTGATTGACGATGCAGGCCTGGTGAACTGTGACTTTGCCGACGTAAAAACCATTATGTTTGATCAAGGCCTGGCCCATATGGGTATCGGACGATCATCTGGTGAGAACCGGGCTCAGGAAGCCGCAAAACAGGCCATTCACAGCCCTTTACTGGAAACCTCGATAAAAGGAGCCAGGGGTGTTTTAATTAATATCACCGGCAGCACAAATCTGAGTCTTTTTGAAGTCCATGAAGCAGCAGAGATGATATCTCATGAAGCAGACGAAGATGCGAACATTATCTTCGGGGCGGTCATTGATGAGGAAATGAAGGATGAGATAAAAATCACAGTCATTGCTACTGGGTTTGATGGCCAGCTGCAAGGAGTTACTGCCAGAAAACGTACAGAAAAAAACACCGAAAAACAGGAGAAAAATGTGAATGACCTGTTGGATGAACTGACGGTGGATGATTCAAAAGATGACGAGCTTGATATTCCTGTTTTCCTTCGCAGGAAGAAATAAACAATCTGGCACCGACTGATGAAAAGACGTGATGGCATTGATCAACAGGTCTTTTCTTTTTGATTTTTCCAGGAAGCAGGTGAATTCGATGAATTGCCCATTTTGCGGCCAGTTTGACTCAAAAGTGATTGATTCGCGCCCGACGGATGAAGGCCAGGCAATCCGGCGGAGGCGTGAATGTAACGCCTGTCAAAAGAGGTTTACAACGTATGAAAAAGTGGAAGAAATTCCTTTGATCGTGATCAAGAAATCAGGGAACCGGGAGCCGTTCAATCGGAATAAGATATTGAAAGGAATCATAAGGGCTTGTGAAAAAAGGCCGGTATCATTAAAGGAAATTCAGGCAGTCGTCAATGACCTGGAAAAACACCTGCAGAATGAGATGGAGAAAGAAGTGGCAACCGAACAAATTGGTGAAATGGTTATGGATGCCTTAAAGGAAATTGATGAAGTGGCTTATGTGCGTTTTGCATCTGTCTATCGTGAGTTTAAAGACTTAAATACATTTATGGAAGAATTGAAAAAGATTTTACATGAGAAAAAAACCGGAAATGAAGCCTGATATTCACCAGTAAAATAGAACCAACCAGACGGAGTGTATGATATTGAATGGATTAAAGAAAGATAATGTAATAACGAAAATAGCATCCGGAAGCATTGCGGCTGAACTGGGGGTGCTTCCCGGAGACCGTCTCCTGTCAATCAATGGACAGCCACTGGAAGACGTGATTGACTACCGATACCTGACTTCCGATGAGCATCTTGAGTTGGTACTGATTAAACCAGACGGGTCAGAATGGATACTGGAAATTGAGAAAGAATTTGATGACGAACTTGGGATTGAATTCGAGAATCCTGTCATGGCAGAAACACGGCAGTGCTGCAATAAATGCGTGTTCTGTTTTATTGACCAGATGCCGCCGGGTATGCGGCCGGGATTATATATCAAAGATGATGATTCCCGATTATCCTTCTTACAGGGAAATTATATTACGCTCACCAACATGAAATCCGCGGAAATCGATAAACTGGTCAACTACCATATAAGTCCGTTAAATATCTCAGTCCATACGACAAATCCTGAACTGAGAGTTAAAATGCTGCATAACCCGCGGGCTGGAAGACTGATGACTTATTTGCAGCGATTTCATGAGAATCGCATACACATGAATGTGCAGATTGTTTTGTGTCCGGATTTCAATGATGGACAGGAACTGGAACGCACACTGAGCGATCTTGAAAGCATAGCTGATTCATTGATCAGTATTGCTGTTGTCCCGGTTGGACTGACGAAATACCAGAAAAACAAGTCGCTGAGACCGTTAGACAAGAAGGGGGCACTGAGTACGATCCGCCAAATAGAAAAATGGCAGGAACGTTGGAGAGATCTTTTGGGACGAAAACTGGTATATCCTTCAGATGAGTTTTACTTGCTGGCCCATCTGCCCTGGCCTAAGGCAGATGAGTATGAAGCATTTTATCAGCTGGAGAACGGGGTTGGCATGCTGGCCTCTTTTGAAAGAGATTTTATGAAATATATAGTAAAACTTCCATTAATCCGCAAAAGGACACCCTTTACATTAAGTATTGCAACTGGAACAGCCGCTGCTTCATTTATGCGTCAACTGGCACATCACGTAATGGCAAAAGTCGATGGGCTTACCATTCAGGTGATTCCCGTTAAGAATCATTTTTTTGGTGAACTGGTCACGGTAAGCGGCCTGGTCACCGGTCAGGATTTGGTGAATCAGCTGAAGGAATATAACCTGGGCAATTTAGTGATGATTCCGGAAAATATGCTGAAAAGTGATGAAATTGTTTTTCTGGACGATATGACACTGGAACAGGTGACTGAAGCGCTTCAGGTTCGTGTGCAGCCAAGCGCTGTTGAGGGTAAACAGTGGATAAAGAATATTTTGCGATCGACACATGAAAAGCAGACAGGCGGGAGTGAAAAAAAGCATGGCAAAACCGGTAGTAGCTGTCATCGGTCGTCCAAATGTCGGTAAATCGACTTTTTTCAACCGATTGGCAGGTAAAAGAATTTCCATCGTTGAAAATACCCCAGGCGTCACCAGAGATCGTATTTACTCTGAAGTGGAATGGCTGAATCATCGATTTTCACTCATTGACACTGGAGGTCTCGAACCTTCATCCAGCGAACTTATCCCTTCCAAGATGCGTCAGCAGGCACAACTAGCCATTGATATGGCGGATGTGATCCTGTTTATTGTTGATGGAAGAACTGGGGTGACAGCACAGGACAGAGAAATCAGCGAGTTGCTTCGTAAAAACCAAAAGCCCATTTTGCTGGTAGTGAATAAAGTCGATTCTCATGAACAATCGGAACATTACTATGATTTTTATGAGCTGGGATTGGGTGAACCTATCGAAATTTCTTCGGAAATGGCTTATGGGATTGGTGATTTATTAGACAGCATCGTGGCATTTTTTCCAGATGAATCCGTTGCAGATCCTGAAGAAGATTTGATTAAAGTAGCTGTCATTGGGAAACCAAATGTGGGGAAATCATCGCTGATAAATCACATATTGGGGGAAGAACGCGTGATTGTCAGTGAATTGGCAGGTACAACCCGTGATGCTATCGATACTCGCTTTACTGCTGCCAGCCAGGACTATCTGCTGATTGATACAGCGGGATTGCGGCGCAAAAGCAGGATTCATGATGATGTGGAACATTACAGCGTTATCAGAGCCATTGCGGCGATCGAGCGTTCAGATGTTTGCGTCCTGATGATAGATGGGCAGGAAGGCGTGACTGAGCAGGATAAAAAAGTCGCTGGACTTAGCCATGAAAATGGGAAAGCAATGCTGATTTTAGTGAACAAGTGGGATCTGGTTGAAAAAGATGATAAAACAGTTAACCGAATGACCAAAGATATACGGCGGGAACTTGGTTTCTGCCAATATGCACCAATCCTTTTTGTTTCTGTTCTATCCGGTCAACGGATCAACCGCATACTTCCAGTGATTCAGCATATTGCCAACCAGAACGCCCTACGGATTCAAACGGGTGTTCTTAACGAAGTCATTGCAGAGGCAACGCTGATGAAACAGCCACCATCGGATAAAGGAAAGCGGCTGAAAATTTATTATGCTACGCAGGTATCAGTTAAACCGCCTACTTTTGTTTTGTTTATCAATGATAAAGAACTGACTCATTTTTCTTACCTGCGGTATCTGGAAAACCGAATTCGCGAAAGCTTTGGATTTGAAGGCACACCACTTCGGTTTATGTATCGGGAGAAGGCGGGTGGTATTTAATCATGCAAACGCTTCTGCTTCTTATCGCTGCCTACTTTATTGGTAATCTGTCACCAGCCTTTATTCTCGGCAAGGTAGCGGCAAATATTGATATTCGCGAATACGGCAGCGGCAATGCTGGAACTACCAATGTCATGCGAGTGATGGGGGCTAAAGCCGGTGTATTTGTTTTACTGGCAGATGTGATGAAAGGCGTCGCTGCGGTATGGATTGGAAGAACTTTTGGAGGAGAAACCATTGCAGTTTTATGCGGATTTTTGGCGGTGATCGGCCATAACTGGCCGATATTGCTAAAATTCAAAGGCGGTAAGGGAGCGGCGACCACGATGGGTGTTGCATTAATGATTCATGCTCCCTTTGCCCTGATCTGTATTGGACTGGCTGGAGTCATCATTGTCTTAACCAAATATGTTTCACTGGCGTCTATTATTGGAATTCCCATCTGGACAACGCTTCTTTGGCTGGGAGGCAGTGAATCGTCACATGTTCTGCTGGGGACAGCTCTGTCAATACTCGTGCTTTATCGTCATCGAAGTAATATTCAGCGGATCATAAATGGGTCTGAAAACCGGGTTGATATTAAAAAAAAGTTGGACAGGAGTTAATAATATGAAGCAGAACAAAGTTGCGATTTTAGGCGCCGGAAGCTGGGGAACAGCTATCAGCACTGTCATGCAGCTAAACGGGCATCAGGTCAGGTTGTGGATGCGTAATGAACAACAGATGCGTGATATGATCGAAACCAGGAAGAATCAAAAATATCTGCCTGAAGTCTTACTGTCTGAAGAAATTCTTTTTGACTTGGATATGCCACGGGCATTGGGAGGTGTTCAGGCGGTAATACTCGCTGTCCCGACACAACAGGTAAGGGCCTTACTAAAAGAAGCACGAGACTATATCCCCAGAGATGCGCTCATTATCAATGTGGCAAAGGGGATTGAAAAAAACAGTTATTACCGGATTTCCGAAATTGTCAATGAAGAACTGGGAAATTGCCTATATGCAGTTGTTTCTGGCCCTTCACACGCTGAAGAAGTAGCCCGCCGGATGC
Source organism: Bacillota bacterium (assembly GCA_033549305.1). Classification (GTDB taxonomy): domain Bacteria; phylum Bacillota; class Clostridia; order Peptostreptococcales; family Tindalliaceae; genus Anoxynatronum. Next base: position 14,987 of record JAWSUV010000009.1, on the reverse strand, counting down.
CCACCACCCTCGTGGCAGCCTCTCGAAGCCAAAAGCTGGCTGAGCAGGCCCAGGACTTGTTTATGAATCCATTTCTGCGTGTGTATACCAATCCAGACGTGGTCGGTGTCGAACTGGCCGGAGCATTAAAGAATGTCATTGCTTTTGGTGCCGGGATTGCAGACGGGATCGGTTATGGAGATAACGCCCGTGCTGCTCTCATTACACGGGGAATCACTGAAATTGCCCGTTTGGGTCAGGCAATGGGAGCTTCACTCAATACCTTTGCAGGACTCACTGGAATTGGTGATCTGATTGTGACATGCACAAGCATGCACAGTCGTAATCGCCGGGCTGGTATCTTGATAGGCCGCGGAAAATCTCTGGACGAGGCTCTGAAGCAAGTAGGAATGGTTGTCGAAGGTGTTTGTACAGCAAGCGCTGCCTATGAACTGGCTAAGCAGCATGGCATTGACATGCCTATTACCAGTGCAATCCACCGTGTTCTTTACGAATCCCAGAATGTGGCGGAAGCTGTAAAAAACCTGATGACCCGTCAGCGGAAACATGAAATGGAAGAAGTGGCGGCATCCTACACACCCGAATGGCTTGAATAAATAGTGCGGCCTGAAGACTTCACGCATTTTCAGTTGTATCTGTATGAAAGCATTGAATGAGGGTTTTTGAATTAATCCTTGCAAGTTAGGCGCACATCCTTTATAATATGGTTGTGTCCAAACACCATCATTGATTTCTGGCTGTGGCGCAGTTTGGTAGCGCGCTAGAATGGGGTTCTAGAGGTCGCAGGTTCAATTCCTGTCAGCCAGACCAGCTTACCTGTATCTTTTCCGGATGCAGGTTTTTTTTTATCTTTTTCTTTAATCTTCCAGATCTTTCTGGTAAAATGATAAAACAGCATGAAGCATTGATGAAGAACCAAGGGGGTTTATCGTGGAAAAGAAACGAATTGAACCAGGATGGATTGTCACAATGGCAGGACTTGGTGTTAACCTAATGCTTGGTGTCTTATATGCCTGGGGGGTTATTTCAGCTGCACTTATTGATCAGCTTGGGTGGACGGCTACAATGACTCAAATCCCCTATATGGTTGCCTGCGCCGTATTTGCGCTGTCTATGGTTCCTGGCGGCCGTCTTCAGGATCGTCTCGGACCCAGACCAGTCATTATGGCCGCGGCTGCATTGGCAGGGATCGGCTTTTTGATGTCCGGATTATTCTTAACGACTATCGGTTTGACGGTTTTCTTCGGAATCGTCTTTGGTATGGGAATGGGAATGGGTTACGCTGCTCCAACACCTGCAGCGGTTAAATGGTTCAGTCCGCAAAAACGAGGGCTTATATCCGGCATTGTTGTCAGCGGTTTTGGTTTGGCACCGCTCTACATCGCACCGCTTACCAATTATCTGCTAATACAGTATGGGCTTCAGAAAACGTTTTTTATTCTGGGCGGAGGCTTTTTTGTTTTCATCATGGCATTAGCGCAGCTAATTAAGAATCCGCCCGCAGGATTTGTTGCACAGGGTGTTAAAGTGCTTTCAGAAGAGGAAAAACACATACAGTCTCAAACAGCGCCTGTAAAAATTGACTATGAATGGCATGAAGTGTTGAAAACAAAACAATTCTACCAGCTTTGGATCATGTTTTGTTTTGGAACATTTGCAGGTCTGCTGATCATTGGTCAGTTATCCAAAATCGGTATTGAGCAGGCAGGGATGATGAATGCCTATATGCTGGTAGGTGTTTATGCGATTTTCAACTGTGCCGGGCGAATTGGCTGTGGCATTCTTTCGGATCGATTCGGCCGAATGAGAACTCTGTTTGCAATGTTTATACTGCAGGTGAGCATTTATGTATTTTTCGCTAGTTTCAATACACCAGTTTTACTGATAATGGGTGTTTCGGTGGTTGGATTTACCTTTGGCGGCATGCTGACATTATTCCCGGCATCAACCGTTGATTACTTTGGCATAAAGAACTTTGGAATCAATTATGGTATGGTGATTACTGCCTGGGGGATTGGTGGTGTTTTTGGGCCACTGCTGGGAGGAATTGTCCGTGACCTGACAGGGACCTATGCGTTAAGCTACGTTGCATCTGGTGTGCTTAGTGCTGCCGGAGCTGTTTTAACCCTCTTTACGAAAGCGCCTGCAACTGTGAATGCAGTTGAGAGAGTATCAACGGGAAAGACAGCTACAGAAACAGATTAACCCATTTAACGTCCAATGAGCTTTTAGCGGTGTCGCTGAAAGCTCTTTTTGCGAGACGGAGGTGACCTGATGGCAGCCAAACGAAAACGGGTTCTGATTGTTTTAATCGCCTTGCTGGCTGTTTTGTCTTTGCTCAGGATTCATTACTATGCTATCAGAAGTGTGGTTGTCATGTGGCCGTACAGTCTTTATCACGAACAAATGAGTCTGATGAAGAAAAATGATTTTAACATAGAGATGCCAGCCGGAATGATCAGTGATCAACAAGGCTGGCATCCTCTCATGATTGTTTTTCACGATGCGGAAGGTTTTTCCAACTGGACCGGAGAAGCATGGGAATTAACTGTGCTGTACCGTTTCGGCGGTTTTGAGTCCGGGGAAAACCATTCAGCCTATTATTGCCGAAACAGCAAACGATTTTCCAGTTTTTATGGGGCATATCTGATTCAGCATCAGGAGGAACCTAATGCTTACTATGGCTTTGATTCAACAGGTAAAATGAATCCCAGCGCTTTCATGAAAGTAACAGAATATGATCAGCGTTATCTGGTTATGCCTTCCCTTGGGCTTTCCCCCAGCCAGGTTATTTTTGAAGTGGAAATGCTGGAGAAAGAAGAGAACATCCCATATCTGCAACACAATCACTGGACACGCGTAGATGCACTGATTTATACCAACAGTCCTGAACATCGATATAGGGAACACCAGCAGGGATATCTTCAATACGGACTACCCATCCCACCGCCGGAAGGAAAGGAAGACTTTTATTCCGTGATGCTTTACGGGCGCATTTATGCCAGGATGATAAAATCTTCCCAGCTAAGCATGGCGCTTTATATCCTGGCGCCTGACATGGAAACACTGAATGAAATTGACGCTTCCTTACTGTCGAAAACCATATTGCCGGTGGATTCTATGAATTGATGAATGGGTTGGTTTATCAGCACGTAGAACGAACTCTGAAGCCGGACAGAAGCTGATCCGGCATCATCGGTGATATTTCAACGCTTTCAACAGCAGCCATGGGTGGACCGGTATGGCACCAGTCAACGACTTTCTGAACAGCATCATCACTGCCCTGAAAAAAAACTTCCACAGAACCGTCAATTCGATTTCTTACCCATCCTTTTAGGTGAAAAGCTGACGCTTTTTCTTTGATATGATAGCGAAAAGAGACTCCCTGTACAACACCAGTTATACGAACCAGCACTGCAGTCATGAGATCACCTTCCTAACGGACGATTCTAGTGCATGGATACCCGGAATGTTGGAAAACACTCATAAAGGACGTATATCGATGAAAAAAATTACGTACAATGCACCTGTGACCTTAACATTTTCATTTCTGGCATTTGCTGTCTTGCTCCTGGATTTCTATGTGGCCGGTGAGGTTTCTCGCAAGCTGTTTTCAGTTTATCGAAGCCCCTTGACAGACCCTTTCTTTTATTTTCGATTGATCGGTCATGTGCTGGGTCACGTATCATGGGAACATTTACTGGGGAATTTGCTCCTGATACTGCTCCTTGGGCCCATGCTGGAAGAAAAGTATGGATCCCGCAATCTGCTTAAGATGATCCTGCTGACAGCATTGCTGACAGGGGCGATTAATCTCTTGCTTTTTCCTCATGCGTTGATGGGGGCCAGCGGCATTGTTTTTATGATGATTCTGCTCAGTTCGTTCACAAATGCCGGGAAACATGAACTGCCGTTAACGGTATTGCTGGTCGCAGTGCTCTACATCGGTCGCGAAATAATGGCAGCGTGGGTTATTGAAGACAATATTTCAAGAATGACACATATCGCCGGCGGAATGACAGGGGCCTGGTTTGGATTCAAAGCCAAGTCTGATTGAACAGTTAAAAAGCGGGTATATCCGATGAAAAGAAATGTCATGGGAGGGTTGTCCAATGTCTTCGGTAACACTGAACAACATGATTACTGATTTTGAACGGATCGACCAATTTGAGAAGCGAATCCGGTTGAAAGATCTGAAAAGGCATCGGTATATAATCATTTATTTTTATCCGAAAGACAACACTTCCGGATGAACGACTGAAGCCTCTGAGTTCAGAGACCTGATTACGGAATTTAATGAGTTGGATGCTGTTGTTTTAGGTGTCAGCCGGGACAATCTCAAATCGCATCAGCAATTCTCTCAAAAACTGAATTTGCCGTTTTCGTTGCTGGTTGACCAGGACCAGCATTTACACACCTATTTTGGAGTTTTAAAGGAGAAAAAACTTTTCGGAAAGATTGGAATCGGAACCGAACGTTCCACTTTTATCCTGAATCAGGACGGAATACTTATTAAAGAGTTTAGAAATGTCAAATCAAAAGGACACGCAGAAGAGGTTCTCGAATATTTAACGCAGAATGAGTCAGTAAAATAAGCACAGAGACCGTTGAATAGGCGTGTTCATTATATGCCGGCTTCGACGGTTTTTCCTTTCATGCAAATGTGGTAGAATGAAATTGTTGTAAATCTACTTGAAACGTGCAGGTGAGATAGCCATGAATCAGTCCGGAAGATGGAAAATGGTGATCGGCATCGTGGCAGCTGTACCCATTATCTTAGTCATTGGCCTTTATATTTTTTTTCGGATGAGTCCCCTGATCAGCCAGATAAAAGTTGAAGTGATGCTGGCAGAGTACGGAACACTTGAAGAAACCATACCTGTCAAAGGCATTGTTGTTCGTCAGGAAAGTCTTTATCCTATCCCGGCAGACGGTAGTGTCAGGTGGACAATTCAGGCCGGGCAAAAGACTGCCAAACAGCAAAAATTGGCTGAGATACTGGTTTCGGACGAAGATCAATCACTGCTGCTTCAGCAGCAGTTGATTGCTATGCGTTTGGAAACACTCGCATCCGGTGGTGATTTGTCGGTTTATTCGCTGGAAGCCATGCAGGAAATTGACCAGCAAATGACTTACTTGATGACAGACATTCGCCACAACGTTAAAAACGAGCAGTACGAATTAGCCTTTCAAAACCAACAGATGCTTCAGGAGATGGCTGAACAGAAGCAACTGGTTTCAGTTCATCAGCACTTGCCGGAAATGTCGGTGGAGGAACTGGAACAGCAGCAGGATCTGATTGAAAACCAGTTGAATCATCTGACTCACGAAGTGAGAGCTCCGGAAGCAGGCATCCTGGGCATTGGAAGTGATGGACTTGAAGAGGGATTTCCGCTGATTTATTCAGATGAGGAAAATCCGGAATTAATTAAACAGATTATTAAGTATGCAATGTCTGATGATCATCTGGAACCTGAAGCGGGATATTATCGTATCATTCAGGAACATCGGTGGCATCTCTACTTGGTTGCGGGTGAAGAACTGTCTGAGGCATACGAACCTGACCAGCGACTGATGATTCGTGATCCGGCAACAGGAAAAGAAGTCCGGGGAAGATTCGTCACGCAGCTTGCGAGCCCTGATAATGAGGAGATCATTCTATTGATTGAACTCAATGAAGAGTTGGCTGAGTGGTATCAAAAGAGGCAGTACTCGCTGGAAGTGATTCGGCAGCGTCAGGAAGGATTAATCATATCCAAAACGGCAGTAATGGTGGATGAACTAGGAAACCAGAGTGTTTTCAGGCTTGACGTTAACGGATACGCTGTGAGAACACCTGTCAGGGAGCTGGGAAGAAATGAGTCGGTTGCTGTATTAAGCATGGGCCCGTTAACCGTAACAATGGCTGATGCGGAAGGTGATGAACAGCAGGTGCAAACCATACGACAATACGACGAAATCGTCACAAATCCGGAGATCGTCATTGAAGGGCAGCGGATAAGGTAGCAGAGTCATGACTAATTGATGAACTGAGGTGATCGGATGAGTGTGGCATTAAATTACCAGACAATAACAAAAAAAATCGAGGAAGCCTGCCTTGTTTCCGGCAGACAACCTGGCGAAGTTAACGTTATTGCCGTTAGCAAGCTGGTGACCATTAAGCAGATGAAAGAAGCTATTTCAATTGGAATCAATCATTTTGGTGAAAATAAAGTTCAGGACATGATGGAAAAGATGAAGGCAATCGATGCTCCCGTTAATTGGCATATGATTGGACATTTACAGCGAAATAAAGTAAAATATATAGTTGATAATGTTTCATTAATCCATTCTGTTGACTCACTTTCATTGATACAGGAAATTGAACGTCAGGCTCTGAAAATCAACCGGGTGGTGGATTGTCTCATCCAAGTCAACGTATCCGGTGAAGCCAGCAAATTTGGGATTGATCCAACGGAAATTGATTCGATAATGGAGTCATTGGAAGGACTGGAGAAGATCAATGTGGTGGGGCTCATGACGATGGCGCCGCATTACGATGATCCTGAAAAAACACGCGATTCCTTTAAGAGGCTGTCTTTCCTCTTTGAGACCTGTCAGGAAAAAGCGTATCATGGGACGCATCTGAAGTATTTGTCCATGGGTATGTCAAACGACTATGAAATTGCAGTGCAGGAAGGAGCGAACATGGTACGGATTGGCAGTGCGCTTTTTGGAGAGCGTAACTACGGATAAGGAGGAACAGTAATGGCGGAAAAGTTTGTTGATAAAGTAAAGCTGTTTATGGGCCTGGATGTTTTTGAGGACGAAGATGAAGAAATCTATCCTGAACCACTTTATGAGCAGGAAGAATCTTTCAGTCAGGTAGCGCCCAAAAAGAACAAAGTAGTCAATATTCATACCACCACCCAGATGAAAGTAGTCATATTTGAACCTAACGCTTATGATGAAGTACAAAACATTGTTGATAACCTGAAAAACCGCAAACCGGTCATTGTCAACCTGGAAACACTCGAAGCAGAAGTGGCAAGAAGAATCTTTGAATTTTTAAACGGGGCTATTTACGCGTTGGACGGCAGCATTCAAAAGGTTTCCTCTGATATATTTATTTTAGCCCCCAATAATGTTGAGATAGCCGGAAACATTAAAGAAGAACTTAAAAACAAGGGTGTGTTTCCATGGCAAAACAGATAAGGGGCGTGATGATGGTTGCTTGAGACAACTAATGTAGCCATGGCGGTACACTATTTTGCCCGGCTCTTGAATTTTTTTATTTTAATTCGAGTGATTTTTTCATGGATAAGGATCAATCCCTACAGTTTATTGGGGCAGTTTATCTATGGTGTCACTGAACCGATTCTAAGCCCCATCAGGACCATGATTCAGCAGGTATTCCGTTATCAGGGGATGATGGATTTTTCACCCATTATTGGCATTATTTTTATAAATATGCTCTCTTCATTCATTATTGGGCTTTTACGGTGAGGGTGAAATATGAAAACGCCTGATTTTACCGATTATATTCCCCAAGAACAGATTCGGAAAAGATGGCGAACGATACTCGACCAGGCTGAAACAGCACTTCGAACGCATGTGACAAAGACCTCATCTTTTCTCACTCCCGGCGAATGGGGGTATGCTGACTCGCTGCTTAGTCACTATAGCGAGCTTCGATGGATGCTGGAAGGCGGGTATCAGGATGCTGAACGCAGAAGGTTGATCATGATGCCTGACTACCGAATGCCAGAAGAACTGTCACCACCTGTGGCATTTTTACGGGCTACCCATAAAGCTAAGATGAAAACACTGACGCACAGAGATTATTTAGGGGCTGTTCTTTCCCTGGGGATTGAACGGGAAATGATTGGAGATATTCTTCTCTATGATCATTCAGCTTGTTTCGTGGTTGTCCCCGAATTAAGCGATTATCTCATGTGGCATTTAGATACGGTTGGCTCTGTGAGTGTCATCGTTGAAGGCATTGATGAAATACCTGAAGCAGCAATTATTGAAGAGTTGGAAGTGATTAAGGGGACAGTGGCTTCGCTGCGATTGGATGCTGTATTATCTGTAGCATTGCGGATTTCGCGCCAAAAGGCACAAGCCCTGATTGTGAGTCAAAAAGTCAGTCTCAACTGGCAGCCAATTCAGAAACATACAGTGGCACTTCATGAACATGATATTATTTCCATTCAGGGATCCGGAAGACTGAAATTATTAAAAATTGGATCTTTAAGCCGTTCGCAGCGTTGCCATATTGAAATAGGCAAAATGAAGTAAATGACTGGGGGGGAAACATGATGATTACACCTCTGGATATCCAGAACAAAGAGTTCAAAAAAAGTGTCAGAGGCTACAATGAAGCAGAAGTTGACGCATTTCTGGATCAGGTCATGGCGGATTATGAACAGCTTTATAAGGAGAACATTGAGCTGAAAGAGCAGTTGGAGCGTGATACAAAACAGGTGGAAAAGTATCGGCAGATGGAAGAAACTCTCAAGGAAACATTAGTGGTTGCCCAGTCAACAGCAGATGAACTGCGCAGCAATGCATTAAAAAAAGCAGACCTAACAGTGGAAGAAGCTGAATTGAAAGGCAAGGAAATCATTGCCGCTGCACGTCACGAACTTGAGCGGATCAATTTAAAACAGGATGAAATGCTACAGCAGCTTCAGATTTTCAAAACGCGGTTTCGAACATTGCTGAAAGCTCAGCTCGAAAGCATGGCTATTGATACAGACGATCTGGCTTCTGATCTCAAAAAGCCGAATCATGTTTTGCCACCGGATATAACGCAGCAGGATAACGAATGACAGATTTATTCGAGACGATGCCTGTCGCTGGAAACTTCAGACAGGCATTTTTAAGCGGAAGGAGTCAGTCCATGAAATGGCTTGTCATAGCGGCAATCATTGTGATAGATCAGCTCAGCAAATGGCTGGTGATTACTAGACTGAAAGAGATAGGAACCATACCAGTGATTGAGAATATCTTTCACCTTCATTATCTGGAAAACCGAGGGGCCGCTTTTGGTCTCCTTCAGAATCAACGGCTTTTTTTTCTGATGATCACAATAGCCATTATCGCCGGAATACTCTGGTATCTGTACCGATATCCGCAAACCAATAAGCTGCTGACCCTTGCCCTATGCCTCATTTCAGGTGGTGCTGTCGGTAATTTTATCGATCGGGCAGCATATGGATTCGTGATTGATTTTCTGGACTTCCAGATCTGGCCGGTATTTAATATTGCTGACTCAGCCATTGTCATCGGACAGGGGCTTCTGATTTACTATATCCTGAAAGATTTCCAGGCCGTGAAAATGGGAGAATCAACATGATTCAGACTCTATTAGTGGTCGACGAAGAAATGGCCGGCGTCAGGCTTGATCAATATCTGGCTGAAATGATGGATAGCCAGAGCCGAAGCTATCTGCAGAAATTGATTCGCAGTGAACAGGTCACTGTCAATGGGAATGTTTCAAAGAACCGTTATTCAGTTAAAGAAGGGGACGAGGTAGTGGTTTTTTTACCACCACCACGGGTTCTGCCAACAAAACCGGAAGCCATTCCTCTGGATATTGTCCATGAGGATGAAGCGCTGCTGGTGGTTAACAAACCGCAAAATATGGTAGTTCATCCTGCTGCAGGAAACGAAAGCGGCACACTTGTCAATGCTCTGATGCACCACTGCCGGGGTAGTCTCTCAACCATCAATGGTGTTATTCGTCCAGGGATTGTTCACCGAATCGATAAGAATACTTCAGGTCTTCTGGTGGTGGCTAAGAACGATATGGCTCATCGCGGTCTGGCCGGTCAGTTAGCCGACCATTCAATGATAAGAACCTACGAAGCGGTTGCTGTCGGAGTCATTAAGGACAATCATATTAAAATTGATGCACCGATCGCGCGTCATCCGCAACAGCGATTGAAGATGACTGTTGACGCTGCAGGCAGAGCTGCTGTCACACATCTCACAGTGATAAAGCGTTTTCAGCAATATACTTACCTTGAAGCCCGACTTGAAACCGGCCGCACACATCAAATCCGTGTCCACCTGGCATATATTCAGCATCCAGTTTTGGGGGATGACCGTTATGGCGGTCATCAGAAGAAATTTAATTTATCCGGACAGGTGCTGCATGCTAAAACCCTGGGATTCATTCATCCGATTACCGGAAAAAACATGTTCTTTGAAGCACCGCTCCCGGAATCATTTCTTCATGTACTTCGTCTGCTGCAATAAAAAACAGCCTGTCACCGGCTGTTTTTTTCTTCCACGTGAAAGATTTGCTCCAGGGAATCTTTGTTAGGTGTGACAAACACTGTTTGGTGATTGGTGTAGGTGACCATACCAGGACGTCCTCCCCGCTGCTTTTTCACATGACGGCACCAGGTATAATCCACCGGCACGTTACTGCTGCCGCGACCCTTACTGTAATAAGCAGCCAGCAGAGCTGATTGTTTAATTTCTTCACTGACGGGTGCCTGGTTTTCAAGCGACAGGACAACATGTGACCCGGGCAGGTCTTTGACATGAAACCATAAATCATTTTTCTTTCCCAGCTTGAAGGTAACCATTTCATTCTGAATGTTGTTCTTGCCTACCCGAATAAGATGATTTTTTGAAGAACGGAATGCGAGCGGTTTACTTTCAGTTTTCGGGCGTGACTGTTTTTTCCGTAACGTCTTTTTTTTCAAATAACCGGACTCAATCAACTCTTCCCTAATCATCTCCAGATCGTGAAGGGAATCTGCCTGTTCAAGTGAATGGAAGACCTGATCCAGATACTGGATTTCCAGCAGGGTTTTTTGCCGCTGACGGGCAATTTCAACCAAGGCTGTCTTTGATTTCTGGTAACGCTTATACAGCATCTGGGCGTTTTGGGAAGGGGATTTCCTGCTGTCCAGCGTGATTTCCACCAGAGGCTGATTCTCATCAAAATAATTGGTGACGTTGATCGTAGACTGACCCGACTGAATTTGATGAATGTTCGCCATGATCAAATCTGCTTTAAGTTTATCCACAGAGGAACGTATCGCTTTTTCCTCGTCATGGTGCAGGTTTTGAAGCTTGTGGGTGAAACGATTTCGTTTAACGGTCAGCGTTTTTCGCAAATCCTGTGAACGCTGCTGCAGCCGTTCATAATGATCTTTATGACCATAGAAAGATTCCAGCAATTCACTGACTGTTGGAAAGGGAACGGATTCCACCTGCGTTAAATGTGACAATGGGATGACGCTAAAATCAATGTACCTGCCTGTATCTGAATGGCGATAAAGGCATGGATAGAAAGTCTCCTGAATAATCATCTGGTGAATCTGCTGGAAAGCATCGAAAAAATGATCTTGCTCGGATGGGGTCAGATCATCCCAGCGATGATCGGATTCCAGTCCTGCCCGGTGGACGACCTCCTGGCACAGGGACGGGGAGAATCCGTTAAAGGCACTGATAAGTGCATTTTTAAGGTTTTGCTGGCTGTGGGCATTCATCACATCTGTCAAAGCCGGTGCGGAGTCAATGAAAAGGGGCGACCGTTTTTCTGATGGAGGGGATTCATAAGGAAGTCCCGGTAACACCTGGCGTTTTCGGCTTATATGAAGCGGTATACGTTTGACAGCATCCAGTATCTGGTTATTAACAGTATCCACCAGTATGATATTGCTGTGTTTCCCCATCATTTCCACGATCAGTTTTTTGTGTGTTTGCCGGTTCAGCTCGTCAGTGCCCTGGACGTGGATTACCAGTATTCTTTCGAAATCAGGCTGTTCAATATGAACCACCTTCCCGCCGGCAAGATGCTTTCTAAGCAGCATGCAGAAAACTGGCGGTTGTGACGGATTATCTCTGGATGCAGTTGTCAGATGAACGCGTGGATACTGGTTGTGTGCAGACAGTAATAAACGAAAATTATTGCGTTGATGACGCATGGTCATGATCAGTTCATCAGGTTCTGGTTGAAATATTTTATCAATCCGGCTGCCAATGATTATGGGTCTTAGTTCCTGAGAAACAGCCGCAATAACACTGCCGTCAAAAGGCATCATTCATCACTCCTTCGTGTATGGTGCTATCATACTTGATTCTGATAAGAGATACAAGGCAGAAATCATATGCTTCCATCTGTACTGAAAGGGTTCCTGATAGAAAAGATCATCGAAAAACTCGAACGAATTTGTTATAATGAAATGGATAAGCAGGAGGGATAATCGGAAATGATTCCATTTGTAAAAATGCACGGCATCGGCAATGATTTTATCTTGATGAAAAGAGAAGACATTCCATCTTCAGTGAAGCTAACAGACCTGGTCATGTCTGCCTGTCATCGTCAGTTCGGGATTGGAGCGGACGGCCTGATGGTGGCAGATGCCTCATCGATTGCTGATGCGTCTATGATATACTATAACAGTGACGGATCCCAGGGGGAAATGTGCGGAAATGGCATACGGTGCTTTGCCCGTTTCATTGATGACAAACGACATCCGGATGAACGTGAGTTATCAATCGAAACACAGGCAGGGATTAAAAAGCTGTCGATCACAACAGATGATTCGAATCAGAGTCTGGTGAGGGTGGAGATGGGATTACCGGAGATCCATGTACTGGAGAACACACTGGCTGTGTGTGACCAGACGCTGGTATATTCCCATGTGACAATGGGAGTCCCCCATGTGGTGATTTTTACCCCGCAATTATCACCAGAATTGGTGGATACGTTGGGGGAAGCCATTGAAAACCATCCTATCTTTCCCAAACGAACAAATGTAAACTTTTGTTATATTAAAAATCGCCAAAAGATGCATGTATTCACCTGGGAACGTGGGGCAGGGCACACGTTGGCCTGCGGAACCGGGGTGACAAGTGCTTTTGCCGTAGCTTTCAGACTGGAGCGAATCAGCGACAGCGCAGTGGTTCTGGCAGAGGGCGGAGAACTTCAGATGCGTATGATGGTGGATGGTGCCGTTGAGATGACTGGACCCGCCAGGGACATTTGTTCAGGCATCTTTTATTATGAATGATGCCGCTGCCTTCGGATTAACGACGGGAGGAATTGACAACCAATGAACAGTATGACAGGATTTGGAAGAGCCGAAATAACCATTCAGCAATTTGGTTTCACCATCGAAGCGAAATCGGTGAATCACCGGTATCTTGACCTGGGCATCAAACTGCCTCGCAAACTTGCCTTCCTGGAAGAGCGGATCCGCAACACCATTAAATCTTCCATCCGACGTGGGCGCCTGGATCTTTACATTAATCAGCAGACAGCAGAATCTTCCGACAAGCGCGTTGTGATTGATAAGGCTCTTTGTCAAGCGTATCAGGAATCCTTTGAGAAGATCAGCCAGGAACTTCAGATTGAGAATGACTTAACCGTCGCGCTGCTGGCTCGGATGCCTGAGGTGGTTACTGTGGAACAGCGGGATGTGGATGAAGACCTTTTATGGAATGAAATGGAAAAAGGAATCATCTCGGTGCTGGACCAATTGATCAGCATGAGGGCGACGGAAGGGGAAACACTTTATCATGATCTGAAAGAGCGTATTGCATTCCTGAAACAGAAGATGGAAGAAATCAGTCAAATCAGTCCGGAAGTTTCGCTGGCTTATCAAGACAGACTGATCAAACGGATCAATGAAATGGCAGGGCAGGAAATGGTCATTGATGAAAACCGGATGATGACTGAGGTAGCAATATTGGCAGAAAAAAGCAGCATTGAAGAAGAGGTCGTCCGATTTAACAGCCATCTTGATCAGTTTTCAACGACAATGATTCAGCAGGAGCCGGTTGGGAGAAAACTTGATTTCCTGGTACAGGAACTGAACCGGGAAATCAACACGATCAGCTCCAAGTCAAATGATCAAAAAGTCAGCAGTCTGGTGGTAGAGGTGAAGAGTGAGCTGGAGAAAATCAGAGAACAGGTTCAAAACATTGAATAGCGAAGGAGAATCATCATGTCACACAGACTGATAAATATTGGGTTTGGAAACATTGTTTCAGTGAATCGGATTGTTGCTATTGTCAGCCCTGAATCCGCACCCATTAAACGCATGATCCAAGAAGCCAGAGAGCAGGGAGCCCTGATTGATGCGACCTATGGAAGGAGAACACGTGCAGTGATTGTTACTGACAGCGATCATGTGATCCTGTCAGCAGTTCAACCGGAAACGGTGGCTCACCGGCTTCATGCCCGGGCGGATACAAAAGAGGAAAAAGATGCAGCAACAGAGACGGAGTGAAACATTGGAGGACAACCCGATGAAACAGGAAGGTATCTTAATTGTGATTTCCGGCCCGTCCGGAACCGGAAAAAGCACCATCGTCAAAGAGTTTATTCAGCGTAACCAAGGGGTAAAACTGTCTGTATCAGCGACCACCCGAAAAGCCAGACCCGATGAAGAAGAAGGAGTCAACTACTTTTATCTGTCAGAGCAGGAATTTCGCCACCGGCTGCAAGAAGATGATTTTCTGGAACATGCAGTCGTTTACGGCCATTATTATGGGACCCCCAGGGACTTTGTTCGGGAACAGCTGAGTCAAGGGAAGGATGTCTTGCTGGAAATTGATACTGCCGGTGCCATGCAGGTGCGTAAAAAATTCTCTCATGGTGTCTTTATTTTTATTGTCCCGCCTTCCATTGATGAATTGCGGCGACGCATTAACAGCCGGGGAACCGAAAGCACGGAAGAAGTCAGTAAACGGTTAAACAGTGCATTGGAGGAAATCCAGCAGCTGGTTCATTATGATTATGTAGTCATGAATGACCAAATCGCTGACGCAGTTAAAATGGTTGAAGCTGTTTTACTGGCTGAAAAAGCCAGTGTTGCACGCAGCCGCCGCCAATGGCTGGATATATTCTCATCCTGAACCTGTGACTGGAAAGGTGGAAAAGGCATGTTGAAGGATCGGCACATTCTGGTAGGCGTCACCGGAGGTATTGCAGCTTATAAAGCCTGTGAATTGGTCAGTCGGCTGGTGAAGCAGGG
>JAWSUV010000008.1:0-46025 GCA_033549305.1 Bacillota bacterium | reverse complement strand
ATGAAAACCTGAAAACAGACAACCCCAAGAATTCGTTTACCATCGGTATTGTGGATGATGTAAGCCATAGCTCTCTGCCAATGGTGCCTCCTGTCAGCACAGAACCAAAGGGAACCGTTCGCTGCAAATTCTGGGGACTGGGAGCTGACGGAACTGTCGGTGCTAATAAAAACTCCATCAAGATTATCGGCGACCACACGGATATGTATGCGCAGGGCTATTTCTCCTATGACTCCAAGAAATCAGGCGGTGTAACGATTTCCCACCTGCGTTTCGGGAAAAAACCCATCCGTTCGACTTACCTGATCAGCGAAGCGGATTTCATCGCCTGTCACAACCAGGCTTATGTGAACCAGTATGACCTGCTCAAAGGGTTGAAAAAAGGCGGCACCTTCCTGCTCAACTGTCTGTGGGATGAAAGCGAGCTGGAAGAAAAACTGCCCCATAACCTGAAAAAGGTTCTTGCGGAAAAAGAAGCCAAGTTTTATATCATCAACGCCACCAAGATTGCCTCCGACATCGGTTTAGGGGGCCGCATCAACATGGTCATGCAGTCTGCCTTCTTTAAACTGGCAGACGTTATTCCAGTGGATGAAGCCGTTGATTATATGAAGCAGGCCATTGAAAAAACCTACGGGTCTAAAGGTGAAAAAATTGTTCAAATGAACAAAAAAGCCATCGATATGGGAATGGAAGCTCTCCACCAGGTGAGTGTCCCGGAAGCATGGATCGGGGGAACTGAAAGAGCAGATGACAAAAAAGATGAGCCGGCCTTTATCAGCGATATCATGCGTCCGATGAATGCCCAGGAAGGAGACGACTTGCCGGTGAGTGCTTTTGCAGGCCGGGAAGACGGTCATTTTCCAATGGGAACCTCCGCATATGAAAAAAGAGGCATAGCAGTTGATGTGCCTGAGTGGATCAAGGAAAACTGTATCCAGTGCAACCAATGTTCTTTTGTCTGCCCCCACGCCGCCATCCGGCCTTTCCTGCTGGATGCAGATGAACAGCAGGCAGCCCCGGAAGGTTTCGAAACCCTCAAAGCCATGGGCAAAGAATTTGACGGCATGGCCTACCGCATCCAGGTATCCACCCTGGACTGCACTGGTTGCGGCAACTGCGCGGATATTTGCCCAGCGAAAACAAAGGCATTGGTCATGAAGCCGGTTGAGCCTCAGATTGAAGCACAAAAAGCAAACTGGGAATTCGCAACAACTGTTAAAAGCAAAGCTGATCTTACAAATATTGAAACCCTTAAAGGCAGCCAGTTTGCTCAGCCGCTCTTTGAGTTCTCCGGCGCCTGTGCAGGCTGTGGTGAAACTCCTTATGTCAAACTGGTAACCCAGTTGTTCGGTGACCGCATGATGATTGCCAACGCCACCGGCTGCAGTTCTATTTACGGCGGCAGCGCTCCTTCTGTCCCATACTGCGTCAATGAAAAAGGACAGGGACCTGCCTGGGCAAACTCACTCTTTGAGGATAATGCGGAATATGGATTTGGCATGGCACTGGCTACTGGACAGATCCGGGGGAAACTGGAGGATCTGATGAAGGAAGGCCTGGAAATGGACCTCCCGAATGAGCTGAAAGAAGCATTCCAGGCATGGATTGACGGCAAGGATGATGCCAAGGCCTCCAAGAAAGCCACTTATGATATGCTGCCGCTGCTGGAAGCTTCCAAAGGCAATGCGGTGGTGGATGAGATCATTACCAAGAAAGAATACCTGGTGAAAAAATCTCAGTGGATTTTCGGAGGAGACGGCTGGGCCTATGACATTGGCTACGGCGGCCTGGATCACGTGCTGGCCTCCGGCGAAGATGTGAACGTCCTGGTCCTGGATACAGAAGTGTACTCCAACACAGGCGGGCAGTCATCCAAATCAACACCTACGGGCGCTGTGGCAAAATTTGCCGCATCCGGCAAGAAGATCAGAAAGAAAGACCTGGGCCGCATGGCCATGACCTATGGGTATGTTTATGTAGCGCAGGTGGGCATGGGTTCCGATAAAAACCAACTGATCAAAGCCCTGAAGGAAGCTGAAGCATACCCGGGTCCGTCACTGATCATTGCCTACACCCCCTGCATTGCTCACGGAATCGGCGCCGGTATGGGCAAAACCCAGGAACAAACCAAAAAAGCGGTGGAAGCCGGCTACTGGCATCTGTACCGTTACAACCCGATGCTTAAGGAAGAAGGCAAAAACCCCTTCACCCTTGATTCCAAGGAACCCAAAACTTCCTTCCAGGCATTTCTCGACAGCGAAGTGAGATACGCTTCCCTGAAGAAGTCCTTCCCGGAAGAGGCAGCCGTTCTTTTCGAACTGGCAGAGAAAGATGCCCAGGAACGCTACAGCATTTACAAAAAATTGGCTGAATAGTCACCGTCAGTCTATAGGCACAAGCAAAGAACGCTGCGGACAAAAAGTCTGCAGCGTTCTTCTGGTATTCTTCAGGAAACTATAATGTTTTACCCAGTGCTTCTCCATAGGCAACGCATCGTGCCATGGCGTCTTCATCCGGGTTCCATAATTCCTTGATGCCGGGAGAAGTCACGTCGATGCCTGATTCCGCAAGCAATTTCTCCAGCAGAGGTACGGATTCGCCGCTCCAACCATAGCTGCCAAAAGCAGCCCCTTTTTTGTTTTTGAATTTCAACCCTTTCACCATTTCCATAACAGCGGCAATGGATGAGAGAATCCCTTTATTGATGGTGGAAGATCCCACCAGAAAAGCTTTTGATTTAAACAGCTCCGTGATGACATCGTTTTTATCCGTCAATCCTGCATGAATCAGTTTAATGGTGGTGCCAGGCATGCTTTTTTTAAGGCCTTCAGCGATTCCTTCCGCCATGCGCGAAGTGCCCCGCCACATGCTGTCATACACCAGGGTGACCTGGTCTTCCTGGTAATCATCTGCCCACTTCAGATACTGTTCCACGATCTGTACCGGGTTGTCCTGCCAGATCACCCCATGACTGGTGCAGATCATGTTCACCGGCAGATTGAACGAAAGGACTTCTTCAATCTTTCGGGTGACCAGTGGACTGAAAGGTGTCAGGATATTGGCATAGTATTTGATCGCCTCCTGAAACAATTCCGCCTGATCCACCGTATCATTATAGAGGGACTCAGAAGCATAATGCTGTCCGAAGGCGTCGTTGCTGAAAAGAATGTTGTCCTCGGTCATATAAACAAACATACTGTCCGGCCAGTGCAGCATTCTGGCTTCCAGAAAGATTAAATCGCGGTCGCCAATGTTCAGTTTGTCACCTGTTTTCACTTCCACAAAGTTCCAGTCCTGGTGGTAATGTCCCTTTAACGATTGAATGCCGTTTTTTGTACAGTAGATGGGTGTGTCCGGGATCTCTTTCATCAGTTCCGGCAAGGCACCGCTGTGGTCCACTTCCGCATGGTTGGCGATAATGTAGTCGATCTTCGACAGATCAATTTCTTTTTTCAGGTTTTGGACAAATTCTTTGGCAAAGGGCATCCAGACAGTATCGATCAGAACGGTTTTCTTGTCGCGGATTAGATAGGAGTTGTAAGACGTGCCCCGGTGGGTGGAATACTCCTCTCCATGGAATTTTTTCAGTTCCCAGTCAATTTTTCCTACCCAGGTGACATGGTCATTGATTTTCATTGACATATTCATCCTCCTTATCGATTACCCAATCATATGAAACAGGACATTGTTCTCCAGGTGGACATGCTGAAAGGTATCTGTTTCCAGCTCTTGCAGTTTTCGGTAGACAAACTCGTAGGTGGAGCAGCCGTCTTCAGGAATGGAAAAGCGTTTGGTCAGTTTTCGCAGTTGTTTCAAATGATCGCCCACATGATCATGATCAGCTCGCAGAGAATCCACGGCCTTTATAACAGCTTCGGCCAATGCTCCTGTTTCAGCGGCTTCTTTAATCAAAGGGAAACTGTGATCTTCTTCGTCGGCCAAATGATCTGTCATGGCATGTTTCAAGAGAATGAATACTTTTTCCACCTCATACAGTTCCGGATGACTGATTCCATGGACATCTACGATTTTTGCCAGCAATTTTTCAAGAGTAGGCAAGTTTTCACGCAGTCTTTCGTGATGCCAGTGAACAATATAATCCATAAGCATAATGGGATTTTCATACCGGAACTGGTTGATGTCCTCTCCATCGATCAGCGCCCGTTCATAGCCGCTCTGCAGTTCTGTTAAAACGGGATGATCTTCCTGTTTCTCCGGAACATTTAAGGCGGTGGCCAGTGTGCGATGCCCGCCGCAGCAAAAATCGATCTCCTGCCTTGTCAGAATGGGAATGGCTCCAGGATAACGGCTGACAATACTCCCCAATGTTTCAGACAAGCGTATTTCATCTATTTTCATTCGTCTCGCTCCTTCATGTGATGGTGGTGGCTGCTGTGATCCCAGTGTACCGGCTTTTGTGGTGGAATACTGTGATCGAAATCACATGATGGAAAAAACATGTATTCTTTCGGAAACGACTTATCCCGGGCAACCCCAGCCATGAGTGGATGGAAGGAGCAGAAATAAGCATGTCATGATAATGGTTTTCTTCAGGGGGCAATGATGAGGCTAAACGACTGTTAAGTGGGTATATATTCCAGTGAGAAGACACTAAAGGAGTGACAAGTGATGGCTGCCTGCAGAGAATGCGGATGTGACAACTGCCGCGATCGATATTGCGCATCAAAGGTTTCATTGTTTGAGCACCTGGGTGAAGGGGAATTGGAACGCATCTCTCAGTTGATTGATCACAAAAAGATTAAGAAAGGGGAAACTGTTTTTTTTGAAGGAGATCCCCTGGCCAGTCTCTATATTGTCAATCGGGGAAGTGTGAAGGCATATACCTACACCCGGGAAGGCCGCGAGCAGATTTTGTATGTGCTGTCGGAAGGGGATTTCATCGGCGAATTAAATCTGCTTAAGGAAGATGTCTTCGAATTCAATGTCACCGCGCTGGAAGAGACCACTTTTTGTGTGTTATCACAGGCTAACTTCAGGATAGTGCTCGCGGACAGCCCCCGGGTGCGGGATCAGGTGATGGCCCATGCCTTTGATAGAATTAAATCCCTGGAAAAACTGGTGCAGGTGATGACCAACAAAGATGTGGATGTGCGGTTGGCAGTGTTGCTGTCGAACCTGGTGAAAGGATTCGGAGCTGAAGTGGAGGAGGGCATCCTTATCACCCTGCCCCTTTCCCGTGAAGATATGGCCGCTTACATGGGATTAACACGCGAGACTGTGAGCAGAAGGCTTTCAGCATATCAGAATGAAGGGATCATATTACTGCAGGGCAGCCGAAAGGTGGTTGTCCGGGATTTGTCTCGCCTGAACCAAATGATTGAATAGCAGTGATCGACAGAGGAGCGTGAATTGAATGGTGGGTTTAACGTTGGAAGGCGGCGGCGCCAAAGGCGCTTATCATATCGGAGCCTGGAAGGCGTTTCGGGAAGTGGGTATTGAGTTTCAGGGAGTGACGGGTACTTCTGCCGGAGCATTGAATGGTGGATTGATCATTCAGGACGATTTTGACGAAGCCTGGGATCTGTGGTACAACATTACACCGCAGCAGGTCATGACCCTGGATGATGATATTTATGAATTGCTGTCGGACCGAAAACTGGATCACAGTAATATTATGTCACTGATTGATGAAATCCGGAAGACGATCAAAAACAGCGGAATCGACAATTCCCCGCTGTATGACATGATCCATTCAATGCTTCGGGAGGATGAAATCCGAAAATCACCGATGGATTTTGGTTTTGTCACTTTTTCACTGACAGACCGGAAGCCACTGGAGCTTTTTAAAGAAGACATTCCCAGAGGAAAGATGGGCGACTATCTGATGGCTTCTTCCTATCTGCCTGTCTTCAAGGAACGGATGCTGGACGGAAAGCTTTTTCTGGATGGCGGTTTTTACAATAATCTGCCGGCCAATATGCTGGTGCGCAAAGGCTACCGGGAGATTTATGCAGTCCGTCTTCTCAGTGCCGGAAGGATCATTAAGGTGAAACCGGAAGAAGCCGACGTGCATTACATAGCGCCTCATCGGGACCTGGGCGGGATCCTGGATTTCAAACAGATACAAAGCCGCCGCAATCTGCAGCTGGGTTATTTGGACACCCTGCGGATGCTTAAGGATCTTGAGGGCAGACAGTATTATCTGACAGATTTTCCGGATGAGACAACATCCCTGCAAATGATCCTTCGATGGCCGGATGAAGCAAAGAAAAAAGTATGCGATATTCTCGATTTGAAACCCGGGAAGGCCTTAAACCGTCTTTTTATGGAGGAAGCCATTCCAGAGCTGATTCATTTGGCAGGAATGGAGAACAAAGAGGGTTACCGGGATCTGCTTCTGCGGATACTGGAAGCCATCGCAGAAGGCTGTAAAGTGGATTATCTGAAAATATACTCCTTTAAGGAATGGCTGGATACCATCACCTCCTGCCCGTTTCATCAACAAAAAAATGAAGCCGGTATGATGGATTCAATTATCAAAATTTCTGAAGGATTTTTTCGGCCGGGCCGTGAAAAGAAAAAAGAAGCGCTGTTGCAGTTTTTAATAAACCATCGGGGATGGCTTAATCAGATGACTTTGAATTAAGAAAATCCGGCAGATCATCCTGAGGCGGTTCGTCCGCCCAATCGTCGGGGGACAGTCCCGGCTTCGTTTGATCACCTGCTTTTTGGCCTGAGGCCGGTTGTTGACTTTTTTCTTTGAGGGCTTCTTTCAGCTTCGCTTCCAGTTCAACCAGCTGGGTTTTAAGGCTGGTGTTCTCTTTTTCCACTTCAGCCATATGCTTCTCCCGGATCTTGTATTTTTTTCGATTGCGCATTTGCTTGATAAACCCCAGGAGAATGGCGATCACAGCTCCAACAGCAGCAGACAGGAAAATAAGCAGGGCAAGACTGAGCTCGCGGGTCCAGATCAGAAAACGCACAGGAACGGGTGATGCATTGGTCAGAGCAAAAACGGTGACTGCAATGATGATCATCATTGCAAACAAAAACCATAACTCCACATGTTTCATTGATTCAGTGCTTTTGCCGGAATCTTCTTTTTTCACTGGAATCCCTCCCATGAGTGTAATCTAATCAGTAGCTCTCTGAGCAGTCCTCTGGGATTTATTTACCCGAAACAGCACGCATTCACTCACAGAGTCAATCAACAGAAAGAATCACCCACTATTCTAAATGACTGGAGGAATCAAGATGAAACATCGATCGAAAACGCTGACAGCAGGGTTGTTTCTCCTGATGACGGTGCTGGCGGTGGTCGGATGCAGCCAGGCTCCGCCTGAGACAGCAACGCCGCCGGAAGAAGCACCCCCACAAGAGACCCCGATGACACCTGAAGTACCTGAATCGCCGACAGAACTGGAAATACCAGCTGAAATTCCGAATGATCCGTTGGAACTTCCGGAATCCATCGATACCACTTTTCTGATCGAAGGCATGGAGGAAGCTGTTACACTTAATCTGTTCAAGGATGAGACGCTTCCCTTCTACACCTATTACCCCGATGATATGCTTGCGGAAACTGTCTCAAAGTCTAATGTGGAAGGTGTCCGATTCTCCGCCAATTATGGGGGTATACAAAACGCAGATGCTTATGTGTCAGTTATGGTGTATCAGAAATCGGCTGTTGCCTCTGAGGAAGCATTTTTGGAGGAGCTCACTGGGGACTCCGGGGTATTAACTCAGCGTAATTATGAATGGGTTGAAAAGGTGGAAGCCATTGAACGCATGCATGACTGGACTTTGCGGGAGTACTTTTTCATGAATGATGAGTTTACAGGTGCGTTGTATGCCGGTGAATATGGCAATGAATTTTTCTACATTGCCATTCATTACCCCTGGGAATATGGTGATGGACTGGAAGCCAGAGCTTATGTCATTCTGGATCAGTTTACCTGGATAGATACCGGGGAGGGACTGTTACCATAGTGATGTCATAGAAAGGTGCCTTATTCCATGGAGAAGGATCAAGAGACTTCAATGATTGATAAGGATCCCGATATGATCGATTTCCCCAACCAACTGGAATGGGAAGAATTGGAAGCGGAAAACCGGCGGCGTCGCAGACGGTTGCGGTGGATCAGCCTGTTGCTGATCCCGGCGCTGTTCATGCTGATGGTGCTGGCACCTGCCTTTTCTGTTATTCGGACGCTGGTACGGATACAGGCAGGCTGGTTGACGGATGATCAGGCTGAAGAACTGGTGCGGTTGGTGGAAGCGAATTATTTATATCCGGAAGCCTTTGACTCGCCCAGGGTACAACAGGCCCGGGATCAGCTTTTTGGCGGCCATCGGATTCATCGCAGTGGATTTGAAGCCTATCTTCATAGTGTGACGCAGGCCGCGGGTGATCCCTATACCACTTTTGTGTACGATACGTTTTACACGCGAACCTGGAGCCGGCGAGCAGCCATGACGGAAGAAATAAGGGCGCAGCGGATGAGTGATCGCGAGGTGCTGATTACACTCCCTGCTTTCACCCCCGGCAGCGGGTCTCGCGTGGAAGAACTGCTCGGGGAGCATCCTGAAAGTGATATCCTCTATATTGATTTGAGAGGAAATCCTGGCGGAAGCCTTGAAGAACTGATGCAAGTGGCTTCGCTGATCTTTCCGGCGGGAACGGAAATTGTTCGTTTGGCGGGAAGAACCCGCCGTGAAGTCTGGCAGACAGGAAATCAACCCCTCGATCATGTGCGCAGTATTACCGTTTTCGTTGATGAATACACGGCATCCTCTGCAGAAATTCTTGCGCTGTCACTGTTACTTCATAACAGGGGTCAGGTCGTGGGTCATGCAACAGCAGGAAAAAATGTCGGCCAACTGGAGCAAAACCAGGCTGATCAACGAATGAGCCTCTCCCTGGTAAGCTTTCGGTGGCAGGTCCTGGGGGAAGATCCTGCGCACCTTCAAACCTATCTTGAACGGTATAAGGACATCAATCTGAATCGTACTGTTGATTTTGTTTCGATTGCCCGTCAACTGTGATCATGGTACAATCAATTCATCGAAATCAGTACAGCAGGATATCTTGAAAGTCGAATCAACAGAGGAGTGGAAACCATGTCGCAGATCAGAAAAATCAAGCGTCATCGGAGCAAACAACAGCAGGCACCGGAAAAAGCTAAAAAAGCGATGCTGTGGATGGTCGTCATTGCTGTCACGCTGGTGATCATCGTCGCCTATCTCGGATTCCGCAACATCAGCACGGCACCGACCCCGGATATCCTGCCTGAGGCAGAACGTGAAACCTCTTCAGAATCGTTCCAGGGGGCTGATCTGGAACTGGCCTCATCCTCGGGGGAGAGGGTGACGCCCGCAGAACTATTGGCCGCCGGCGATTCAGGATCTATCTTTGTGTTCTTTCTTGGCGCCGGCTGATCCCTCTGCGTTGATCAGCTGGTCCGGCTGAACAATCAGATTGACGCTATCCGGGGAAAAGGATACGCTTTATACGGTGTAAGCGCCGATACTCCAGCTGCGCATGCAGGACTGATGAAACAGGATGACCTGGCATACGAGCTGTTGTCTGATCCCGACACCGCCTTTTACCGGGAAGCGGGAATTATTGGATCCTCAGCAGGAAGCGTGCACCGGGGAGTGATTGTTTATGCCCCCGACGGGACAGTCCTGTTCCGGGAAGTGACCAATGACCCGGCAACTTCCCTGCTTGATTTTTTGGAGATATAACGCATTTTGTTCAAAAAAATCCCGGCAGCGCCATTGGTGATATGGAGCAGCCGGGATTTTATGTGATCGTCACAATGCTTCGCCGGTTTTAGGTATCCAGCGACTGTATTGCCAGTGAAATTCGGTCCAGGCCTTCTATCAGAAGGCTGCGGGGACAGGCTACATTCAGGCGTTGGAAACCAGCCCCTGTTTCGCCAAAAATAGGCCCCTGGTTCATGATCACTCCTGCCTTCTCCTCCATGAATTGCTGCAGTGACGCAGGAGACATGTCCAGGGAACGAAAATCAAGCCACGCCAGATAAGTGCCTTCCGGACGAATCATTTTAATCTGGGGCATTTCTTTTTCAAGACAGGCAGCCACCAGGTCCAGATTCCCGGAAAGGTATTTCAGTAATTCATCCACCCAAGGGGCACCATGCCTGTAAGCGGCGATGGTGGCGGCATCGGCGAAAGGATTAATGCCAAAGACGCCATTGCGATCAAGAGCCTGCTGAAAACGGCGGCGTTTTTTCTCATCAGAGATAATGATATTGGAAGACTGGAGGCCTGCCAAATTGAATGTTTTGCTGGGTGCGGTGCAGGTGATGGTATTGGCGGCTATTTCGTCAGACAGGGAAGCTGTGGCCAGGTGATGATGGGGGTAGAAGACCAGATCGTGGTGAATTTCATCGGAAACCAACAGCACATCGTTTTCCAGGCACAGCTGGGCCATTTTATGGAGCTCTTCCCTTGACCAGACGCGCCCAACAGGATTATGAGGACTGCACAGAATCATGATCGTGGTCTTTGGATCCTTCAATTTTTGCTCCAGATCATCGAAATCCACCACATACCGGTTGTTTTCCTCTTTTAATGTATTGAGCACCAGTTGCTGGCCGTTGTTGCGAACGGCATTAAAAAAAGGATAATACACCGGTGGCTGAACCAGCACCTGATCACCCGCCTGGGCAAAAGCCTGCATCAACATGTTTAACGCCGGGACAATACCGGTAATGACAACGATCCATTCGGGCTGAATGGTCCAATGATGCCGCTGCTGCATCCAGTAAACGACGGAACTGCGGTACTCGTCGGAAATGCCGGTATAGCCGTAGATGCCATGGGTTGCCCGCTCGCTGACCG
Organism: Bacillota bacterium; assembly: GCA_033549305.1. Taxonomy (GTDB): domain Bacteria; phylum Bacillota; class Clostridia; order Peptostreptococcales; family Tindalliaceae; genus Anoxynatronum. Next base: position 35,192 of record JAWSUV010000008.1, on the reverse strand, counting down.
CATCCACAATCACCGGTGCACACGCAAAGTCCATGTCCGCCACCCACATGGGCAGCAGATCGCCGGCGCCGGTTAGATGTGGGGCGAAATCCCACTTAAGGGAATGAGTCCCTTTTCGATCCTGCATCGTGTTAAAATCAAACGCTGACATGAAATCACTCCTCTGAAAAAGTTTTATTTTTTGCTTTTTATTTGACGATGTTTAAGGTACAATGAATGGGAGAAAGGGTTCAGAAGATTCACCATAATCCAATGAAGCCAGTTCATATAACGATAAACAGCGCAATCATCTGCTGCAGGCAGTTGCATATGATTTTCTGAAGGGGTGATGACATATGTTAGAGAAAACCATTTGTGTCATGAATGAAACCGGTATCCATGCCCGGCCGGCAGCTGTGCTGGTGAAAGTGGCCATGCAGTTTGATTCGGATATTTTCATCTACAGGGGTGGAAATGAATACGATGCCAAAAGCATTATGAACGTGATGAGCATGGGTGTCCGGAAAGGGCAGGAAATTCACCTGAAAATCATCGGGCCGGATGAGCGGGAAGCCTTTCAGGCCATCACCACCCTCATCGAGAATGATTTTAAAGAAATCTGATTCAGCCACTGAATCAGATTTCTTTTTTTAGGTAGATATTGCGGCAGTAAGTTTCCTTGACAAGCAGTGAACAGAGAAGACTGATCACGACAGCGGCAAAACAGAACAGGTAAGCCCGCTGATAAAGGGCTGCGGAAGACAGCTCGGATGAATACCGGTCGATCACGGCACCAATAATGACCGGCAGAATCGCGGCGCCGATAAATCCACCCATGTTGACAATGGAAGTAGCAATCCCGGAAACGGCCGGATCGTTGACGTCCTTGCTGCACGACCAGCCCAGAATAACAGCCGAAGAACCGAAACCCATCAGGAAAAAGATAACAGGCAGCACCTGAACAGGCGGCATACCCCCACCCCAGAACAGCAGCATAGACCATGTCAACAGATGGAGAGTGACAAAAAGAGCCATGGGACGCCGCCGCCGTTTCATACGGTCCGAAAGCTTTCCAATAACAATACATCCCAGCGCATGGCCCAGAATCACCAATACCAGCCGGTTGGCTGCCGCTGTGGCTGAAAAACCGTAAACATCCCGCAAATAGCTGTTGCCCCAGGAACCGGTCATGGAGACATAGGCGCCAAAAACCCCCATAAACACAAAAAAACTAGGCCAGGTATAGGGGTTTTTGATGGCTGCCAGCAGACCACTTTTCAGGGAAGGTCTGAAGGGTGGTTTTTTCGCTGTTCCAGCATTCATCGAACCACTGCCGTCAAACGGCAGCAGTCCCATTTCCTGAGGCGTGTTGCGGACCAGGACATAACACAGCAGCGCAATGATCACACTGACGATCCCGATCCCGGCAAAAGTCGCCCGCCAGGTGAAACAGACCAGCATCAGCGCCAGGGGGGTCTGGGCCATCATGCCGCCCACATTTCCCATAAAAGCGGTAAGACCGGACATGGTGGCAAACTGATCTTCCGGAAACCACTGGGAGAGAATTTTGAGGATCGCAATGAGAACGACGGACACACCAATCCCAACCAGCAGTCGACCGGCAAAGGCCCAGCCGATCGTGGGAGACATCCCGAACAGCATGGAGCCGCCAGCCGCAAGCAGGGTGCCGTAGGTTACAGTCTTACGTGCGCCAAGCGAGTCTGCCAGGATTCCGGAAGGAATCTGCATCAGGGTGTAGGCATAAAAATAGGTGGCACCCAGATTTCCAAAGGTGGTGGCACTGATGCCGAAAGCCAGCGTCAGGTCTTCCCGGACTACACCAAGGGCTAACCGGTGGAAAAAAACGACCAGATAAGCCAAAATGAGTACACTCCAGACAACCCAGCGATAGCCGGCTGACTTTCGATTTTCTGACACAGCCACCTGATCCACTCCATTCACCCCTTCATGAAAATGGTTACCCGATAACCATTAGTTTCATCATAAGATTTCTTCTGCAAGATTGCAACTCTTTTCGGGTATGCACGTATTAACTGATAGAAACCGTATTACGACGAAAAGAGGGTGCCTGCCATGAAACCAGCATCATCATCCTGGAACAAAATGTTCCAGGAAGTCTACGAGACCCTGTGGCCTCAGGTCTACCAATATGCCTATTACCGTCTCCAGAACAAAGAGGAGGCGGAAGAGCTGACCCAGGATGTCTTCCAGAAAGTCTTTCTACAGGTCAAGAAAGGCAATGTGGAGGAGGAAAAAATCCGGGCGTATATCTTTACCGCGGCCAGAAACACCATTTATGATACCTGGCGCCAGCGGGGAAGGAGCCCAAAGGTGGTTGAACTTAGCCAGGTAAGTGAGAAGAACCTGGCAGTATCTGAAACCCACATGATTGAAGAAAACATGGTGTTAAGGGAAGCACTGGAGAAACTGCCGGAACTGTACCGTAAAATTATCTTGTGGCGGATTGTGGAAGGAAGACCTCTGAAAGATGTGGCAGATGAATTATCAAAACCCGTTGGAACTGTTAAAAGCCTCCAGTTCCGGGGGGTTCAGAAGTTGAAAGAAATTTTGGAGGAAGGAGGCTATTTCAATGGTTAAATCAATGAACCAGCAACAGCAGGAAGAATATCTCAATGATTTTATTGATGCCCTGATTATGGAATGCAAACCAGTGCCGCCTTCTCCCATGAGCCAGGAATTGTCCGGTTTAATGGAAACCGTCCGCGCGGTAAAACGCCTGCGCAGCGAACGGGAACTGTTGCCGGCAATAAGCACCCATACGCCTGTGACGGAGAATGTCATGGCGTTGCAGGAAGGCAAACAGCGAAAGGCATCTATAGGTAAATCCTGGATGAAGTGGGCCTCCATTGCGGCCGCAGTGTTCTTAATCGTGGGGGTTGTATCCCAGATGCAACGGCCCCAACCAGCCACTGAAATGGCTGAAGATGCACCGGCAGAGATGCGGTCGATGGAAATGGCAGGCGCGGGCCTTGGAGGCATTGTAGCCATGGCCGAATCATTTGAACAGCTTGAAAACTACCAGGGAGTCCTGGAAATCCATCGGAAATTTGAGGATCATGGGTGGACAGAAACCGTAGACATTACCTACGCCAAACCCAATCAGTTTTATGCGGTCACAACACGGGAAGACGGGACCACCTATACACAGATCTATGACGGGGAAGGCCAGATGATTTCTTTCCTTGGAGACGGAACCGCTGACGTTACCGTTCAGCCGATGAGTCCGGAGATGCTTGAAATGTACCTGACAGATTATCATGTGGGATCGCTGCTCAACGAAATTCAGTCAGCGCCCGAGGTTCTGGAGGCGGGCATTGATAGAATCAATGGCCGGGGAGTAATGGTCTATGAGTATCGTTACGATCCTTCCGCACCCTGGCACCGTGCCTGGGTGGATCAGCAGCTGCAGCTGCCGGTAAAAGTGGAAGCCAATTTTGCCAACGGCGATCAATTGATTCGCGAGTTTACACAGCTGGCGGTGGATGTGCCGCTTGAACCCACCTATTTTGCTTTTGATCTGAGCCGGGCGGAAGATGTCTATTACGCGGAAGTACCTGTCTTTGGCAGTGGCGATGAACAGATAATGGCCGCTGCAGAAGCGCCGCCGGAAGAAGAGGGGCTGGCGATGTTCAGCCTGGAAGCCATGATGCCGCAAGTGGGTGTGGCGGCGTTGATCCGGCAGATCGACAGTTACTATGTGGAACTGAGACTGATCGATGTACCGGCGCCCTATCAGGAGTTTAAACTCTCCGAAGAACTTCGCGAGGCCTACCGGGACAAAAAGCTTCAGATCGGGTCCCTCTTTACAGTCTCCTATGAAGTGACCGAAGGTGAAATTCCTGTGGTCACTGCTATGGAACCGACAGAACAGGCAAGACTGGAAGCCCAATACAGGGGAAGGGCAGACAGCAGTTTTGCAGAATTCGCGATTAACGACCAGATCCTGGTGATTGCCCTTTCGGAATCGGTTAAACCCGCCTTCGAAAACTTTGACCGCGAACTAAATGAAAGACCGGAAGGTATTCATGTGATGGTTGTGATCGAAGCCTCTGATTTCAGCTTCACCGGGATTATTACAGCAGTCGAACGAATCGATGAGTGATTTTTAAAGTGTTCGGGTATAAACCCTGTAGGGGTCATTATGACCCAAAGGGAAGGAAGTGGCTGACAATGAGAATAAGTCATCGAAACCGAACCATCCTGATCGTATTCTTCCTGATGTTCGTTTTGGTTGGCACCACTGGATGCAGACAGGCAGAAACGCCACCACCTGCTGAACCGGAAGAACCAGAGGTGGAAATACCGGTAGAAGAACCTGAAGATCCTGAAGATCCTGAAGAAGAGCAAACCTCACAGCAGGATGGAGAAATCCTCGAGGCTCAAGGCAGGTATGTGGGATTTGCCGATACCCGGTCCGTAGAAATTGAGCTCATCAACGGTGATTATGACTTTATGGTTTTTCAGCTGGATGATACCGTAAGACAGCAACTGGAAGCGGAAGAGCCGGACCCAGGCATTGAGGTCACCATTCATTTCAAGATTTTGGAGCAAGGGCAACCAATGATCACTGCGCTGGAAGTGAATTAAACTGTACGGAAGCCAGTGCCAGTCATGTCGTTGGACAAGAATCTTCAGTTATTGGAGTCTCCTTTATGGGAGGCTCTTTTCTGTGATAAAATAAAGTTGCTGGAATCGGCAGGAGGGGATGGCATGCAGAAAATATCCAGGGAGAAAATCTTTCAGCAGATTCAGGAAGCCGGAGGCCAGGTTTTTCTGACCGGCGGTTGCGTGCGGGATGAACTGTTGGACCTTCCGGTGAAAGATCTGGATGTGGTGGTATTTGGTATGGATGAAACCGGTCTGAAGGACCAGTTGGCGCAGTTCGGGCGGGTGCTTTCCTATGGCAAGAGTTTTATGATTTTCCAGATCAGAGGCTTCTCCATTGAATTTTCCCTGCCGAGAAAGCCAATGCCGGTGGCAGCCGGATCAATGGAAGAGGCGTTGAAAGCCGATGCCCGGGGCCGGGATTTCACCATTAATGCCCTTTACCGCCATGCGGTGACAGGCAGTCTGGCAGATCCGCTCAATGGACTGAAAGACTTGGAAACAAAAAAGCTGCGGATGGCATCATCACAGGCATTTCAGGATGATCCCCTTCGGGCTTATCGAGCGGTTCAACTGGTTTCACGGCTCTGTTTTGAGCTGGAACCGGAAACAAAAAGAGCCATGACAGCTGTCGACACAGCCGGAATTCCGGCAGAGCGGATCCATGAAGAACTGAATAAATGGCTGATGGCGGCAGAACCTCAGCGAGGCTGGGAGTTGATGATGGAAACCGGCCACCTGCCAGACCTTCTTCATCAGGAGCTGCTTTCAAATCAGTTGACAGATTCAGGCAGCGACAGAGTATCTGTCATGCCTGCCATTTTAGCAGCTGCTTCCCGGAGAAGAGAAAAATCGACGGACCCAGTGTCCTTCATGTGGAGTGTCCTGTTAGCACCGCTGATTATCTGCAGTAAAAATCAGATGATGTCAAGACATGGGAAGGATCCGCTTCATCAGCAAATGGTTGACGGGTATAAGAACTTCAGCCGGCATCATCAGCGAGCGGATCGTGTGGCGGGTTTGTTGAGGGCAACAGAGAATTTCCTGTGGAGAACGGAACGGAAAGCGGATGTGCTCCGTTTATGCGGTATGACCGATCCGCAGGATTTAGAGCTGATCGTGGAGACGTTGTTTCCCCTGTGGGAATTGTATGGAATGCAGTCAATGATCCGGAAAAATCTCAGGAAATTCAACCGCTGGAAGACAAATCAAACGATCAAGCCGGTGGTCACGGGAAATGATTTAAAAGCATTGGGCTATCAGGATGGGCCAGAGATGGGGATCTGGCTGGAAGCGGCTTTTCAAATGCAGCTGGAAGGCGTCTTAAAGGAAGATCTCATGTCATTCTTCCAGTATTTCCGTTTCATACGCAATAAATGAAAGCACATGCGATCCCGCTGCTGTATTTCCTGGAACCAGACTTCTGACTTATAGCGGTCAATATGCTATACTGGTCTTTGGAAAGGAGTTTTGCCCATGACAGATCAACCCTTGCAGCATATTTTTCGTCAGCTGCGGGATCAGTTCATAGAAGCTCAGTATGATCATCTCAATCAAGCCCAGCGGGAAGCCGTCCTTCACGTCAACGGACCATCTCTGGTGCTGGCAGGAGCCGGTTCCGGCAAAACGACCATGCTGGTGAACCGCATCGGTCATCTGATTCGGTTTGGGCCGGCGTATAAGAGTGACCAGACGCCGCCATACCTGTCAGAGGAAAAAATCAGCGAGTTGAAAACCTGGATGGATTCACACGCGCAAGATTTAACAGTACCCCTTCCTTTTACGCTGAGTCAGCTGTTGGAAAAGGATGGAGTAGATCCGTATAAAATCCTGGCCATTACTTTTACAAACAAAGCCGCCAAAGAGATGAAAGAACGTGTTCAGAAGCGTCTGCAGGGCCGTTATGACGCCATGTGGCTCAGCACTTTTCATGCCGCCTGCGCCAGGATCCTCCGGCGTGATATCGAACGGCTGGGATACGGCCGCAATTTTGTGATCTACGATACCCAGGACCAGAAGATCGTCATCAAAGAATGCCTGAAGGATTTGCAGCTGAACGATAAAGTATATTCACCCGGCATTGTCAGCGGATATATCAGCAAGAAAAAAGATGCCATGATGACGCCGGCCGCTTGCCATAAGGAAGCCGGCAGCGACTACTACCATAAACAGATGGCTCAGCTTTATGAGCTGTATGAAAAAAAACTGAAAAAAAACAACGCACTGGACTTTGACGACCTGATCCTGAAAACCCTCCAGCTTTTCGATGCGGCACCGGACGTGCTGGCGTTCTACCAGCAGCGCTTCCAGTACGTTTTGGTGGACGAATTTCAGGATACCAACCGCCCCCAATACCTGTGGGTGCGGGCCATTGCCGGTAAACACGGCAATCTTTGCGTAGTGGGAGATGACGACCAGTCGATCTATGGCTGGCGGGGAGCGGATATCGGAAATATACTGGGGTTTGAAAGGGATTTTCCTAATACCCATACGGTCAAACTGGAGCAGAATTACCGCTCCACCGCCACCATTCTGGAAGCTGCAAATCATGTCGTGGGTCACAATCAGATGCGTAAAGCCAAGCGATTGTTTACGGAAGGCAATGAAGGTGAATCCCTGGTATACAGTCACTGCGGCAATGAATATGACGAGGCCTCTTTTCTGGTGACGACCATCAATCGGTTAATGGATCAGGGATATGCCAGCAGTGACTTCGCCGTATTGTATCGGACACATGCTCAATCAAGGGTCCTGGAGGAAGCGCTGGTGAAAGCGGGTGTCCCTTACCGGATTTACGGCGGCACCCGCTTCTATGACCGTAAAGAAATCCGGGACATTTTGGCTTACCTCAAGGTGATTGAAAATCCCAGTGATGCGGTGAGTCTCAAACGCATCGTCAATGTGCCCCGCCGGGGAATTGGTGATAAATCGGTGGAAGCCCTGGAAGGGGTGGCTGAAAATCATCAGTGTACCGTTTACCAGGTACTGCAGGATCCGCGGCTGTTGCTGCTGGCTGGCGGTCGTGCCATGAAAAAGCTGTCTGAGTTTGTCCGGATGCTGGGTGAATGGATTGACCTGAAAAACAGCATCACTGTGACTGACATGACACAGAAAATCTATGACGATACAGGGATGGTAGAGAGCCTGAAACAGGAAAATACGATTGAATCCCGGGGACGGGTGGAAAACCTGATGGAGTTTTTGTCGCTGACCAAAGAATATGATGAGATCTCCGATGACAAAACCCTGGAAGCTTTTCTGGCTGGAACATCTCTGGAAACCGCTGTGGATGGATTGGATGAAATGGATCCGGGGGTACTTCTGATGACCCTTCACAGTGCGAAGGGCCTTGAATTCCCGGTCGTCTTCATGCCTGGAATGGAAGAAAACATCTTCCCTTCGGCCATGTCTCTGAACGAAGGCAATGAAGAAGAAGAACGGCGGTTGTGTTATGTAGGCCTTACCCGCGCCAAGGAGAAGCTGTTTCTGAGCAATGCTAAGCAGCGAACGCTTTTTGGCCGACCCAGTAACAACGCACCGTCCCGGTTTTTGGATGAAATACCGAGAGCCTGCCTCGAACTTCAGGAAGAACCAGCTTTTAACAGCATCCAACAGCGCAATGAACGCTGGTCCCGACCAAAAGCGGCCAGGAAGCCGGCTCCGGGGGACGGACCCGGCCTCCGCTTTGGAGTCCAGGCAGTTCCGGCAGCCATGCAGGCCTCCAAACGGACAGCTGGTATCGGCAGCGATGACCATCAGGCCATACAGACAGGTGTTCAGGTGCGCCACCCTTCTTTCGGAAAAGGGACAGTGGTGGCAAAAGAGGGAGATGTGGTAACGATAGCGTTTCCGGATAAAGGGATCAAGAAAATCACACTCGGCTATGTCGCATTGACAGTAGAGTAGCGCTCCATGCATCAATGCGGGGTAAAATGACTGAAGATAAGAGGGAAGGTGACCAGGTTGAACCGTGACGATCAGATGGCGCTGATGCGTCGGCTGGTGGACCAGTTGAATGACTATAACTATTATTATTATGTATTGGATGATCCGCTGATCCCGGACAGTGAATACGACCGGATCTATGATGAATTGATATCACTGGAAACGGAAACGGGCCACTGTCTGCCGGATAGTCCCACTCAGCGCGTAGGGGCTCAACCGGTGAGTGCCTTTGAAACGCATCGCCACCTGTCACCCCTCTGGAGCCTGGATAAGGTCAGGTCTGCGGAAGAATTGGTGGACTGGGAATCCAGGCTGCGCCGTCAGCTGGGTTCTCTGGCGGATGATGCGGACCATTTAGTTTATCTACTGGAATACAAATACGATGGACTCACCATTAACCTGACCTATGAAAACGGCTTACTGGTACAGGCTGCTACCCGTGGAAACGGGGAGACGGGAGAAGGCATCCTCATTCAGGTGAAGACCATTGCTTCCGTTCCGCTTTCCATCCCGTATCAGGGAACGGTTGAGATTCAGGGAGAAGGCCTGATGCGCCTCTCTGTTTTTAATGCGTACAATCAAAAAGCCGAAGAACCCCTGAAAAATCCCCGTAATGGTGCCGCCGGAGCCCTAAGGAACCTTAACCCTAAAGTGACGGCATCCCGAAAACTGGACATGTTCTGCTACCAGGTGGGTTACTGCAGTGACCGGGAATTTGATACCCATGAAGGTATGCTGGATTTTCTGCGGGAAAACCGCTTCCCTGTCAGCCCTTTGATCCACCGCGTGGAAGGGATCGATCATGTCGTTGAGACTGTTATGCAGATGGAACGGAAAATTCCGGAACTGGATTATCAGGTGGATGGTGTGGTGATTAAACTGAATCGCTATGACCTGCGGCGGGAAGCCGGATACACCATGAAGTTTCCCCGGTGGGCGGTAGCGTATAAGTTTGAAGCGGTGGAAGTGGTTACCCGTCTCGAGGATGTTGTGTGGCAGGTAGGACGTACCGGAAAGCTTACGCCGGCGGCCGAATTGACTCCGGTGGAAATTGGAGGCGTGACGGTGCGCCGGGCGACGCTCAATAATTATGAGGATATTCAGCGCAAACAGCTCCAGACTGGCTGCCAGGTGTGGCTGCGCCGGTCCAATGATGTGATTCCGGAAGTGATGGGCAGGGCTGGAGAAATTGATGATACCTGTCGTTTTATAGAGAAACCCACCCATTGTCCTGCCTGTGGCAGTGAAGTCATTGAAAAAGGAGCCCATCTCTTCTGTCCCAACACCTTGGCCTGTAAACCCCAGATGGTGGCTGCCCTGGCCCATTTTGCCAGCCGGGATGCCATGGATATCGAAGGATTCAGTGAAAAAACCGCGGCCCAGCTGTTCGACGATTTTAAACTGCGCAGCGTGCATGAACTCTATACGTTGAAAGCGGACGAATTGGTTTCTTTGGAGGGGTTCAAGGATAAGAAAGCACAGAATCTGGTAAAAGCGATTGAAGCCAGCAAAAAAAATCGCCTGGCACGATTTTTGTATGCGCTGGGCATTCCCAATGTGGGGAAAAAGACGGCTGCTGAACTGGCTGCTCATTTTCAAAGCCTGGAGAAGGTTATGCAAGCCAGCCGGGAAGAACTCACTGCTTTACCGGATGTGGGCGACATTGTGGCGGAAAGCATCACTGCCTTTTTTGGTGAAGACCGGATAAAGGAATCCATTGCAGCCCTGATCTCAGCCGGAGTCAGTCCGGAAGAGGAAGCTACGGGATCGACGGTGGAGAACAGTTATTTCACAGGTAAAACGGTAGTAGTCACCGGAAAACTGACTCATTTTACCCGCCAGGAGATTAAAGAAACACTGTCTCAGCTTGGTGCGCGAGTCACTGACAGTGTCAGTGTGAAGACCGATGTTGTTATTTATGGTGAGGAAGCCGGAAGCAAACTGGACAAAGCATCCAAAATGAAAGAAACCGGGAAGAATACCCATTTAGTGCTGATGGATGAAGCCGCATTTCTGGAACAAACCAAACAGGAGGGATGGTCATGACCAAACCCAAACAACACAGCACGGCCAACGTGAGCCTGCAGGTACTCCCCAGTGTTCCACCGGAGGAAGTATATCCTGTAGTGGATCAGGTGATTGCCCTGATTGCCGATGCAGGCATCCGGTATGAAGTGGGACCCATGGAGACGACCATGGAAGGTGACCTTGACACCCTGCTGGAGATTGTCAGGAAAGCGCAGTATCTGTGTATCGAAGCCGGAGCAGGCAGCGTCATGTCGATCGTTAAAATCCATTACAAGCCGGAAGGCGTGACCATCGATGAAAAAGTGGGAAAATACCGGAGATAAACTGCTGCCGGCGATTGCAGGTACCCTGTTTCTGCTCGTATGGGAATCCATAGGCTATTTTGATCTGATTCCTGCGTATCTGTTACCGCCGCCATCCCGGATCGTCCAGGCGCTGGCAAGGGATGCATCGCTTCTGTTTCAGCATGGCAGCGTCACGCTGATGGAAGCGGTCGCTGGGTTTTTCATCGCCATTGTAACGGGCAGCTTCCTGGCAATGTGGCTGGATCATTCTCCACTCGTGCGAAGGGTTCTTTATCCTTACCTGATCACCTCTCAAACGGTGCCAATCGTGACATTGGCACCACTGTTTGCCATGTGGTTTGGATTTGGATACCTGCCCAAAATTCTGATTGTGGTATTGGTCTGTTTTTTCCCGATCACCATCAGTTTATTGAACGGGTTGGCCTCAGTTGACCAGGAGCTGATCGACCTGATGCGTTCAATGGGAGCTTCTTCCTGGCAGCGGTACCAGTGGGTCAAAATCCCTGCAGCACTGCCTTCCTTTTTTGCAGGACTGAAAATATCCGGCACTTACAGTATTATGGGAGCGGTCATTGGTGAGTGGGTGGGCGGACGTATGGGGCTGGGGGTTTACATGCTCAGGGTGCGTCAGTCTTTTGCCACAGACCGTGTATTTGCAGTGATCGTGGTGATTGTGCTGTTAAGCATCCTGCTGCTGAAGCTGATTCAGTGGGCAGAGCGGATGGCGACGCCGTGGCTGGTGTACACAAGTGGGAAAGAAGCCGGTGAATGATGGAAAGCAGGATCTCGAAAAGGTGGAGAAAAAATGGCTTTCATCAAATTGGAAGTGAAACAGCTAAAAAAAACATATCCCGCATTGCCGACACTGAAGAACATCTCACTGACCCTGGAAGAAAACCAGTTTGTTTCGGTATTGGGTCCCAGCGGCTGCGGAAAGAGCACCCTCTTTTCCATCATCGCCGGACTGACGAAACCTGACGCGGGTCATGTTATGATTGATGGAAAAGAATACACCCACCGTACCGGCAGGGTTAGTTTTATGCACCAGAAAGACCTGTTGCTGCCATGGAAAAAGATTCTGGATAATGCTGCCCTGCCGCTGTTTCTAAAAGGTGTCCCCATTGCTGAAGCCAGGGAGCAGGCCCGCACTTACTTTCCCTTGTTTGGACTCGAAGGATTTGAAGGCTATTATCCCAGTCAGCTGTCCGGTGGTATGCGGCAGCGTGCAGCCTTGTTACGCACCTTTCTCTTCTCCCGGGACATCCTGTTGCTGGATGAACCCTTTGGCGGTCTGGATGCCATGACCCGTCAGTCCATGCAGACATGGCTGATGGGAGTGTTGGAGGAATTGAACGCTTCCATTCTGCTCATCACACATGATGTGGACGAAGCAATGATCTTATCGGACAAGATTTATGTCTTGTCGCAACGGCCGGCGGTGGTGAAGGAAACGTTTGATGTTCCCCTGAAAAAGCCGCGTCATGTGAACCTTTTCACTGATCCAGCGTATATCTCTCTAAAGAAGTCCATTCTTGACTGTTTGTCGGAAACGTATCAAGGCACTGAAGAAGGAGTCAGGATAACCCAGTCCGTCAATTAGTATTGGGTTGCCATTCACAACAGCTGATTCATAGATCAAGGAGAGGAGAATCTGCATGAAAATTGCAGTAGTTGGTGCCGGTGCCATGGGATGCCTATTTGGAGGATCCCTTTCGGATGTTGGAAATGAAGTGTATTTAGTGGATGTATGGCAGGAACATGTGGATACGATTAATCAAAAAGGCCTTACCATAAACGGTGTCAGCGGCGACCGGCGCATCACCTCTATACGGGCAACCACCAATGCCTCTGAGATAGGGATCTGCGAACTGGTGATTATTTTCGTTAAAGCGCCATCGACAAAAATGGCTGTGCAGAATGCTCTTTCGCTGGTAGGAGCCGAGACAGTGATTTTAACGCTTCAAAACGGTCTTGGAAATGTGGAGGCCATCAATGAAGTGGTGGGAGCGGATAAAGTGGTTGCCGGAGTAACTGCGCACGGATCCACGTTAGTGAGTCCCGGGGTGATTCGTCATGCCGGCGAAGGATTGACAGTCATTGGATCATTATCCGAACGCCAGAATGAACGCATTGAAAAGATCCGGGAATGTTTTCGGCGGGCTGGATTTGAAACGGAAATTGATGATAATGTGATAGGCCTGATTTGGGGAAAACTCATGGCCAATATTGGCATCAACGCACTGACGGCCATCACTGGTTTGAAGAACGGCCAGTTATTGGATTTTCCGGGAACGGAAGAGTTGCTGGAAGAGGCCGTCAAAGAAGCCATGGCAGTGGCAAAAGCCAGGGAAATACTGCTGAAAGAAGAAAATCCGGTAGCCTACGTGAAAAGGGTGTGCCGAAAAACAGCCGAGAACAGATCATCGATGCTGCAGGATATTTCAAGGGGTAACCCCACTGAAATTAATGTCATCAATGGGGCCATTGTCGATGAAGGAACCCGTCTGGGGATCGATACACCAGTGAACAAAGTGCTGACCCTGCTGGTGAGAACACTGGAAAATAAACCGCGGGAGGCTTCTCTATGAAGTGGCATCAGTGTATTATGTATCTGATCATCGGCATCTGCCTGACGGTCACCGTCTGGGTGACGGCGCTGGAGTGGGTGACTTACGATGTCAATCACTACATGACAGAATTCGAAAAACAGGACTGGGTTCCGGCAGCCGGAATGGATCAGGAAAACCTGCGACGCACAGCTCTTGAAATCACGCGATACCTCAAAGGCGAAAAAGATGATTTCCAAACCATGGCGGTCAAAGATGGCGAACGGCAGTCGCTTTATGATGAACGGGAACGTGTACACATGGAAGATGTCCTGTTTTTATTTAAGCGGGCACGGTTCTTTCGCAATTCAGCGCTGGTGTTGCTGCTGCTACTGACCGGATGGCTGGCGGCACGGGATTTTCGCTGGAAAAACCACTGGCTGCGAACGGTTTTTTATACCGGCCTGGCGAACGTCGACTTGATGATCCTGCTGGGGCTGCTCATTTGGCTCGATTTTTCAAGGTATTTCACTTATTTCCATCTGCTTTTGTTCGACAATGACTTGTGGATTCTGGATCCCCGGCGACATGTACTGATCCAGTTGCTGCCTGAATCCTTCTTCATCAATACTGCCATCAAAATCGGATTGTATGCGATGGGCACCCTGCTGACTCTGGGAGTGACTGCCTGGTTGCTGGAGCGCCGGCTGCGGAAAGGAGATATCCAATGAAAATCGGAAAAGTCCCTGTGGATACTCTGAAAAACATCATTATTGGCCGTATTAACACCCGGCGCAAGGAAGTGCTGGTGGGATCCGCTGTTGGGGAGGACTGCGCTGTGCTGGATTTTGAAGACCAGCTGTGTGTGATCAGTACCGATCCCATCACCGGTGCAGTCGCTGAAATCGGAAGCCTGGCCATTGACATTGCCTGCAACGACATTGCCTCAAATGGCGCAGAACCTGTGGCGGTGATGATGACGGTCCTGGCACCGGAAGGCACGACGGAGGATGATCTGGGACAGATCATGGGAGATGCCAGCCGGGCAGCAGCCCGGGTCAATGTTGAAATCATGGGAGGGCATACGGAAATTACCGATGTGGTGAACCGCGTGCTGATCAGCACCGTTGCCCTGGGTAAACACAGCAGGGAGACCATGGTGACCACTGCCGGCGCACAGGTGGGCGATGCGGTTCTGATGACCAAAACTGCCGGTCTGGAAGGAACGGCTATTCTTGCCCATGATAAAGAAACGGAACTCAAAACGAAGCTCTCGGGGGAAATGCTGGAAAGAGCGAAAGCTCTGAAGAATCAAATCAGTGTGGTGCCGGAAGGAATGATCGCTGGCCGTATGGGGGCCAACAGCATGCATGACGCCACTGAAGGCGGTATTCTGGGCGCTTTATGGGAACTTGCCGAAGCATCCGGGAAAGGTCTGCGGGTGAATCTGGAGAAGATTCCCGTGCTGCCGGAAACCTGGGCTGTCTGCGACTACTTTGGGCTCAATCCTTACCGTCTTATTTCCAGCGGGGTTATGGTGATTACCCTGCCTCGTGAAAAAGTGGCGGCACTGGGCAGGGCACTCGCGAAGGCAGACATTGCCTGGACCGAGGTGGGAACGATTATTGAAAAAGATCTTTATATCGTCAGGGGCCATAGGACAGAACGGCTTGATCCGCCGGATGTGGATGAGCTTTATCGTGTACTGTAGGTTACATCTTATTGACATCTTGGCCAAATCCGTTGACGCTCCGACTCAGGAGTGCTATAAAGGTAGTGACAGAACCAAATAAATGGACATTTCCCATTGGGAGGTTTATTGATGATCAAACGCATTCTGGTCCTTCAGCTGACCTTTTTTTTGATAATGACAGGTGTACCGCTGGCAGTTTACGCGGACGAACCCCAAATCACCGCTGAAGTGGATGAGAGGAAAGTACAGCTTTATACGGTCAACCTGACGCTGGATGATCTTTATCTGGCTTCTGATGTGCCGCCGGTGCTGATGGAATTTCAGCAGCAGTATCGGACACTGGTGCCGGTCGCTGCTATTGCCAGCTATACAGGTGCCAGTGTGGCGTGGAATGAAGCAGACCAGGAAGTCACCATCACTAAAAGCGGCAAAAGTATTGTGTTGACCATCAACAGTGCCGTGGTGAAGGTCAACGGGGAAGAAAAAACCCTGCCCAGTCAGGTGCCGGCAAAAATCGTCACGTATCAAAAACGGGGTCGAACCATGGTGCCCGTCGCCTTTGTCGGCCAGGAACTGGGCCTGGACGTTGCCTGGGATGAAGCCAGCCGCACGGTAAAAATGAGCACAAAGGCTCCAGATGTTCCGGACATCCCGCCTCTGGATGAAATTCCCGAAGATGCCGATGATCAGGGGGAGGACTATTTGCTTCGGGACATCACTGTGGTTATGACAGGAAATAATCCGAAGATTCGTCTGAAAACCGGGGGAGATGTCTCCTATTCCACGGCATTTTTAACCGGACCGGACCGTCTGGTCTTTGACCTGGAGAACACCCGTCTGCTGATGGATGACACACAAAAAGTTTTGGCGGACAGAACCGTCAGGATTCAGGCACCCAGCAATTCTTATATTGCCGCTGTCCGATCATCCCAGTTTGAGATTGATCCTTATGTGGTGCGTCTGGTGCTGGATATGCATGAACCCATTGGCCATAAGATTACTTATGATGAAGGCAGCGGCGAAATGGTCATTAGCCT
This sequence comes from Bacillota bacterium, assembly GCA_033549305.1. Taxonomy (GTDB): domain Bacteria; phylum Bacillota; class Clostridia; order Peptostreptococcales; family Tindalliaceae; genus Anoxynatronum. The sequence goes on along the minus strand of JAWSUV010000008.1, from coordinate 19,012 downwards.
CGTCAATTATGTGGATGATGTGCGGTTTGAGCAGTTCAACACCCGTGAAATGATCGTGATTGAAGGAAGCAATGTCTCCGACTACAATATCATGCACCTGGATAATCCCCAGCGCCTGGTGGTGGATGTGATAGAATCGGTGCTGAATCCCACCCGAAAAATTCTGGATCGCACCATTGCCGGACGGGTAACTGATAAAGTGCGGGTTTCGGAGTTCAAACCGGATCATCACTACAACCCTAATGATAAAATTGTACGCGTGGTGCTGGATCTGAACCGTTCTCTTTCCGAGGATGATCTATATATTCAGGAGGAATCAGGCAGGCTGATGGTCCACCTGGAAGGACGGCCGGATGACGGATTCCGGTATGAAGAAACCGGCTGGACCACTTCAAGACTGACTTTCTTCGGAAGGGATCCTGTCAACTATCAGGTTGTGAAGGAAGCGGGCGGAGAGTTGCTCAGAGTCACCATGCCTGCGAACAATATGGATATACCCTTTCAACTGTTGAATGTGGATGACATCATGCTGAATTTTATCGAAATGACTGAAATCAATGGTGGTAGTGATCTGGAGGCGAGTATCTACCTGAAACCCGGGGTGGAAATTGCAGCGAATGCGATTGAAAACACCCGCAACCTGGTGCTCACCTTCACCAATCGCGATGTGAAATACCGCGAAAAACTCATTGTCATCGATCCGGGCCATGGTGGTTCCGACCCGGGAGCCATTTCACCCAGTCTGAAAATGAATGAAAAAGAGGTGAACCTGGAAGTGGCACTGGAGGCAAGAAGACTGCTGGAAGCTGCCGGATTCCGCGTGTACATGACCCGGAGCGATGATTCGTACGTATCCCTTCAGGATCGGGCGGCTGTAGCCAACCAGCTGCGCGCTGACCTGTTTATAAGCATTCATGCCAATGCAGCGCCCCGCAGTGATTTGAAAGGGGTGGAAACCCTCTACTATCCCAGTGAAAAGAATTCATTCGATTTTAGGGAGAATAAGTTTTTGGCGGAAATTTTTCAGGACGAGATGGTCCGGGTGTTAGGAGCAGCCTCCCACCGGATCAATGCGCGGGAAAAACTGGTAGTGCTTCGGGAAACCAACATGCCCGCTATCATTACAGAAATCGGTTTTATGTCCAACTCGGAGGAAGAGCGATTAATCGCCTCATCGGATTACCGTCGCCGTGCGGCTGAAGGTGTGCGAAACGCAGTCATTCGATATTTTGAACAGAGCTTAACCCACTTATCGGCCAGACCATAGATTTCAGTGGTGGTGCCTTTTGGGAATGGAAGGAGAATCATCATTGCCTGCAGTAATCGGTTATCTCTTAATTTTTATGGCAAAAGTGACAGACGTTAGCCTCGCCACTGTTCGCATGATTATGGTGGTCAAGGGTAAGCGGTTTCACGCAGCGGCCATTGGCTTTGTTGAAGTGAGTATATGGATATTGGCCGTCGGAACCGTTCTGAGCAGGCTGGATGATCCCATCAATGTCATTATGTATGCCTCCGGTTTTGCGGCAGGCAACTTTGTGGGAATCATGATCGAAGAGAAAATGGCGCTGGGCAGTCTCATGGTACAGGTGATCACTTATAAAAATGCCATGGATCTGGTGGATATTCTAAGGGAAGAAGGGTATGGTGTCACCGTGGTGGAAGGCCAAGGCCGCAGCGGGATCATCCATCTGCTGAATGTCATCATTCAACGAAAGCAGCTGGGAAAACTAAACCAGCTGGTAGACGAGCTGGATCAAAAAGCCTTTGTCACAATTATGGACACCCGTTCCATTAGAGGAGGCTTTTTCAGCCGCCTGAAACGCAAGTAAAGAATATGAGTCAGCCACTTTATACAAAATCATGTACAAGGAGACCTGCAGATGCGAAAAGACGGAAGAGCAGAGAATCAATTGAGACAGGTGACATTCACCCGAAATTTTACCAGCCATGCACTGGGGTCAGTACTCACAGAAATGGGAGAAACCAAAGTCATTTGTACAGCCTTCGTGGAAGACAAAGTCCCGCCCTTTCTAAAGGGATCCGGCAAGGGATGGATCACAGCCGAATACTCCATGCTTCCCAGTGCGACCCACACGCGGAAAATCAGGGAATCCACCCGGGGAAAAGTAGAAGGGCGCACCCAGGAAATCCAACGGCTCATTGGACGTGCTCTGCGCTCTGTGGTGGATCTCGATCAACTGGGTGAACGTACCATCTGGATTGACTGCGATGTGATTCAGGCTGACGGTGGTACCCGAACCGCATCGATCACGGGAGCTTTTGTCGCCCTCATGGAAGCACTCATCAAGATGCGGGAAGCCAAAAAAATAAAAGAAATCCCGGTGAATCATTATCTGGCAGCAGTCAGTGTCGGCGTGGTAGCGGGTGTCCCAATGCTGGACCTGTGTTATGAGGAAGACTCCAGTGCCTCAGTGGATATGAATCTGGTGATGACAGAGCACGAGCAGGTGGTGGAAATCCAGGGATCCGGAGAAGAAGCCACCTTCAGCCTTGAAGAGATGAACACAATGGTGACGCTGGCCCGTCAGGGGATTGTCCAACTGATTCAGGCTCAAAAAGAAACTGTTAATGAGATTTACCGAGAAAAACTGACTGCTTCCCTGAGGGAGGGAAAAGCATGAAGCGCCTCAAAGCCGTGATTGCTACCGGTAACCTTCACAAGCTGGAAGAAATCTCCGCCATGATGGCCGATTTTAATATAGACGTTCGATCCATGAAGGAAATGGGACTGGATGGACTGGATATTGAAGAAACAGGCATCACTTTCGAAGAAAACGCACTGATTAAAGCCGAGGTCGTATCCCGGAAAACCGGACTGCTGGCATTGGCGGATGACTCCGGTCTGGAAGTGGATGCCCTGGAGGGTGCTCCTGGTATTTATTCAGCCCGGTACGCCGGTGAATGTGCCACAGACGCCGATAATAATGCCAAGCTTCTGGAACTTCTGAAAGAAGTACCGCTGGAAAAACGCCAGGGACGGTTTGTCTGTGCGCTTGCGGCGGTTTTTCCTGACGGACGGCGGTTGGTGGTGCGGGGTACGGTTGAAGGATACATTGATTTTGAGGAAAAAGGCTCCTATGGCTTCGGATATGATCCGCTGTTTCTGATTCCGGCCTATCAGCAAACCTTCGGGGAGTTGGGCCCGGTGATAAAAAACAGCATGAGCCACCGGGGGCAAGCCATCGAGGCCATGAAAGAAAAACTGCTGGAAATATTTGGGAATAAAGACGGAGGCGAAGAGGCATGAAGATCGGCCTGATCAGTGACACACACGGAGACAAAGAACGGATGACTCGTGCGCTGGAGCTGCTGAAGGACACCGAATGCCTTCTCCATGCAGGTGATTTATACCGGGATGCAATGTGGCTGCAGCAGCATTATGCCGGAGCTGTCACCGCAGTCACCGGTAACGGTGATCCGGCGAAGGCCGGTCCGGATGAGCGCTTGCTGAAATTAGACCAGTTCTCCATTCTCCTGTGCCATGGCCATACCCACAGGGTACAGCGCAGTTTAACCCATCTGTATTATCATGGCTTGGAGAAAAAAGCGGATGTCGTTATTTTTGGCCACACCCATGTGCCGGTGGTGATGAAAGAAGAACTGGTGATGATCAATCCTGGCACTACTTCCCGCGGTCGCAGCGTGCATGGGCATACCTGCGGTATTTTGGAAACAGGAACCCGTCCGTCCGTCGTGATCCTGAACCTGATAACCGGAAGACCAGTCCTGCAAATGGCTTTATAGGGTGATCCTACTCAGCGGCAGCACCTTATTTTATGCTTGACAATCAAACTGATCAATGGTAAATTGTTAGATGTGGCAAAACACAGTCACATGCGATGCGGGCGTAGTTCAATGGTAGAACTTCAGCCTTCCAAGCTGACCGTGAGGGTTCGATTCCCTTCGCCCGCTCCATCCTGGTGGATGTAGTCAAGTGGTTAAGACACAGGATTGTGGCTCCTGTATGCGTGGGTTCGAATCCCATCATCCACCCCACCATTGGGATATAGCCAAGTCGGTAAGGCAGCGGACTTTGACTCCGTCATGCGCAGGTTCGAGTCCTGCTATCCCAGCCAGACCGAGGCGGGTAACTCCCGCCAACATGCGGAAGTGGCTCAGCGGTAGAGCATCGCCTTGCCAAGGCGAGGGTCGCGGGTTCGATTCCCGTCTTCCGCTCCAATTTCATCTTGCGGCATTAGCTCAATTGGATAGAGTACCTGACTTCGAATCAGTTGGTTGCAGGTTCGAGTCCTGCATGCCGCGCCAACGATACCAACACCTTTGGGTGTTGGTATTTTGTTGGTTATTTTTATGGTTTTCACACATTCGCCGTTTGTTATTATATAATCATAGGGAAGCGAATAAAGGATCATCGCTTGAAATCATTTAAAGTCGCAGTAGAAATGAGGCATCGGCAACCATGACAACATTCAAACACACTCTTCCCGGGTTTATGCTGGCGCTGGGATTTGCTGTTCCCGCCTGGTTCCTGGGGGCTGAATACCGGCTGATCGGCGGGCCGGTCTTTGCCATTCTTCTGGGAATGCTGGTCGCGACCCTGTTCCACATTCCGAATGTTTTCGGGCCGGGATTCCGTTTTACATCCAAAAAAATTCTTCAGTTGTCTATTGTCCTGATCGGTTTCAGCATGAACCTGTCCCATGTCCTGACAATGGGGGCCCGGTCGCTGGTCATCATTCTGGCGGTGCTCCTCACCTCCTTTGGAACAGCTTATGTACTGAGATATCTTCTTAAAACGGAAGAAAATGTCACCATTCTCATTGGTGTGGGGACTGCCATTTGCGGTGGATCTGCCATAGCGGCGACGGCACCGGTGATCCGGGCCAATGACAGGGAAATTGCATCGGCCATTTCCACCATTTTTCTTTTTAATATCATAGCAGTTCTGCTCTTTCCATCTCTTGGACGACTGATGGATATGACAGAAACTGCCTTTGGTATGTGGGCAGGCACCGCCATCAATGACACTTCCTCTGTGGTGGCTGCGGGCCAGATTTGGAGTGAAGGCGCCTTGCAGACAGCTACCATTGTCAAACTGGTGCGCACTCTCATGATCATCCCTGTCGTTCTGATCCTGGGGATCCTCCAGACGCGAAAAATGACTGGCGAAAAAAAACTGAAGAAATCGGAAAGGCATGTCAGCAATCCTACAATCCGGCAAAGAAAAGATTCTTATGTGCTGCTCAAGGTATTTCCCTGGTTTGTCCTGCTGTTTCTGGCTGCGTCACTGCTGACAACCATGAACGTGGTCACCCCTGACGGCGCTCGTTTACTGGCTTCTGCCGGCCGGTTTTTCATTGTTACCGCCATGGCAGCGATTGGGCTCAATACAAATCTGAAACAGCTGGCGGCCAACGGTGTGCGCCCTCTCCTGCTGGGTATGGGCTGCTGGGTGGCGGTGGCGGTGGTGTCTCTCGGTGTCCAGTATCTGATTCAATAAAAAGACGACTAATACAGGAGGTGTCGAACGAATGAAAAAAATGACCTTAAAGAGCAGGCTGCGGAAAGGAGAAAAACTGGTGGGCATGTTTATTACCAGCACCGACCCAGGCCTGACAGAAGTGGCGGCAATCACCGGATACGATTTTGTCGTGATTGATACGGAGCACGGACCGCTGAACCCGACGGAAGCAATGCATCATATCAGGGCAGCAGAAGCCAAAGGAATCTCACCCGTCTGCCGGGCAACCAATGCGGAAGCCACCACCATTCTGCGGTTATTGGATGTGGGTGCCCATGGCATCCAGGTTCCACAGGTAAACAATATGGAAACGGCTCGCCAGGTCGTGGCGGCAGCCAAATACTCCCCTGCCGGTACCCGCGGCATGGCACTGCCCCGGGCACTGGATTACGGGATGGGTGATTTCATGCCTTCGTTTCAGCAGGCGAACGATGAAACCATCGTGATCGTTCACTGCGAGACAAAAGAGTCGCTGGACGTGATCGAAGAGATTGCAGCGATTGATGAAGTAGACGTGGTTTTTCTGGGTCCCTTTGATTTGTCCCAGTCACTGGGAATCCCAGGGCAAACCGCTCATCCGCTGATTCAGGAAGCAGTTAAAAAAGTGCTTGGAGCCTGTAGCAAGCACAACAAGGCGGCCGGTATTTTTGCAGCTGACGGTGATCAGGCAAAAAAACGGCTCGGGGAAGGGTTTCAGTATGTGACCATCAATCTGGATATGACCTTATTTGGACAGAAATGCCTTGAAGAACTTAAGAAGATCAGATAGCCTCACCATCAATTGAAGCGAGACATGACACAGGCAAATAGAATCGGAAGCAGGATGAGTCTGGTATAATAGAGGCAGTGGACATCAATCTCAGCCAGGCTGATGATACTCCCAGATCAAGCCTGTAGGAAAGGAACGAAATAACCGAAATGGAAAAGGGAATAAATGCAACGGTGCTAAAGGAAGCAGTGCTCCAAAAGCCAGTGGTTTCAGTGAGCATGTGGTCAAAGCGAATCATTGTTTATGTCGTGGGGATGTTTTTACTGGCATTGGGAGTCTCGTTCTCTATCAAGTCTAATTTAGGGGTCTCGCCCATGAACTCCCTGCCCTACGTCATCAGTCAGGTGATCGGCATCGATATGGGAATCATTACCACACTGGTTTTCAGCAGTTACGTGTTGATGCAAATCATGCTGCTGCGCCGTGAATTTCGCTTGAAAAACCTGCTTCAGATCGTGGTCGCCAGTTTGTTTGGAACATTTGTGTCATTGACCAATCGGCTGCTGTCTGTTCCAGTGCCGGCAACTTATCCCATGCAGCTGACTTTCCTGTCAATCAGCCTTGTTCTCATTGGCCTGGGCATCATGCTGTACCTGGTAGGAGACCTGGTTCCTCAACCGCCGGAAGGACTGGTATTGGCCATCACCCGAAAAACAGGGAAATCATTTTCAATGATCAAAGTTTTTTTTGACTGCTCTGTCGTTTCGTCAGCTCTGCTGATTTCCATTCTCACGGGAAATGGAATGATGGGTGTACGCGAAGGCACACTGATTGCCGCGATTGGCATCGGCAAAATCATCGGACTGTTATCCGGATGGTTTCGGCCGGCTCTCATGGTTTTTTGTTATGGGAAAGAAAAAGCGTTTATAAAATAACCCATGGAACCTAACAATAAAGGGGTGAATGGAAGATGGAGACAGGCAGCAGAAGGGAATTAAAGCATCTGAAGTCCATCGTGGAGGAAGAGTTGAAGTACCGTCTAATGGAGTTGAGCCATGCCATCCATGACCATCCGGAACAGGCCTTCGAAGAAGTGAATGCTGCACAACAAGTCTCGGCATTCATGGAGGAGGAGGGGTTTCAGGTGACCCGGAATGTCGGAGGGATGGAAACTGCCATTAAAGCAGTTTATGACAGCGGGAAAAACGGGCCGGCGGTGGTTTTTCTGGCAGAATATGATGCGCTGCCTGAAATTGGCCACGCCTGCGGACACAATGTGATTGCCGCAACCTCTGTGGGAGCTGCAGCAGTCCTGAGCCGTCTGGTGAAAGAAACCGGCGGAAGAGTCATCTTGATGGGAACGCCTGCTGAGGAAATAGGCGGCGGCAAGATCCGCCTGATTGAAGCTGGTGCCTTTAACGATATTGATTTTGCGCTGATGATGCATCCCGCCGATGAGTCAATGATTGGGCGGGGCAGTACCGCCTGCAGCGAGCTGGTGATAAACTTTTACGGCCAGTCGGCTCACTCTTCCCGCCCTGAAAAAGGCATTGATGCGCTGCGCCCGCTGATCCAGATGTTCAACCATGTAAACGGTCTTCTGCCTGCAGTCTCACACCGCGTGCGGATCAACGGCATCATTACGGCAGGAGGCACTGCTTCCAACGTGATTGTGGACCATGCCTGCGGCAAATTTCTGATTCGGTCACCAAGGCGGGATGAAGTGGAAACCATCCTGTCGACTTTGCAGCATCTGGCAAAGGGAGAAGCGGGTAAAATCGGCGCTTCAGTAGAGCTTTACCATGATGAGATTTACGCAGAAAGGTATCCAAACAAGGTAATGGAAGAGCGCTTCAGAGTGCACATGGAAAATCAGGGAGTCTCGATGATTCACGCGGATCCCAATGAACCTGCAGGTTCTTCGGACGCAGGGAATGTTTCCATGGTGCTGCCAACCATTCATCCCTATCTGGCGATTACCGGAAAACAAGTGAATAGCCATACACGCGAATTTGCTGCCGCCAGTGCTTCTCCCCGGGCAGACGAGATGATTTTGAAAGGAGCGGCTGCGCTGGCGATGGTAGGCTATGAGCTGTTGGTGGATTCGGAATTCAGGGAGTCGGTCAGAAAAGAATTTGAGGAAACAGTGAATGATCTACATTAATCAAACGAAAACCGCCGCCTGGCGGTTTTTGTTGTGACAACACTTTGCAGCAACTCGTGTGGTCGAGGCTGTGTGTTTCACATGACAGGCTGATTTAAGGCCATTGCCGGCGGGTATCAATATAGAATCAACATGAGGACTATGTGGCAGCGGAAGAAAGGTTAAATCATTAACAAAGGAGGAGGAAGAATGGCCCGCCCAAGAAAAGAAAACCGTCTGGCAAGTGTTGCACTGCTGGTGGTCATCACACTGGTGTTACTTTTTGGGATCCACCTGATCACCGGCCAGGTGGAAGACATTATCCGGGCGGAAGCCTGGGCGGACCAGTATCCGGACCAGTACCGCACGTATCAGATGAATGAGGAGATGGTGCGTACCACTTTCGGCGGATCGGAACCCATTGATTACCTGGAGAAGTATCCGGAGCTGCTGACCATCTATGACGGAGTGGGATTCAGTGTGGAATACCTGCGGGCCCGTGGCCATGTCTACGCGCTGGAGGATGTGGTGCATACGGAACGCAGCAAACCCGGTGCCAGCTGCCTGGCCTGCAAAACACCGGATTATGTGGCCATGGAGACAGAACACGGCGATGGTTTCTATGCCATGGATTTTGACGAGATGGCAGCGCATGCCCATTCAGGGGTCAGCTGCTATGACTGCCACAGAAACGAGCCTGGCGTTCTTCATATCACCCGTGGTCACCTGCAGAAAGGACTCTCTTTCCTGGAAGAGGAATTTCAGATGAAGAATTTGATTTGTGCCCAGTGCCACATCGAGTATTACCTGCATCCGGAAACGAAAGAAGTCACGGTTCCCTGGAAATACGGAACAGATGTGGCCCAGATCGAAGCGACGTTTGTGGAATGGAATTTGATTGACTGGACCCATCCGCAGACAGAAGGCGGCCTGTATAAAATCCAGCACCCCGAGTTCGAAACCTTCCGGGGCAGCATTCATGACAGCTTTGGCATTACCTGTGTGGACTGCCACATGCCCCGAATCACCAATGACGCAGGTGAAACATTTCCCTCCCATCACTGGACCAGCCCGCTGAAAACTGTGGAAGCTTCCTGTCTTACCTGTCATGCAGAGGCCAGGGATGAATTGGTGTCTGAGGTGGAACGGCTCCAGGGGATTGTCGAGAAAAAAACCGTTGACGTCAGCCGGCAGCTGGTGGATCTGATCAACGCCATTTCAGCGGCTAAGGACGATCTGCCGGAGGCAGTGCTGGAAGAAGTCCACCAATTGCACCGCAGCGCCCAGGTGCGCTGGGACTTCGTGTTTGTGGAAAACAGCCAGGGCTTTCACCACTATGCAAAAGCCATGGCGTATCTGAACGAAGCGGAAGCCATGATTATGGAAGCCCTGGAACTGCTGCCCTGATTTATTCCAGCATAATGTTCTCCAGTCTTTCCAGTTCAATGATCCGCACATGGTTCTTCCAGTAGTCGATCAGGCCTTCAGCCTTCATGTTGGCCAGTTCGCGGGAGAGGGAAGGCCGCGGGATGCCCAGTTGATCCGCCAGTTCCTGGCGGGATTCATCCATCACCAGATAGACGGAACCCTGTTTTCTGTTGAGCTCAAGCAGGGTTCCGGTTATTTTTTGGCGAATGCTGCCATAGGAAAGGAGCTTCAGTTTTTCATTGAGCATCCAGACCTTGTTGGACAGCATCCGCAGAAAATTCTCCAGAAACCGTGGATCCAGACGACACAGCGTCAAGATGTCATTCCGTGGAATCTGCAGCAGTTCCACCTCCGTCAGGGCTGTGATGGTGGAGGGAAGATGCTGCTGGTCCGCATACACCATGACCTCGCCGAAGGTATCCCCCGGCTTCATGGTGGCCATTGTCACGGATTTGCCGGATCCGTATATTTTTTTGATGATAACCTGACCGTCCAGCACAATGCTTAGCTGGTGGCAGGGTTCCCCTTCAAGGGCAATAAGGGCTTCTTTGGGATACATGACCACACTGACAGATACCTGGTTCAGCAGAGCAGTAATCCGTTCGGCTGTCATTGACTGAAACAGCACGCAGGAAGTCAGTGATTGGATGGGCAAATCTACCGGGCGGATAGCGGGAGGCATACACGTCAACTCCTTTCACCATGCGTAACATACGTTACCGCGCTTCTGGCTTCAGCATACTATGATGAGACCAACACGTCAAGTGGATGGTTACATCAAGCATAAAAGGGAAGGAGCTGTGACAGGATGACAAAACAGCGGTGGATCCAGGCAGCCTTTCTGCTGCTATTTCTGGGTGCAATGGCAGCAGGCAGGGTACAACTCTGGATGGGTGTGTTTCTGGGAGGAATGGTGGGAGCGCTTTTCTTCAGCCGTTTTTACTGCGGATGGATCTGTCCCATCAATACCCTGATGGAAGTGGTGGCCTGGTTTTATTGTAAAACCGGGATTAAGCGCAAGCCGGTGCCTGGATGGGTCAAGTCGCCGGTGGTGCGCTACGGAATGTTGGCGGTGTTTGTAGGCATTCTGGCCATGACCCTGCGAACCGGCCGCAGGCTGCCGGTATTGCCGGCCCTGTTGGTGCTGGGGGTCTTCCTAAGTTTGATCTATGTGCCGGTCATGTGGCACCGGTACCTGTGCCCCTATGGGACACTCCTCGGTTTTCCAGGTGCCTTTGCAAAGACAAAATGGCTGGTTAATACAGAGCCATGTAATGGATGCGGGTTGTGCAGCAGGGTGTGCCCGGCGAAAGCTGTGACCGTCGGAGGAACACCTAAGAAAGCGGTGATCAACCCGGCACTGTGCCTTGCCTGCACGGCCTGCGCACAGGCCTGTCCCACCAACGCCATTGTCTATGAAAGAGGCAAAGTGTAACAGGTCAACACCCATGGTGATTGACTGTATAGAGGCCATGGGGCTGGTGTTGCCCTGGTCAAAAGCAGGAAGAAACCCCTGTGGATGAAGGTTAAGATGGATGAGCATGCCACACAAAAATGAGAGGATGAGTTGAATGATTGAAAAAGTGTATGAGGTGACGGTGACAAATGACAAAACCATTGAGCGGATTGTGGACGATGAGCACGTGAACATCAACCACATGGTGCTGATCAAAGACACTGGACTGCCCGTGCATGTGTCCAATTCCAATGTGTACATGGTCATCGTCAGGGGCACCATGACCATCGCCCTGGACGATGGTCAGGCCAACCTGCACCAGGTAGGGGAAATTCTGGCCATCCCCTTTGACACAAAAATGGAAGTGATCAACAAGCATGAGGACTTACTGGAATTCTATGTGCTAAAATCCCCGAACCCCAAAGATATGCCACCAGTTAAGCAGATCTAACATTTAAAGTGCAATGAGTCATCGACCGGATCATGGTGGACCAATCCTGTCTTTATGGGAAACGGATGACGCGACAATGATAATGTTTTCAACGGTTCTGCCTCCATCGGAGGCAGTTTTTTTAGGTTAAACAACACGAATAAGTTACATGGGTAACGAATATTTGCCCTCAGAACATTTATACTGGAGTAACAGGTGTCACCTGGGAAACGAATTTGACAAAGAAAGGCGTGGGCAGATGCGTAACAGAATAATAGTGAAAAGGGTCGTCATCCTGGCAGTCGCTGGGTTGATCATCGGTACTGTTGTAAGAGGGGGGGTGCCGTTTGGAAGCAAAGAGACCATGGAAGACCTGAACCTGGGGATTCCCACCCGCATGATGCAGGTGGAGCGAAAAGACCTGGTATCGACAGTACGCTATCGGGGCACGGTGGAAGCCAATGGTTCGGTGACCCTAATGCCCAAGGTGACCGCCAACATTCGCGACATCCTGGTGGAAGAAGGGGACTGGGTGCAGGCAGGAGACGTGCTTGTTACCCTGGACGACAGGACTATGCTGGCCAACGAGGAAGGCTTGATTCAGAAAATGGAAGGAATTAGAACCACTGCCGGTTTTCTGAACCAATCCATTGCCACCTTTGAAAACACCAACCCCCAGGCGCAAAAGCTGGAAAGTGCCCGGGGACAATACGCCTTTCTGGAAACTGAAGTGGAAAAAATGGGCATCCTTTTGGAGCAAGGGGCCATCTCCCAGGATACCTTCAACAAGGTTCAGCTGGAGAAAGAGACAGCCGGGCACCAGGTGAGGGAACTGGAAGCCATGGTTTCCAATACCCTGGATCAGCTGACCCATGAGCGCAACATGGCCGGCATTCAGTTAAGGGAACTGGAAGCCGTGGCCCAGGAGATGGGGTACCATTTGGAAGAAACGCAGGTGGTGGCCCCTGTGTCTGGCACCGTACGTCAGATTTTTTATCAGTCCCATGACCTTTACCGTACCGGAACACCCCTGATCATCATTGATGACACCAGTGATCATATGGTGAAGGTGAGTGTGGGTGAAAAAGAGGCAGCTCGGATTGGGCTGGATGACCCTGTGCTGGTGATCCTCCAGGGACATGAAAATCAGTTGACAGGAAAGGTGACAAAGACACCTGCCTACCTTCATCCGGTAGCCCGGACGGGAGAAGTGGAAGTGACCCTGGAAAAAGGACAGGGCACCAACCTGGTGGTGGGCGCCAGTGCCTCGGTGGATTTCATTCACCAGCGTGTGGAAGATGGCCTGGTGATTCCTTCCGCTGCCATTAAGACGCTGGGTAACCGGCAACTGGTGTATGTGATCAGGGAAAATACGGTGGAGGAACGTGACATTGTCACGGGCCTTTCGGCTTACAATGAAACCCTGGTGCTGGAAGGCTTGGAAGAATTGGAAAACATCGCTGTGCAGAACCTGAACCAGCTTTATCATGGGGCGAAAGTCTTTGTTTTTGAAGGAGCTGGCAGCCAATGAGCATTGGCGGTTTTTCCGTTAAAAAGAAATACATTTTGTTAGCCGTCACCATTGCCATCGTGTTGGCTGGGCTCTACGCCATGGCCACCATTAACACACAACTGGCACCGGACACCAATCCGCCCATGGCCACGGTGATTGCCCGGTACCCGGGGGCAACAGCCCAGGATGTGGTGCTGGATGTGGTGGAACCCATGGAAAAAGAATTTATGATGCTGGACGGGGTGCGGCAGATCAAGTCCACCTCGCAGGACAATTCAGCTGTCATTCAGGTGGAGTTTTCCTACGCCATCAACATCGATGAAGCAGCCGTTGACCTGCAAAATGCCATCAGCGGCATTCGGGATCAGTTGCCTGACCAGATGCAGGAACCCAGGATCATGAAATTCAGCGCCTCTGACAAACCCATCCTCACTGTCAGCTTATTCAGCGATTCACTGACCATGCAGGACACCCGTCAGCTGGCGGAAGACCGCATCGCCTATGAACTCCAATTGGTGGACGGGGTGGCAGCGGTGGAAGTTTTCGGCGGATACCGCAACGAAGTCCAGGTACGGGTGGACCCGGACGCCCTGACAGCGTATTCCCTGACCCTTCAGCAAATTGCAGAAACCATCGGCCACAGCAATGTGAAAGCCCCCGGGGGTAAGGTGTTGGTGAATGATAAAGAGGTCATGATCCGTGTGCAGGAGGGCTACGACTCCCTGGAAGACCTGCGTCAGCTCACGTTGAACCTGCCGGAAGGACAACGGGTCTACCTTTCAGACATTGCCGACATTTCCCTGGCGGTGGAGGCCCTTGAGAGCAGTTACCGGTTTAATGGAGAAGAATCCATTGCCCTGATGATCACCAAGCAGGGTTCGGCCAACACCATCCAGGTGGTGGAAACATTGCACCAACGTGTTGAAGAATTGGAAGCAGCCTATCCGGTGCTTGACTTTTCCATTGCTCAGGATGATTCTGTATTTACCAGGCAAATGGTGAACAACATGACCACCAGTGTACTGCTGGCCATACTGATGACGGTGGTGGTGATCATTCTCTTCATTGGTAACATTGGCCAGTCCCTGGCAGTCTCCATCTCCATGCCGTTGGTGTTTCTCAGTACCTTGCTGTTGATGAAATTCACCGGTATGGAACTGGACATGGTGACATTATCGGCCCTGATCCTCAGCATTGGCTTTGTGGTGGACGGTGCCGTGGTGGTGGTGGAGAACATCATGAGCCATCGAATCGACCAGGGCAAGCACATGGTCACCGCAGCCATTGACGGCACCAATGAAATTGCCCTGCCCACCATTGCCGGTGCCACGACCACCCTCATTGTCCTCATCCCTCTGCTCTTTATCCAGGGGTTTGTGGGGGAAATGTTCCGCCCCTTATCCAAGACCCTGATCTACGCCATCACCTCTTCGGTGGTTATCGCTTTGACCATCATTCCACTCCTGACGGTGATGCTGGATAAGCTGAAAGCAGACAGATTGGAGAAAAAGATGCAGCTGCTCGCAGCCCCCTTTAACCGGCAGATGGACCGGCTGAAAAACTGGTACACCAGAGTCCTGAGAAAAGTGTTAAGGAACAAAGGGAAAACTTTTTTGACCGGCGCACTGATGCTGGCCGTCAGCATGGGTTTTCTCCTGAGCAACGGGGTTGAAATGCTGCCTCTTTTTGACAGTGGGGTGACCTATGTCACCTTTGAAATGGAACCGGGCACCACCCTTCACCAGACCAATGAAACAGTTCAATACATTGAATCGCTGCTGGAACAGGAAGAAAACGTGCTGCACTATGATGCCCAGATGGGTTATGAACAGGGAAGCAGCCGGATGGGTGATTTTGGCATCATGGGTGCCAACCAGGGGATGATCACCATCACCCTGAACACACGGAAAGAACGCAGTGAAACCATCTGGGAGTTTCAGGAACGGCTCCGGTTTGAAATCGGCAAAATGCCGGGCATTCAGCGCTTTGTGGTCAAAGAACATGGGGGTACAGCCGTCGGCACTTCATCGGCCCCACTGGACCTGCGGGTCAGCGGACCGGACCAGGAAATTGCCTTTGTCCTGGCCAGCCAGCTGGTGGACAAACTTCACCAGGTGGAAGGCACCACCAACCTATACCTGAGCCTGCACATGAACAACCAGCAGATGAACATCACCACGGACCACCAGCGTCTTCAGGAGCTGGGGCTGACCAATGCAGCGCTGTCAGCACAAATCTACCAGGCGATGGAGGGTGTTGTTACCACGACGATGAACGTGGGGGAAGTGACGGGACTGAATGTGTCTGTGGGGGTTCATCAAGAGGAAATACCCAGTCTGGAAGACCTGCTGGGCACTCAGATTTTTACACCTTTAGGACTGCAGGTACCCCTGCGCGAAGTGGCGGACATTGAAATGACCAACAGGGCCAACCTGATCACCCGGGAAAACCTGGAGTATACCGTGAATGTGCTGGGATACACCCACAGCAGAGCTTTCAGCCATATAGTCCGGGACATCAACGGCATCATTGCATCGTATCCCATGCCGGAAGGGTACCGGGCAGGCATGACAGGGGAGCAGGAAGCCCTGACGGAAGCCATGGGCGACATGATTTTTCTCATGGCCCTGGCGATCGTGTTTGTGTATTTGCTGCTGGTACCCCAGTTTAAATCATTCCTGCACCCCATCACCATTATGGCCGTTATTCCCCTGGTGATGATCGGCGTGGCGCCGGCACTGGGGTTAACCAATAAATACATGTCCATGCCGGTGCTGCTGGGACTCATTCTGTTGGCAGGCACCGTGGTGAACAACGCCATTCTGCTGCTGGACGACACCCTGGCCCGGCGAAAGAAGGGAGTCATGGCGGAGGAAGCAGTGGAACAGGCGGTGCAATCTCGTTTCCGGCCCATTATGATGACGGCTCTGTCGGATATTGCCGGCATGCTGCCACTGGCTTTCCAACTGGCCCTTGGATCTGAACGTTTCTCCCCTCTGGCCATTGCCGTCATCGGCGGCATGACAGCTGCCACTTTCCTGACCATGATCATGGTGCCTCTGGTGTATGTGTCTTTTGAGAAAATCAGAGAGACAGGCTGGTTTCCATGGCGCAGAGAATTTTTGTAATGGTTGGGGTGAGAAGGTATAATGGAGTCATCAATAAAAAGAGTGACACGGTTTAATGACAGACAAAGCTTTTAGGTAAGCTGGTATAGGTAGTTCATCATGCAATATCGGTTGAAGACTGAAGAACTCTGGGGAGGTGAGGGATTGAAGAAGGATATGCAGCTGATGGACCAGATTCCGCTCTTTCAGTCTTTAAGAATGGAGGAGAGAAAAAAGAATCTCCAGGAGGGCAGGTTCCGCGTGGCCGGTTACGACCCGGGGAGGATTATCCACCTGGAAGGGGACAGCTGCACCAACATGGAAGTGGTGCTGGAAGGCACCCTGGTGGTGGAACGCATAGATGTGGCGGGGGATGTGCTAACGGTGGCCGAATTCAAACAGGGTGACGTGCTTGGCGGAAACCTGATCTTTGCCGACAAGCCTCAATACCCCATGACCATCACTGCCAGGAGCCGGGTGAAGCTGCTGGAAGTCAACAAAAAAGTGGTGCTGGAGTTGTGTCTGCAAAAACCACTCTTTCTGGAAGCCTATTTAGCCCTGATCAGCAATTACACCTTTCTGCTGGGTGAAAAAATCAAGCACGATGTTCGCAGGCCCTTGCGGGATAAAGTCATCAGTTATCTGGCGGTGGAAAGGCAGCGGCAGCAGTCAAATAGTGTGCAGCTGCCCATGACCAAGAAGGCCCTGGCAGAACGTTTTGGTGTCCAGCGCACCTCTCTGTCCAGGGAGCTGCAGAAAATGAAGCAGGAAGGTCTGCTGGATTATGACGCTCACAGCATCACCCTCAAGAGATCATCCGCTTTTTGGCGTAACGAATGATCCTGTCTCTACCGGAGGCTTGGTTTTTTGGTGCATAAAAATCCTCTCCCCAGTTCAGAGGAGGGAGAGGGTATGATTGAGAGTCTAAGCTGTCTGCTGCTTTCTATTTCCGACAACCAATTCACTGAAAGGCGGCCGAAGCCGCTGTTACCGTGTTACTGCATAAACGCCTGCAGGTCTTCATCCACCGAGCCGATGGGGGCCAGGTCGAAGTTATCCACGATCACCTGCGCTACATTGGGTGACAGGAACCCTGGAAGGGTGGGTCCCAGGTGAATGTTCTTGATGCCCAGGGATAGCAGAGCCAGCAGTACCAATACCGCTTTTTGCTCGTACCAGGCGATGTTGTAGGAAATCGGCAGGTCATTGACATCTTCCAGCCCAAAAGCGTCTTTCAGCGCCAGGGCGATCAGCACTAGTGAATAGGAGTCGTTGCACTGGCCGGCGTCCAGCACCCGCGGAATTCCGCCGATGTCGCCCAGATCCAGCTTGTTGTAACGGTATTTGGCGCAGCCGGCAGTTAAGATGACAGTGTCTTCCGGAAGTGCCTTTGCAAAATCGGTGTAGTACTTGCGGTCGTTCTGACGGGCATCACAACCGCCCATCACGAAGAAACGCTTGATGGCGCCGCTTTTCACCGCGTCAATGACTTTGTCCGCCAGCTGGATTACCTGGTTGTGGGCGAAACCGCCATAAATTTCGCCTGTCTCCAGTTCTTCCGGAGGAGCGCATTTCTTGGCGTGTTCGATGATGGCTGAGAAATCCTTGGGCTGACCATTCACCCGGTCGGGTATAAAGGCAACCCCCGGGAATCCCACCGCGTTGGTGTTGTAGACCCGGTCTTTGTAGCTGTCCCGGGGCGGAACCAGACAGTTGGAGGTGAGGAGAATGGGTCCGTTGAATTTTTCAAACTCCACCAGCTGATGCCACCAGGAGCCGCCGTAGTTGCCCACGAAGTTGTCATACTTCTTGAAGGCCGGGTAGGAATTGGCCGGCAGCATTTCACTGTGGGTATACACATCCACACCGGTGCCTTTCGTCTGTTCCAGCAATTCTTCCAGGTCTTTCAGGTCATGTCCGCTGATGAGAATGCCCGGGTTCTTGCGCACGCCGATGTTGACTTTGGTCATTTCCGGATGACCATAAGAACCTGTGTTGGCGTCATCCAGCAGTTTCATGGCCTGAACGCCCATAGAGCCTGTGGCCAGCGTCAAGGCAACCAGGTCATCAACGGTGAGTGATTCATCCGTGAGTTTTGCCAGTGTCTCCTGCATAAAAGCGGTTATTTCCGGATCTTCAAATCCCAGGTTATTGGCATGGTGGGTATAGGCAGCCATTCCTTTCAACCCGTAAGTGATCATTTGCTTCAGGGAGCGAATATCCTCATTTTCCATGGACAATATACCGACGGTAAGGGCTTTGTCTTCCATTTCTTTGTCGGTATCAGCTGTCCAGACAGCCTCATCCCGCTGAGGAACAGTGACTTCAGGAGCTACCTCAGCCAGTTTTTTCTTCAGGTCTTTCCTCATCACCAGCCCCTGGCGGATCTTCTGAATGAAAACGTCCTTGTCAAAGTTGGCGTTGGTAATGGTGGCAAAAAGGCCGTAAAGTACGAAATGGTCTACTTCCACGGAACGGTGGTTTCTTTTGTTTAATTCGGTACTGTAAAGAGAGATCCCTTTAATCGCATGGATCATCAGGTCCTGGATGTTGGCGACATCCTCCTTCTTTCCACAGACCCCCACACGGGTACATCCTGTGTTGTTGACTGTTTCCTGGCACTGATAGCAAAACATGCTCATACAAAAATCCTCCTTTAATCGTTTTAACCCTCTCGGAAACCCGAGAGCATTGATCACTCAACATTTGTTTGTTGGGTA
>JAWSUV010000007.1:0-49078 GCA_033549305.1 Bacillota bacterium | reverse complement strand
ATGGAAGATATTGTGGCAATCATGGTCGGCCGCACCCTTGATCAGATGGGAATTGAACACCAGCTTTTCCGCCGCTGGGGAGCTTCCGAAAGTGGCAGGAAATGATTTAAAGACGGCAGTAAAACCGTGGTGTCCTGTGATATAATGGGGCATATGCATAAATGGATTTTCATCCTGCAGGGAAGGAGGGAATCGATGGAAACACAAATGCTTCGAGCAACTCTGGATGCTTTCTCAAGCAGAGGGGAACTGAAAATTTGCAACGTGGAAGTGGATCCTGTCTATGAAATGGGAGCGGTTCTGAAGCATTACCGGAACGAAGTGCCGATCCTGTTCAAAAAAGTGAAGGGATATCGTATGCCTGTGGCCGGAGCGCTCTTTGGCGAACGGAAAGCTTACTACGATCTGATGGGCATGACACCGAAAGACCGTCTTCCCAAAATGATGGCTGCCGTATCAAACCCGCAGCCAGTTCAAACATTATCGAAAGGACCTGTCCTTGAAAACATTGTGTCCAGCCGCATAGACTTGCAGCGAATGTTTCCCATCCCAAAGTTTCACGAAGAAGACTCTTCTACATACCTGACATCCGGGATTGTCGTATTGAAAGATCCGGAAACAAAAAAGACGCACATATCAGTGCGAAGACTTCAAATAAATGGCGGCAATGAGGTCAGCGTGCTGGCAGCCTCTCCGCTGGCTCAAAAACAATATGCCATGATGGAGGCACAAAACAAACCCCTGGAAATCGCTGTTATACTGGGATATGACCATTGCCTGCTGCTGGCATCACAAATCAACAGCGAAATATATGGCGTGGACAAGTACCAGGTGGACAGCGCTTTACGCGGTGAGCCGCTGGAGCTGGTCAAATGTTCCAGTGTGGATCTGGAAGTGCCGGCCTATGCGGAGATTGTCCTCGAAGGGATTATGCCACCGCACAAACGAAAACAGGAAGGGCCATTTGGTGAACTGATGGGCTATTACGGCGGGGCAGGACCGCAACCGGTTGCTGAAATCAAAACGGTCATGCACCGAAATGATCCCATCTTCCAGACTGCCTACCCCTGCCGGGAAGAACATCTTTCCAATGGCATGATCAGGGAAATGGAACTTTACGCAGCGATCAAAAATGTGGTTGATGTGGTGGATGTGAACGTGACGGTTTCGGGTGGATGTCGTTTTCATGCAATAGCTTCCATTCGGCAGTCGAAACCCGGCCATGCGAAGAGCGCGATTCTGGCGGCACTCGGGAGCAATAAAGACCTGAAACATGTCGTGATCGTTGATGACGATGTGGATATCTATAACCCTGATGATGTCGAATGGGCGATCGCCACCCGTTTCCAGGCGGGGCAGGATTTAGTGCTGGTGAAGAATGCTGCAGGATCGGTGCTGGATCCATCCAACAGCCTGCGCGGAGTAACAGACAAAATGGGGCTGGATGCTACACGCCCTTTGGGAGAGACGGGTAAGCGCTTCCACAGGGCTGTGATTCCTGGATTTGATAAGGTGGACAGTAACCGCTATTTTCCTGAACCAGATACCAAGTAAGGACGGTGATCACAGCTTATGCAAGCACTGGGATTTATTGAAACAAGAGGCTTAGTGGCTGCTCTTCAGGCAGCGGACACCATGGTGAAATCGGCAGACGTTCGGATCATTGACTTTAACTATGTTGGGTCCGGTATTGTTGCAGTGATTGTGGAAGGTGAAGTGGCAGCTGTTCAGGCGGCAGTGGAAAATGGCCGCTCAGAAGCGGAAAAACTGGCAGAGATTATTTCAGTGAATGTGATTGCACGCCCGCATGAAGAAGTGGAAGGCATGATGGAGTAAAGGTGGTGTCGATGTGGCCAATCCACTGGCAAGACAAATGCTCAATAACCTGGCGCGGAAAGCGGGCCAGGAAATACCTGAAGATCGCAGCCGGGCAGCATCCAGTCCGAAAGTAGCCGTGCGTCTGGAGACACCTGAAGAGCAACTGTTGGTTGACTTGATTTATCGACGTCAAAAGCTCCATTCGGAAGAAGCTCGGGTAGACATTGACAGCGGTTTGTCATCTCAACCATCCCAACATGGGATGTTGTCTCTCGCAGAGCTGGCTGCAAAAGCGAGGCACCATAGATGATTTTCCGTGATTGCAGCAAAAGTGTCAATAACAGGGAGGTGATTCCATGAAGTCGGCAGTTGGCATGATTGAAGCGATCGGATTGACTGCTGCCATAACCGCGTTGGACGCTGCCTGTAAAACGGCAGACGTAACCTTGATTGGTTTCGAAAAAGTGATCGGCGCCGGCAAGGCCGTCACTGTGACAGTTCATATCACTGGTGAAGTAGCCGCTGTTCAGGCGGGGGTTGATGCAGGAGTGGCGGCGGCTTTGAAAACAGGCAGCATCCTGGCTTATCATGTGATCCCAAGGCCGCATGAAGAAGTACAAAAGCTGATTGAATCTTTCCAAAAGAAAAAGCATCAAAAAAACGAAGTTAAGAAAAGAAATAAGACAGAAACGCCGAAAATGACAGGAAGCATTGACGGAAAACCACATCAATAACCGAAAATGAAAAGGAGGAATAAGAATGAGTCAAGCGTTGGGGTTAATAGAAACAAAAGGACTGGTAGGCGCTATCGAAGCGGCAGATGCCATGGTGAAAGCGGCCAGTGTTACCATTGAAGGGTATGAAAAAATTGGGTTTGGTTTGGTAACGGTTATGGTCCGTGGTGATGTAGGTGCAGTGAAAGCAGCAACAGATGCAGGAGCTGAGGCAGCGCGAGCTGTCGGTGAACTTCATTCGGTACATGTCATTCCTCGCCCTCATGCTGAAGTGGAACGGGTCATTCTGAAGAAAAGTGAATAAAGTACGCTTTATTCCAGGAATGTGCTCCTAAATCTGGAGGGGATAAAACATGAACCAGGTGAACCGGACAAAGCAGATTCTGGCACATTTGTCAGGACAGATCGGGTCATTACCTGAGCCGGCAAAATCAGCCAAATCATCTCAAAATGGGCCGCGCCTCCTGATTGTCTTTTCAGGGAATCCCATCGGTCTTGACCAGGTCATGATGGATTTAATGGAATGTAAGAAACGGGGATGGATCTTTGATCTGGCGTTTTCAGCCAACGCAGAATCCCTGATGGATACAGACCGTATCATTCGTCAATTGGGAGCGGCACAGATCATTGGCAGGGATATGCGTGATCTGAAAAATTATTCCATGAATCACCTGACAGGCGTGTTAGCACCCTTAGTGACCCAAAACACTGCCAGAAAGCTGATGATGGGAATCCAGGACGGATTGGTGCCGAACCTGCTTTGGCAGGCACTCTGGGATGGTATACCAGTCTATATGGATTTGGAAAGTCTGCTTACTTATCACGGCCGTCAAACGAAAAATCAACATCTTGCACGCATGATGAAGCAAACCATGAATACACTGTTGGAGATGGGCGTGATCATGGTGAAACGGCCGGCGGAAATTTTAGTAGGAAACACCGACGGGATAAAACAACAGTCGAATCAGCTCAAGCCCAGTAGTGCTGCGGATGGCACAGCTCAGAAATCAGTGATAACTGAACAGGATATTTTAGCACATGCCAACGGTCAGAACACCTTAAACATCCCAACAGGTGCCATTGTGACACCTTTGGCCAAAGATACCGCTGCTGCTCATGGAATCCGGCTGATCCGGAAATGACAGGCAGTCGGCAGGGGGAAATAATATGAGAATCGGAAAAATCATTGGAACCGTCACTGCGACCCGCAAAGATGAACGTTTGACTGGATGCAAACTGCTGATGACGCAGCCGTTAGTGGACGGACAACCAAAAGGAGAACCACTGGTGGCGGTGGATACTGTTGGAGCAGGAATCGGCGAAATTGTGATATTCGCCACGGGAACTGCTTCACGTCATGCCGCCAATAAATTACAGTCACCCATAGATGCTGCCATCATCGGCATCGTTGATTCAATTGATTTGGCAAAATAACCAATTGGAAAGGAGGTAAAATGATCATTGATGGATGCATTATGGATGAAACAGGCAATGGAGTACAGGCAGTTGATCGATGTCCTGATGTCGGACAGGGAACATGCGGATCTGATCTTGCACGGCGGCAAGGTAGTCAATGTGCTGACGGCTGAAATCTATGAGGCGGACCTGGCCATCAAAGGGAAGTATATTCTGATGATTGGTGATGTCCAGGAACTGATTGGTCCGGATACGCTGACGGTTGATGTGCGTGGTAAATACCTGTCACCCGGCTTCATGGATTCTCACATGCATTTTGAAAGCAGCATGTTGACCATTACAGAGTTTTCAAGGCTGTCAATTCCGTCTGGAACGACTACTCTGGTGGCAGATCCCCATGAAATGGGCAACGCGCTGGGCCCGATCGGAATGAAAGCCATGGCAGAAGAAGCCAGCCTGGTGCCCAATCATGTCAGTCTGGTGGTACCTTCACTGACACCAGACTGTCCGGGTTTGGAAACTGCCGGGTATGATGTCAGTTCGAAAGATATGGAAGAAATTCTGAACTACCCAAATGTCATTGGAATTGGTGAATTGCAGGGTTTCAGCAATGCAGCTCATGTTTATCGCAATACTTCTGAAATTGTAACGGACTTGTTAGCCTCATCTATTTATGCACGAAGCATTGGAAAAATGGTGGATGGAAACGCACCTGAGCTTTTTGGTGCGGAGCTGGCAGCGCATATCATTGCTGCCGGAGGAAGATGTTCCTGCCATGAAACCACTACCAAGGAGGAATGTGTGGAGAAATTGCGGCAGGGTGTTTATGTGTTTATGCGTGAAGGATCGACCCAGCGAAACATGGCGGAATGCATCCGTGCAGTGACAGAAGAAGGCCTTGATTCGCGCCGATGCATCCTGGCCACGGATGATATGGTGGCTGAAGATCTGGAAAAGCTGGGTCACATGAATGAGATTGTCAAACGTACCATCGCAGAAGGTCTTGATCCGGCCGTGGCCATCCAGATGGTGACCATTAATCCGGCAACCTATTTTGGATTTAATGATCGGGGGATCCTGGCACCTGGAATGCTGGCGGATGTGGCAGTCATCGATGATCTGCGGCAAATGACAGTGGAGGCAGTCTTCATGGGTGGAAAACTGGTGGCTTCCCAGGGCGAGTTATTAATTGATCTGCCGGAATATACTTATCCGGACAATGTGAAGAATTCTGTTAAACGAGGACCTGTCAATGAAGAGGACCTGTTTATTCACTGCAGCAGCCAGGAAGCGAAGGTTCGGTGTATTGGACTGATTCCTGACCAGAACCTGTCGGAAACGCTTGAATTTACGGTTCGTACACAGCGGGGCATTGCGCTTCCGGATGTCAGGCAGGATGTGCTTGAAATTGCCTGTATCGAACGGTATGGGCGAAACGGAAGCATTGGAAGATCCTTTGTGCAGGGATTTGGACTTGAACAGGGTGCTTTTGCGGAAAGTGTAGCCCATGATACGCACAACATCATGGTAGTGGGTACCGGACACAAAGATATGGTTGTTGCTGCGAATCGTGTCATAGAAATGGGCGGAGGGCTCGCGGTCGCTAAAAATGGCCGTGTGATTGACGAGATGCGGCTGCCGGTGGGCGGGCTCATCACAGACGAACTGAGTGGCCATGAAGTCAGCCAAAAAATGGCGCAATTGGAGCAAACTGTGAGAGACCAGCTGGGCTGTAAGGTACACGCACCCTTTATGCATTTATCTTTCCTGTCTCTTTCCACCAGTCCTAAATGGAAGATTACCGATCAGGGACTGGTTGATGTGAACAACTTCGTCATTTTACCACCTGTCATTGAGTAAAATCAAAAAAACACCAACTTGAAGGAGGCGTCAATGTGAGCACAAACGCAGGTTTCCTGGAAAAAACATTTAAGCTAAAGGAACATCATACAGACATAAAAACAGAAATTTTAGCAGGGATTACCACATTCATGACCATGGCCTACATACTTATCGTTAACCCCCTGATTCTGTCTGATGCAGGGATGGATTTCGGGGCGGTTTTCACAGCAACAGCAGTGGCATCCATCGTTGCGACGCTGGTCATGGCTTTTTATGCCAATTATCCCTTCGCACTTGCTCCCGGTATGGGATTGAATGCATTTTTCGCCTACGGTATTGTTCTGGGAATGGGTTATTCCTGGCAAATGGCGCTGGCAGCTGTCTTTATTGAAGGAATTATCTTTATTCTGTTAACCCTCTTCAATGTTCGCGAAGCCATTATAAAATCCATTCCGATGAACCTGAAACATGCCGTTTCTGTTGGAATTGGCCTTTTCATCGCCTTTATTGGTTTGAGCAACGCCGGAGTGGTTATTCCTTATGAAGCAACGATTGTAACACTGGGTGATATGACTTCGCCAAGTGCGCTGTTAGCGCTCATGGGATTAGTGATTACCGGCATATTGCTGGCGAAAGGGGTAAAAGGAGCGCTGTTGATTGGGATCTTCATTGCTACCATTATCGGGATTCCCATGGGAATGACACAATTGCCCAGCACCATTTTTTCATTACCACCCTCTCTGGCTCCGGTTTTCCTGCAGTTTGATTTTTCAAGGGTATTATCCCTAGATATGCTGATCATTGTCTTTACCTTATTGTTTGTGGATATGTTTGATACCCTGGGCACCCTGGTGGGTGTGGCAGACAAAGCGGATATGCTGGATGAAAGCGGTAATCTGCCGAAGGCGAAGCAGGCTTTATTTGCAGATGCCATTGGAACAACAGCAGGGGCTTGTCTGGGGACCAGCACAGTGACGACTTATGTGGAAAGCGCTGCCGGTGTGGCTGAAGGTGGACGGACTGGTTTGACAGCCCTGTCTGCAGCAGGCATGTTTGTTGTTGCGTTGCTGTTGTCTCCGCTGTTTATCATGATTCCCGGTGCGGCGACAGCCCCGGCCTTAATCCTGGTGGGCCTGTTCATGATGTCTCCAATCAAGAAAATCAATTTTGATGATTACACCGAAGCCATACCGGCTTTTATGACCATCATCATGATGCCACTGACATACAGCATTGCAGAAGGCATTGTTTTCGGAATGGTTTCCTACACTTTCCTGAAAATCCTGACAGGTAAATTAAAAGATGTTTCGCTCATCATGATTGTGTTGACCATTCTCTTCATGATCAAGTTTTATTTGGGATAACCTACGTCAGACAACCTGACAGAAACCCTGATGCCCTAAGGATCTTTGTTGATTCTTAGGGCATTGTCCCATCATTCGGTCACAAAATACGCTGTGGCCGCTTCATGACTGATCGTGTTTAAACTGATCAATGAATGCCGATCGCTTTATCAGATAAAACTGCGGCATTCATCGATGAGTTTAAAATGAAAGGGGTCTCATAAGCCATGAAACGGGTATTAATAAAAAACGGACATCTGGTGACCATGAACAAAAGGCGTGATGTGGCGATCGGTGATTTGCTGATTGCAGGTGACCGCATTGTTGCCATAGGACCTCACATTGAAGCTGATGAGTGTGAAGTCATTGATGCTGCCGGGCAGGTGGTCATCCCTGGATTGATTCAGACGCACATTCATCTGACCCAGTCACTGCTGAGAGGCCAGGCTGATGACTTGGAACTGCTGGACTGGCTGAAAAAACGCATCTGGCCCCTTGAAGGTGTCCATACGGCTGAATCCAATTACCTGTCAGCGAAACTGGGTATTGCCGAACTGATTAAAGGCGGCACCACCTCCATCATTGACATGGAGACAGTCCATCATACGGAGTCAGCCTTTGAAGCGATTCTGGAAACCGGTTACCGGGCCACTTCCGGCAAATGCATGATGGATTATGGGAAAGGGGTTCCCGCAACACTGATGGAAGAAACGCAAAGTTCCATCAATGAGAGTCTCCGCCTGCTGAAAAAGTGGCATGGAGCCGGTGAAGGCCGGATCGAATACGCTTTTGCCCCACGCTTTGTGGTTTCCTGCACAGAAGAGCTGTTGACACAGGTACGTGATCTTTCGAGAGAATATGATGTGATGGTTCACAGTCACGCATCGGAAAACAGAGGAGAAATCGAACTGGTGCAAAGGGACCGGGGGATGCGGAATATTCATTACCTCCATCATCTGGGCCTGACAGGGGAAAAACTCATTCTAGCCCACTGCATCTGGCTTGATGAGTCTGAAATGACACTCTTGGCAGATACCGGCACCCGCATTGCCCACTGTCCATCCAGCAACATGAAGTTAGCGTCAGGCATTGCAAAAATTCCAGAGCTGCTGGCAATGGGTGCTCCAGTTTCTCTCGCAGCTGATGGAGCTCCCTGCAATAACAACATGGACATGTTCCGTGAAATGAGGCATGCAGCACTGATTCAAAAAGCCCGCCTTCTCAGCCCCACTGCCATGCCGGCAGCAACAGTGTTTGAAATGGCCACACTTGGCGGCGCGAAAGCCATGGGGAAAGAAAGTGAGCTGGGAAGCCTGGAAGAAGGGAAGAAGGCGGATATCGTCCTGCTGAATCCGTCGGCACTTCACAATGCTCCCTGGGAGGCGGGGGATATCGTCTCTCAGCTGGTTTACTCTGTAACGGCAGCGGATGTGCAAACCACGATTATTAACGGACGCGTGGTGATGAAAGACCGGCAGTTGACCACCATCGACGAACCATCACTTGTGAAAGAGGCAAACCGTGTCATCAAAGAACGAATCATGGCGGCCGGCGTGGTGAAATAGTTGGGGAGAAAGGACGTGAACCCGTTGATTCAGGAGGTTTATCAAACACATCATATAGAGGAAGCACTTGAATTGCTGAAAAGATTTGGCGAACGGGCAAAACTGATCGCCGGAGGAACAGATCTGATCATCCAAATGCGGGAAGGACGCGTGTCACCGGCTGTCCTGATTGATATTTCATCGGTTGAAGAAACCAGGGAAATTAAAGAAGTGGATCAGATGATCGAAATTGGCAGCACGGCTACGTTCACGCAGGTTGAAACGCATTCACTCTTTGACCGTGAGCTGACAGCGATCGCCCAGGCGGCTCGATCCATCGGATCGCCCCAAATTCGTAACCGGGCGACAGTAGGCGGGAACATCTGTAATGCTTCTCCGGCTGCTGATATGCTTCCGCCTCTGTTGGCGCTGGATGCGCTGGCAGTGTTGAAAAGAGATGGCTGTGCACGAGTGATTCCCTTATCAGATTTCCTGACGGGAAAAGAACAGACAGCACTTGAAACGGATGAATTATTGGACCGGATCCGGTTTCGAAAAATACCGGACAAATCCGGGATTGGATTCAGCAAACTGGGAGTCCGCAATGCCCTGGCAATCGCCCGGCTGTCCATGGCGCTTTATGTGGCGTGGGATCATGAGGGCTGTTGCTGTGATATCCGGATTGCCAGTGGTGCCCTGGGCATAAAAGCCCAGCGGGAGTGGGAAACTGAAAACTTTATGGCGGGGAAAAAACTGAATGATGCACTGATTGATGAGACGGCTGCATTCCTGGAAGAGAACACAGTCAAACGTTTAGCGGGAAGAAGTACCCTTCCGTTTAAACGTCATGCTGTTCAGGGTGTGTTTCGGGAAGCTT
The DNA here is from genome assembly GCA_033549305.1 of Bacillota bacterium. Taxonomy (GTDB): domain Bacteria; phylum Bacillota; class Clostridia; order Peptostreptococcales; family Tindalliaceae; genus Anoxynatronum. The sequence continues at coordinate 39,504 of JAWSUV010000007.1, read as the reverse complement.
TTGATCAGGCCATGAGGGGCCCGGATAGGAGGATTAAGCATGCGACAGACATCCTTTAAGGTGAATGGAGAAACCCATACCGTTGAAATTCAGGAAGGAATGCGGTTACTGGATCTGCTGCGCAACACATTACAGTTGACCGGAACCAAGGAAGGCTGCGGGGAAGGAGAATGCGGCGCCTGCACAGTGATCATGGATGGCCAGATTGTGAACTCATGCCTGGTCATGGCTTTTCAGGCGGAAGGAAAAGAGATTCTCACGATTGAGGGTCTTGATCTGGAGGATGGAACGCTCCACCCCATTCAGCAGGCATTCCTGGATGAGGGGGCTGTCCAGTGCGGCTTTTGCACACCAGGCATGGTGCTCTCAGCCAAAGCGTTGCTGGACCATAATCCACATCCCACCAATGAAGAAATTCGTGAAGCGATTTCGGGAAACTTATGTCGCTGCACCGGTTACAATAAAATTGTGGAGGCCATCGGAGAAGCTGCGAAAGCCATGACAAAGGGGGAGAAAGATCGTGGAACTGCGCATCGTGGGGCAAAATGAAATACGGGTTGACGGTCGTTCGAAAGTGACCGGGAAAGCACTCTATCCGGAAGACATTGCCATGGAAGGAATGGTCTTCGGCAAAACTCTTCGCTCGACACACCCTCATGCTCATTTCACACTGGATGTCCGGCAAGCTGAAAAAATGGAAGGCGTTCTTAAAATACTGACAGCAGCGGATGTTCCTCATAACGCCCACGGTGTTCTATTGAAAGACCATGAGGTTTTTAATCAGAAGAAAGTGCGTCGAATCGGCGATCCCCTGGCCTTTGTGGTAGCCGTTACGGAAGTAGCAGCCCAACAGGCGGTTCAGGCGATCCAAGTCTCCTATGAAGACCTGCCGGCAGTTTTTGATGCGGAGGAAGCATTGAAGCCTGATGCACCCCGGGTACATGAAAAAGGAAATCTGGTGTATCATTTCAAGCTGCGCAAAGGTGATGTTTCCGAAGGATTTCGTCAAAGTCATGCCATTGTTGAGCAGGAATACAGAACACCCATGGTAGATCACGCTTTTTTACAGCCGGAGTCAGGACTCGCCTATGAAGAGGCGAATGGAAAACTGGTGGTGTGTGCGGCTACCCAGTATCCTCATTTTGATCAGCTGGAAATTGCTGAAGCGCTGGAGCTCCCGGTTGAACGTGTAAAAGTGATAAACCCTGCGGTTGGCGGTGCCTTTGGCGGACGGGAAGACGTGACCATGCAAATTCATCTGGCACTGGCGGCCTGGCTGCTCAAACGGCCGGTGAAAGCCACCTATTCCCGGGAAGAATCTTTTTATGCCCATGCAAAGCGCCATGCCATGAAAATGAAATACAAAACTGGCGCCGACAGAGATGGAAACCTGCTGGCGATGGAAGTGACCATTTATTCCGACACGGGCGCTTATGCCTCTTGGGCAATCAACGTCCTGAGAAAGGCTGGGGTTCATGCCAGCGGCCCATATGTCATCCCTCATGTGAGGGTTGATGGGTACAGTGCTTACACCAATCACCCCTTTGCAGGAGCCATGCGCGGATTTGGAGCTGCCCAGGTACCCATTGCGCACGAAATGCAGATGGATGCATTGGCGGAAAAGCTGGGAATGAGTCCTATAGCCATTCGCCTGAAAAACGCGTTTCAGGTGGGGTCAATGACGGCGACAGGCCAGTTGCTGTCTGAAAGTGTCCCATTAAGAGATTGCATTGAATCCGTCGCTGAGAAGATGGACATGCCTCTGAAAGAGTGGGGAGGGATAAACCGATGAAGAAAACCGGGAAAGGGATCGGTTGCAGTTTTTATGGCACCGGTTATGGGAATGGGTTCCCTGACGTGTCCAGAGCAGTCGTACAACTGGAAAAAGACGGTTCCGTCACTGTGTTTGCGGGCGCTGCTGAAGTGGGGCAGGGAGCGAAAACAGTGCTCAGCCAAATGGCGGCTGAAGTAATGGGTCTGACCATGGCTCAGGTTCATTTTATTTGTGAGGACACAGATGATGTGCCGGATGCCGGCACTGCAGCTGCCAGCCGGCAAACCTACAATACAGGGAATGCCGTCAAACGAACAGCAGAAAAACTGCTGATGAAAATGAAGGCGGCAGCGGCTGATCAGTGGAACATTCATGAGCAGGATCGGATTACGATCGATGGGGATAAATTGTTGCATCCGGATGATCCGGATGTGACTCTCAGCTATAAAGAAATGGCCTTTTTAGCCGGACCGGAAATGTTGAGGGCGGAAGACAGTTTTACAGCGGTGACGACACGGCTGGATGATGAAACCGGGCAGGGAAATCCCTATTGGCCGTATACCTTTAATGTGTATGGCATTGAGGTGGAAGTGGATACGAATACAGGTAAAGTCAGGATTATCAAGGCGGTATGCGCACAGGATGTCGGTCGTGCTGTGAATCCAAAGCTCATTGAAGGGCAGATGGACGGAGGTTTTGCCATGGGCCTGGGGTATGTGCTGATGGAGGATATTAACCTGCAGCAAGGCAAAATGAAACATGACCGGTATTCCAGTTACCTGATACCCACGGCCATGGACGTTCCGGATCTGGAAAAAATAATCATTGAATCACCGGAATCGACAGCTCCCTACGGAGCGAAAGGCATCGGAGAGCCGGTGATGCTGGGAGTGGCACCAGCGGTACTGAATGCCATTTATGATGCCGTGGGAGTTCGCATGACAGAAATTCCTGTGACTCCAGATAAGCTGTTGATAGCGATCAGGGAGAAGGAAGGAGTATCTTTATGAAAGACCAGCTGAGAAGTCGCATAAGAGTCGCTTCCGGAAAAAAGAAAGCAGCACTGGTGCTGAAAAACGCCCGTGTGGTCAACGTCTTTACTTCGGAAATCATTGAAGGAGATGTAGCCATCCAGGATGGCATCATTGCAGGTATTGGCACATATGAAGGAGAACAGGAAATGGATCTTCAGGGACAATACCTGGCGCCGGGGTTGATCGATGCGCACATGCACCTGGAATCCGCCATGGTGGCGCCAGCTGAATTTGCGCGGGCTGTGGTTCCCAGGGGGACTACCACCATTGTGGCGGACCCCCATGAAATTGCCAATGTAGCAGGCATCCAGGGCATTGAATACATCCTGAAAGCGACTGAGAACATCCCGCTGCAGGTCTATATCATGCTGCCCTCCTGTGTACCCACCACCACTTTTGAAAATGCCGGGGCTGTTTTGACAGCATCAGACCTGGCGCCTCTTTACCAGCACAAACGGGTTCTCGGACTGGCTGAACTGATGGATTATCCGGGAGTCGTTGATGCGGAGGAATTCATTCTGGATAAAATCGTTGGCGCCGGTGATCGGCTCATTGACGGTCATGGACCCAACATAAAGGACAAGGAACTGATGGCTTACGCAGCATCAGGCATTCAAACAGAGCATGAGTGCTCCACGGTGGAAGAAATGGTGAACCGGCTGCGGCTGGGAATGTATGTCCTCATCCGCGAAGGATCCGCTGCCAGAAACCTCAGGGATCTGGTGCAGGCAGTTACCAGGGAAAATGTGCGCCGATGCCTGTTTTGCACGGACGACAAACATCCGGAAGACTTGTTGACCCGGGGACACATCGATAACAATTTGAGACTGGCGGTGGAAGAGGGGATTGACCCCATCGCTGCGATCAGCATGGCCACAATTAACACGGCTGAATGTTACGGATTGAAGCACTTGGGAGCAGTGGCGCCAGGATATCAGGCAGATCTGGTGGTTTTTGACAACTTAAAAGACTTCAAAGCATGCAAGGTATTTAGCCGGGGGAAACTGGTAGCCGTTGAAGGCAAACCGTTGTTTGAGTCAGCACCACAGGACAGCTCGATGGTGACGAACTCAGTGAACATCCCTGTCATAACAGATCAGGATTTATGTCTCAACCTGAAGACAGATATTGTTAACATCATAGAGGTATTACCACATACCCTGGTTACGCGAAAGACAGTGCGAAAAGTGAATTTTGAGAATGGCTGCTTTACATATCATAAAAGCCTGGATATCATAAAACTGGCTGTGATAGAAAGGCATCACGCCACAGGCAATATCGGACTGGGACTGGTGGAAGGGTTTGGGTTGAAAAATGGAGCCATTGCCATAACCATTGGCCATGATTCCCACAACCTGATTGTCATCGGTGATAATGACAGAGATATGCTGGCGGCCATTGGAGAAATCAAGTATGTTGGCGGTGGCATCACGCTGTGCAGTGGAGGAAATATACTTGCCACGCTGCCCTTGCCCATCGCCGGCCTGATGTCCGACAGGCCGTTGGAAACCGTGAGAGAGTCGCTCGAGGAGATGATTCAGATGGCCTGGAAAAAGCTGAGCATCAGCCGCGAGATTGACCCCTTCATGATGTTATCCTTTCTGTCGCTGCCCGTGATCCCCGAGATTAAGCTAACCGATATGGGTTTGTTTGATGTGCAGCAGTTCAAATTTATCGACATTCAGGTGCAGGAATAGGGTGGCAAGGAGAAGCCTTGGCAAATGGATTCAACGGAAGGATCCATGAAGAACGATTGACTGGCAACTACCGGTTGCCAGAGGGATGTGGATTATGGAATTCTGGCAGCTTCTGGGATTAAACTTATTCTCCAGACAAATCATTTCATTTGTGGGGGCAGGCGGTAAAACCACTGCCCTGTTCAGTCTTGCTGCAGAACTCCGCAAACAGGGCAAAGCGGTGCTGGTGACCACTACCACAGCCATCTTTGTACCGGACCGTGAACCAACAGATTTCCTGGTGGTGAACCCGGAGCTGTCTCATCAGAATCAAAAGCTTTTTATGAACACACCGGCTGTGACTGTTTGGGGAAGTGTTAAAACAGATGAAGGAAAATTGAGAGGGGTTTCGCTGAAGGCCTTGTCTGATGTCGTCAGGAGAGGTTGGTTTGATGTTATCCTGATCGAAGCGGACGGATCCAGACAAAAACCTGTCAAAGCACCTGCGGGTTATGAACCGGCCATTCCTGATAATACCCACATCGTTGTCGGGGTTATCGGACTATCGGCTGTGGGCAAACCGGCGGACCCTGAATACATCCACCGGCTGCCGCATTTTTGTGGGATTACGGGCGCAGAACCAGGAGAGCAAATTGAGCCGGATCATCTGGCAGCACTCATTATGCATCCACAGGGGCTGTTTAAAGGAACACCAGTAATGACCGAAAGAATCCTTCTGCTGAACCAGGCAGACAACCTTTCGAGCCGGCATGCAGCAGAAAGCATTGTTCTTAAAGTGATGGCAGGCACATCGAAGATCGACCGGGTGCTGATCACCCAATTCGATCCTTTGATCTATTCCATAAAATGGGGTGAACGAAAGTGATCTCAGCAGTCATTTTAGCCTCAGGATTCGCTGTGAGGATGGAACGGGAGAAACTTCTGCTTCCCATTGATGGTGTTCCCATGATTCTGAAGGTCGCTCATGCTGTCGCCGTTTCCAGTGTGGATGAAACCATCCTGATTTATCGTCGGGAAGAAGTGAAAGAGGCAGCTGGGTGCTGTGTCGACAGAACTGTCCATAATTCAGCTGCGTATGATGGGCAAAGTGAAGCCATCAGGCTCGGGCTTCGGAGCATCCACCCGAAAAGTTCTGCCTGTCTTTTCATTATGGGAGATCAGCCCTTGATTCAGGCGGAGATGATCAATACGCTCATAAAGTCAGCAGTCAATGCCCCCGGAAAAATTTTAGTTCCGCTCTATGGCAACCGACCAGGTAGTCCTGTGCTGTTTCCAAATGTTTTCTGGCCGGAATTAATGCAGCTGCGGGGAGATGAAGGCGGGCGGAAAGTCATCCGGGCTCATCCGGATCGGGTGGCACAGATTCCCGTCGCCATGGAAACTGCCGGACTGGATGTTGATACCTGGGAAGAGTATCAGGAGCTTCTGAAGAAGTCTGGAGAATGAAAAGGATAGGCACTGTCATGGTGCGATTCATCGTAAAAAATGAACGCTGATGGTCAATCGGTTGATCAACTTCTGCACACCTGTTAAAATGACACTGGATGATTGAGTGTCAATTAAACGACCGCTTTGATACTAACGGACATTTTGAAAGGGGACTGACGATGAAGATAGTGGTGTTGGATGGATATGCGCTGAATCCGGGAGATATATCCTGGGAGCCTGTGGAACACTATGGCGAACTGACAGTTTATGAACGAACGGGTTATGATCTAACGGGACAGTCTTTGGTGGTGGAACGGTGTAAAGAAGCGGATGTTATCCTCACCAACAAAACACCTGTGACCAGACAGGCAATGGATCAGCTGCCTGACCTGAAGTATATTGGGGTGCTGGCTACCGGATACAATATTGTGGACGTTGAAGCAGCCCGGGAGAAAGGCATTATCGTGACAAATATTCCGACCTATGGCACTGCCGCTGTTGCCCAGATGGCCATTGCCCTGATGCTGGAAATGTGCCACCATGCAGGTGCTCACAGCGATGCGGTTCATCGCGGAGAATGGACTCAAAACCCTGATTGGAGTTTTTGGAAATACCCACTTGTCGAATTGGACGGCAAACATCTGGGCATTATTGGCCTCGGTCGGATCGGCCTGGCTGCCGCCCGGATTGCCCAGGCGCTGGGGATGAAAATACTGGCCTGCACACCGCGGCCCAATAAGGAACTGGAGTCAGAGACGCTTTTATTTGTAACCCTGGAGGAATTGCTGAGATCATCGGATTTTATCAGTCTCCACTGCCCTCTTTTTGAGGACACCAAAGGGATTATTAATCAACATAACATCAGCAAAATGAAAGAAGGCGTGAGAATTATCAACACCTCGCGGGGACCGTTGATTGTGGAAGAAGACCTGGCGGAGGCACTTCATAACGGAAAGGTGGCTGGGGCTGCGCTTGATGTGGTCTCGGCAGAACCGATTAAAGCAGATAATCCGCTGTTGAAGGCACCTAATTGTCTGATTACTCCCCACATATCCTGGGCACCCATTGAAGCCCGTCGCCGGCTGATGAATCTGACGGCAGAAAACCTGGATTCTTTTCTGAAGGGTGCTCCCACGAATGTTGTGAACCGTTGAAGACGTCACCAGAATGATCACTGGCCAGAATCTTTCACACGGAGGTGTTACCGAAGATGAAGCCTGATAGATGCCGAACGATGGTTTGCCGGGCGGCGCTTTTGGTATTGGCAATCTCACTATTCTCAGTATCAGTATATGGAAATTCCGGGCCAGTTGTTTATATGGAGGAACCAGCGTTTTCCATGATTCCCGGAGAAAGTACATCGCTCAGTATTGATTCAGAGTACTTGCGGATTGATCTGAGTCACGAAGGCCGGTTTTCAGCACAGATTACCGCGGATTATCGCATGGTCCATCATGGGGATGAGGCAGTCAGCCAGCTGATGCTTTTTCCCTTCATAACCAGTCCTTCGCGGTCTTTCTCAGACTCCGTCAGAATCACGGCTGATGGGATACCGGTGGGATTTAAAATCTATCGGTTGATGGATATGCCGGAGATGCCGTTTTCAGTTCATCAGGAAGATGGATACGAGCGGTACCTGGAAACTGTCAGATCCCTGAGTATGACGGAACTTGTAAAGGCTGCAAACCGAGCGCATCAGGAACCCACCCACTTCAACCTTCAGGAAGAGGTTGTCGTCTATACTTTCCAGTTTCCCCAGAAGGTTGATGCATATGAAGCTTCTGTGACATTCACGGTGGATCCCAGGCATCATACGGTTATGGAAAGCGGTTTCAACGGTAGGGTTCAGAATGTAAGAGGTGATGTGACGCTGAGCCGGTGGATCCCGGGACAGAGTGACAGCCGGCAAATGTCTGACGCCCGGATTGTCATGATGGGCGAGAAACCGTTACAGGAAGGGTTTGATGTGCCGGAGGAAGTCGCCATCAAACAGGATTTCCGCACTCTGGAAGAGATGTTTCAGGAATTGGTCAGTGAAAAAATCCCTTCCGGCGATCCTGCTGTTTCGACAGCAATGATGCATTTTGCCGCCGATCGACTGGATGATTTGCTGGGTGAAAGAAGATGGGTATTTAGTCTGGACTGGGATATCTTCGATCTTTATTTCGACACTTCATATGTGGGAGCCTTCGTGTATACGGTTGATTTTATGCCGGAAAGCAAACGTGATATTTCTGTCAGCTACGAAATGCAGGCCTCCCAGGATCGAAGCGGCACCTCCCGGTACACGGCACTGATTGCTTACCTGCTGAGTCCGGCGTCTGAGTGGCAGCACTTTCAGAACCTTTCCATTGAGATTGTTCCGCACAAAGAGCAGCCCCATATTCTGAGCAGCAGTCTTCCAATGGTGTATGATGAAAGATCCGGGCATTATAGGGCTTTCTTTGAGAAACTGCCGCAGGAGGAACTGGTGTTTCGCATGTATCATCGCAGTGAGCCGGAAACTGGCTTGGTAAGAATGTTCAACAATCCATACATCCTGTTGCTGGTGGTGCCTGTCGTACTGGTTTTGTCAGTCTTGGGAGCTGTTGTCATTGTTGTGATGCTTGCGCTGAAAAAGAACAAAATGAATTTAAGGGAGTAAGTGCCGAATACTGGCAATCCAGAATCTGTGTCATGTAATTGGATAAACGTTCTTTACGCCTGGGGACAACTAAATCCCTGGGCTTATACTATTTAAAAAATGAAATTAATGATGCAATTATACGTTACAATTTACGGTATGCCAAACACAAGTCATTAACTGCGTTTATCATTAAATTACAGATAATATTTAAAGAGAACTAATAAAAATATAATAACGCAAAACAGCTGATTCCAATGACGAAAAACATAGAATTAATAAAATATCAAAAAATTGAATTAAATTGCAATTGACAGATAGTGCTAATGATGATAAATTGAGATAGGCCATTCTGGCTATGTAGCAATGAGAAAATAAAGAAAACAAAGGAGGAATAACATGTACTTCAAGAAAGAAAAAGCATGGATTGGTTTGCTGCTGGTGGCTGCAATGCTGCTGGCTGCGTGTGGGGCTCCTGCTACAGCACCTGAGGCGCCGGAAGCGTCAGATATTCCTGACGAGGAAATGGGCGAACTAGTGCCATCCATCACGATCCTGAGTTCTTTGCCAGAAGCCAACATGGTTAACTACGAAATGGCCCAGGAAGTCGCTGAAGAACTGCAGCTGCTTGGTGTTGACGCCGTTGCCCAACCCATGGATTTTGCCGTGTTACTGGATGTCCTTTATGGGGATGACGGTGATTTCGATGCGTACACCATCGGATGGTCCGGAAGAATCGAACGTTTAGATCCAGATATGTTTATTCATTCCATCAATCATTCTGATAACGCTGATCCAGGTGGTAATAACACGAATCGGTACCGCAACCCTGAATTTGATGTCCTGGCAGATGCACAGCGTCAGGAAATGGATATTGACAAGCGAAAAGAAATCGTCTTCGAAGCCCAGCGAATTCTGGCAGAAGATGTTCCGCAGGTAACTCTGTATTCCAGAGCCAATATGCAGACCTATAACAAAGATCTCTTTGAAGATGTGATCAATATTCCTGGGGAAGGTTTGTTTAATGAATGGACACCTTTCACCATTAAACCCAAGACTGACAAAACGGTTCTTACGGTTGCCAGTAATGTGAATATTGATGATATTAACCCGCTAAGTTCCAAGAGCGTTTATGGATGGCGCAACCTGCGTCTGATCTATGACAAGCTGGTTAGACTCTCACCCGAAATTGAACCTGTTCCATGGGCGGCAGAAAGCTGGGAAGTGGTTGAGGATGATGTGATCGACGTGACGCTGAAACAGGGGATGACCTTCCATGATGGTGAACCGGTTACTGTAGAAGACGTTAAGTTTTCCTATGAACTGTTTATCAATGAAAATGTGGAATATTTCGGTTCTTTCCTGGCGCCAATTGAATCCATCGAAATTATTGGAGACAATACTGTCCGATTCAACCTGGGATACCCCTATGCACCTTTCATTACCAACACTCTGGCACAAATTCCCATTCTTCCCATGCATATCTGGGAAAACATTGAGAATCCTGTCCAGTACACGAATGATGAAGCCATCGGCAGCGGCCCCTTTAAACTGGAACGTTTCCAGACAGGCGAAGAGCTGGTGCTGTCACGTTTTGATGATTATTTCGAACAGCCTTACATTGATGGTTATATCTTCCAGATCTTTGCTTCCCCTGAAGGTGTTCTAACGGCACTGGAACTGGGTACGGTGGACATGGTTTCCTACGATCTGGTACCGGCGCATACGGAGCAGATTGACAACAATGAAGGTGGGAAATATGATCATCTGGAGTTGACGGCTGGCGACGATATCGGATTCTTTTATATCGGTATGAACCTTGATCGCGCACCATTCAGCAACAAAGCGTTTCGAATTGCCATGGCCCATATTACCGACTATGACCTGGCTCTGGACGTTCACCTGAACGGTTATGGTGCTCGCGGCGGCGGCGGTCTGACCATCGTTGAAGCCAATGAGTTCTGGCATAACCCAGAAGTACCCATTTATGACACCTATGATCCTGTCCGTGCCCGCGAGATTCTGGCGGAAGCTGGTTTTACCTGGGACAGCGAAGGCAGACTGCGGATGCCGGTCCAGTAAACTGGACCGATAAGTTAACGAACAAGGTAATAGTTCATCAGGAGAGCATTAAGACCAGACACAACATGAAAGTCGATTGATTTCGACTTTCATGATGTGTCTGTACATATATAATTCGTAGACAGTGCTGAAGTGATAAAAATGCCTGACAGCGTTCCCTGTTTTAAGGCGAAGGAAGGTGAAGGTGTGTTCAAATTTTTTTTGCGGCGGTTAGGAGTCATGCTGCTGATGATCATCCTGGTCTCGACCATGATATTCTTCCTGTTCCGGACCATGCCCGGCGATCCCACAGCCTATGTGGTGGATCCTTCCATTCCACCGGAGGCAAGACAGCAGTTGTTGGAAAGGTATGGGCTTGACGGAAGTTTATGGGACCAATACCAGATATTTATGAAGGACCTGGTGCGGTTTGATTTTGGAAATTCTTTTTTCTATAATAAGCCTGCCATTGAAATTATTCAGGAAAAGCTTGCAGCAACACTGATCCTCATGCTTACCGCTATGGTGTTTGCTTATAGCATTGGTATTTTCGGCGGTGCCTGGATGGCCTGGAAGCGTGGTTCAAAACTGGAATCCCTGGGAATTACTTTTTCTTTAATTTTTCGGTCAGCACCGACATTTTGGGTGGGTCTCATGATGATCCTCCTGTTTTCAGTCCGGCTGGGCTGGCTGCCTGCACAGGGAATGCGCACAGCGGGAACAGGCGGAGGCACCTTTGCTGAAATGTTTTTCAATAAAGATTTCGTGAGGCATCTCATTTTACCCAGTTTGGTGGCAGGATTATATTTCATTGCGACACCCATGCTGATCATGCGAAACAGTATGCTGGAAGTCATGTCGGAGGATTATATTGAGATGGCCCGGGCGAAAGGCGTAAAAGAAAGGATTGTTCTTTACCGTCATGCTGCCCGAAATGCACTGCTTCCGGTGGTCACTGCCGGTGCCCTGTTCATTGGTGCAGCCATTGGCGGCCAGGTACTCATTGAAGTGGTTTTCAGCTGGCCTGGTCTAGGCCGCGAGATTGTCACAGCAGTGACACGCCATGATTACCCCCTTGCCCAGGGTTGCTTCATCATCATCTCTGCCATTGTCATGTTCATGAATCTGGTGGCTGATATGCTGTATGCTTTCCTGGATCCGCGGATTTCGTACAAATAATCAAAGAAGAAGGTGAAAGCATGAGTGTTGCAACAACTGTTCACAAGAAAGCCAATACCCAGAGCGTTTTCCGACTTTTCCTGAAAAATCTTCGGCGTGATAAACTTGCCCTGATTGGTGTTGTGCTGTTGATCTTCTTCATCGGGATCGCTGCCTTTTCAGATGCGATTGCACCTTACGGTCCCCGGGACAGGCATTACGATGAAGAGGGGAAAATACGCCGACTGGAAGCACCATCCATGGCACATCCCTTTGGGACCACAGATGTGGGAAGAGATATTTATTCACAAGTGGTGCTGGGAACGAAAACAGCTCTGACGGTGGGTATCTTGGCAGCTTTTCTGGTAACTGTCGTCGGCTCGGTTGTCGGGATTATTGCCGGATATTATGGCGGCTGGATTGATACACTGATTATGCGGGTGGTTGATTTTTTCTATGCTATCCCCTTTATTCCGTTTGTAATCGTGCTTGCAGCCGTTTTAAAGCCCAGTATATGGAATGTGATCTTGGCAGTATCTCTCTTGTCCTGGCGAACGGTGGCCCGTCTTGTCCGTTCCCAGGTGCTGTCCATTGCAAAACGCCCCTTTATCAAAGCCGGGAGGGTGGCTGGAGCAGGGGATGCCCGGATCATGTTTAAATACATCCTTCCCAACGTTATTCCGCTGATCATGTTGGAAATGGCTTTTATGGTTAACTGGGCCATTGCAGCTGAAGCAAGTATTGCCTTTTTGGGATTTGGGGACCCCACGGTACCCAGCTGGGGTCAGATACTTCACATTGTCTTTACCACAGGCAACTCGCGTGTTGCCTGGTGGTGGATTACTGCACCCGGTTTGGCCATAGTGCTGCTGCTCCTCTCCATCTTTTTCCTGGCAAGAGCACTGGAAGAAGTGGTGGATCCGAGATTAAGGAGGCGATGAGGATGGCGTTGCTGGATGTTAAACATATCAGTATTGAATATACAACGGAAGAAGGAACGCTTAAGGCGGTGGATGACGTCTCTTTCTCACTGGAAGTTGGAGAAAGCATGGGTTTGGTCGGGGAAAGCGGTTGTGGCAAAACGACTCTGGCCAAATCCATTATGAGACTGCTGTCAAAAAATGGCCGGATCAGTACTGGTCAAATAATCTTCAAGGGAGAGGATCTGATCCCCAAAACCGAGGAGGAAGTCCGTAAGTTGCGGCTCAATGAAATAGCCATGGTTTCCCAGAGTGCCATGAATGCTCTGAATCCGGTGTATACTGTGGGGGACCAGTTGGTTGAAGGCATTATGACCCATACCAGGATGAAGCGGGACCAGGCCTATGAACGAGCGGTGGACGTTTTTCGTATGGTGGGGCTGGAGGCTAAGCGGCTAAAAAGCTATCCTCATCAAATGAGCGGCGGAATGAAGCAGCGGGCGATTATTGCCATGGCACTAACGCTTAATCCTTCCCTGATCATTGCAGATGAGCCGACAACAGCGTTGGATGTTGTGGTCCAGGACAGGATTCTGCATCAAATCATTGATATACAGAAGAAAATCAACAGCTCAATGATTCTCATCACCCATGACATATCAGTGGTTTCTGAAACCTGTGAAACGATCGTTGTCATGTATGGCGGTAAAATCATGGAGAAAGCCAGCACAAAGGTATTTTTCAAAAAACCGGCACATCCCTATTCCCTGGGACTGAACAATGCCTTTCCCAGTATAACAGAAATTGGGGAAGAACTCATATCCATTCCCGGAGCACCGCCCAATTTGATGAGAGAACAATACGGCTGCCGCTTCCAGGAACGATGCCCGTTTAGAACAGAAAAATGCATAAAAGAGGAACCACTGTTGGAAGAAATTGCACAGGGTCATTTGAGCGCCTGTCATTACAATGACAAGATCGAATATTTTCGGGTTGAATGCACAAAAAGGCAAACATGGGAAACCGTTCGTGAACGGATGATTGAAGAAAGAAGGAGGAATGCATCGTGAGCCAAACTCCTTTAATTCAGATACAGGACCTTAAAAAACACTATCCCGTTAACAAAGGGCTGAAAGATTATTTCGGTAAGGAAAAAAAATATGTGAAGGCGATTGACGGGATTAATCTGACTATTCATAAAGGTGAAATCCTGGGCCTTGCCGGTGAAAGCGGTTCCGGTAAAACCACGACGGGAGAAATATTGGTCAGACTGCAGGATGCCACGGAGGGAAGCATCACCATTGACGGCCATCCGCTGGAAGTCAGCAGCCGGAAGCTTCAAAAGAGTTTTCGTAAGGAAGTACAGATGATATTCCAGGATCCCTATGAAACCCTGAATCCGCGATTTAATGTTTTTGACACCATAGCCGAACCGTTGCGGATACACGGAATCAGAGACAAAAAAATAATTTATGGAAAAGTGATGAAAGTACTGGAAATTGCCGAATTAAAACCACCTGAGCACTTCATCTACCGCTATCCACACGAGTTGAGCGGTGGGCAGCGCCAGCGGGTAGCCATTGCCCGCGGGATTGTGGTAGAGCCCAAAGTGCTGGTGGCTGATGAACCGGTATCGATGCTGGATGTCTCCATACGCGCAGATATTCTGAATCTGCTCAAAGATCTGCGCAAGAAAATGGGACTCACCATGCTTTATGTGTCGCATGATCTGTCCACCATCAAGTATCTCTGCGATCGGATTGCCATTATGTATCTGGGCAAAATCATGGAGATTGGCCCGGTTAATGAAGTGGTGGACAATCCTCAGCATCCCTATACACAGGTTTTGCTTTCGGCAGTCCCGGTGGCGGATCCGGATTATCAAAAAAAACGGATCATTATTGATGACGAGGCGCCCGACCAGATTAACTTGCCGGTAGGCTGCCGATTCGGTCCGCGGTGTCCTTTTGCACAGGATGCATGTAAAACATGCGATCACAGTTTCAAAAAGGTGGGAGACGATCATTTTCATGCCTGTATTTTTGAAAAAGAAGAACAAAAAGACCGCACAATGTCAAATGGATAAATCATCAATTCAATGCAGCACACCCTTACCGCCTGCCCTTATGATACAGGCGGTTTTGATATTATGAAAAAGCGAATGATCAAACAGGCTGAATAATAAGTGTCTTATCCACTCCACAATCACTTTTTCCTGAACGACAACTGTGGTATTCTTGACAAAAAGATACCTCGCATTGCCGTAGTTAAGATACATTTACATCGGTGAAATTAAGAAAATGATTGCAAAAAGATTATTCCGCTGCCTGCAGGCGTATGAGTATAACTATCAGGCAGACACCAGGAAAGAACATTTAAGACTATTGTACTAAGTCAAGGGAGGCAGGATCATGGAAATTCGTCGTATTGATCATCAGAGTCTGTGGTTTACTTTTGGGACGCCCTTGCAAACGGAAAGCCTACTGTTTGATCGTGAGGCGGCAAAACCACTGGCAGCTATGCCGACAATGCCCTGGGAATTAAAAATGGCAGATCATCGCGTTCAGCTGCGTTATCGCATGACTGAAAACACCCGCGTTTTTGGTCTGGGCGAGAATCTGAGGGGAATGAACAAAAGGGGTGGCCTATACGAATCATTCTGCACCGATGACCCCATCCACACTCCCGGGAAAAAATCTCTCTATGGAGCCCATAACTTTTTACTGGTGGATGATCAGGAGCCTTTCGGCCTTTTCATTGACTTTCCGGGAAAAGTGGTGTTTGATATTGGATTCTCCGAGCATGACCAGCTGGTCATTACCATCACCGGTTCAGATGTGGATCTGTTTCACTTTGCAAACGGGACCCTCAAAGAGTTGACGCTGGCCTTTCGTCATCTGATGGGGGAATCCTACGTACCGCCTAAATGGGCATTTGGATTTCAGCAATCCCGCTGGAGTTACAACACCAGGCAGGAAATTGAGGCAGTGGCCGGCGGGTTTTTAAAACACCAGATCCCATGCGATGCCATTTACCTGGACATTGATTACATGGAAAGGTACAAGGACTTTACCATTGACTATCATGCTTTCCCACACTTTCAGCAACTCGTGGAAGAAATGAAAGAGCAGGGATTTCGCCTGATTCCCATCATCGATGCCGGGGTCAGGATTGAAGACGGATACGCCGTCTATGAGGAAGGCATTGAAAAAGGATATTTTTGCCTCAATCCTGATGAAAAGCCTTTTGTAGCAGCTGTCTGGCCGGGGAAAGTGCATTATCCGGATTTTTTGAACCCGGAAGCCCGCCGGTGGTTCGGCCTGCAGTACAAGGTATTGACGGACATGGGGATCGACGGATTCTGGAATGATATGAACGAACCCTCCATTTTCTATACAGAAGACCGGCTGCGGGACGCAATCCAGCTGGCGAAGGACAGTGAGGAGAAGAACCTGGACATTGATACCTTCTTTCTTCTCACCGATTCTTTCAAGACACTGTTTAATCACCCGGCAGATTATCAGAAGTTTTATCATCAGGTAAACGGTGAACTGATGAATCATGCAAAAATCCACAACCTTTATGGTTTCAACATGACCCGTGCCGCCGCGGAAGGTTTGCAGGAGATTGATCCTGACCGTCGATTCCTCCTGTTTTCAAGGGCTTCCGCTGTCGGGCAGGGTCGTTTTGCCGGTATCTGGACTGGGGATAACCACTCCTGGTGGGAACATATTTTGCTCAACCTGCAGATGATGCCTGCAATCAACCAATGCGGCATATTGTACACGGGTGCGGATACGGGCGGTTTCAGTGACGATGCCAACGCTCAGTTGGTGATCCGCTGGAGCCAGTTCAGCTTGTTTGCGCCTTTATTCCGGAATCACGCCGCACTCAATACCCGAAACCAGGAACCCTTCGCTTTTGATAACAAGACCACTGAAACCATGCGCAATGTGATCCGATTGCGATATTCTCTGATTCCCTACCTGTACAGTGAATACATGAAAGCTGCCCGGAGCAATGGTCTTTATTTTATGCCGCTGTGCTTTGAATACGACGACGAACCCTCATCGCTTACCGATGATCAGATTCTGGTGGGGGAGTCGCTCATGTCGGCTCCTGTCTATCGGGAGAATGCCCGGGGCAGATATGTGTATCTTCCGGAACCGATGCTTCTGTGGCGGGCAGTAAGTGTAGAAGAAGGAGATCTGGAAGTGATGTCAGCCGGGTATCATCATATGCCGGTAGAGCTGGTGGAAACACCCATCTTTATTCGGCGAAACAGGATGCTGGTCATGGGTAAGCCGGCCATGAATGTGGGGGAAATGGATCTTTCTATTCTGACGGTGTTGGTGTTTATCGATGATCAGGCAGAATATGTGTATTATGATGATGACGGAATCAGCCGCGGATATCAGCGTGGAGCATACAGTGAGATCCACCTGAAAGTCGTTCGGCGTCGAGGGGAGTACGATATCCTGGTGGATAACAGGGATAATGAACAGGTAAAAACCCTCCGCATGATCCTGGTGGATCCGGAAGGTTTGAGGGAAGAGCGGGAAGTCACCGTGCGGAAAGGATCGATGTCAGGCTAAGCTTACTGAAACCAGTCCAGAGCTCTGACGATTAAATAGGTTACCGTGGAGACAGAAGCCCCCAGCGTGGTACCCCACAGCAGATCGACAAGGGTAACCAGCAGCGGCCAGTCCTTCAGGGTGGCAAGATTGGTTAAGTCATATGTGGCATAGGTGATAAAACCGAAGAAAGCGCCGGTAAACAAAGCTGTCTGCCAGCTGCCCTGAATAAGTGCCGGCCGCACGACAAAGTAGACCAATCCAACAATATAAAGCAGGTAAAAAGAAATGGCAGCCGGCCAGTTGACTTTCGGATTGAGCAGAAAGCCGATTTGATTCTGATAAAATTTTTGGGCAACCACTCCCAGCCAGATCAGATCGATGGCAAAAAAGACAATGACAGCAACCAGATATATTTTAATCCATTGCATGTTGCAGAAACCCCCTTAACGAGATGGCAATGCTTTAATGCACTGTTCGTTCAATACCCTGAAAATACCAATATAATCAGTGCGCGCATACACAAAATAATCGCATGTCCCAATGGAAGCAGCATCATGCATACAGGGAGTCAGTGCGAATGAGAATAATGAATAAAACATAAACGGAGGGAAATATCATGAAATGGTCTGGAAAAATCATTGACATCAGTATGGAAATCTCTGAAGAAATGACCATCTATAAGAATCGGGAAGAAAACCGGCCGATGATCAGGGTCACCCGTGATTTTGATGAGGGAGACGCCTATGAATCAGCCATCACACTCGGCATGCACACCGGCACCCACTTGGATATGCCTCTTCATATGATAAGGAGAGGGGCGACACTGGACACATTGATGCTGGACCAGGTGGTGACACGATGCCGGGTTTTGGATCTGACCCATGTGGCGAACGCCGTCAGCCGGGAAGATCTCGAGAAACTGGAGATCACCGCCGACAGTTTTGTCCTGCTAAAAACCCGCAATTCAAATCAGGATGCTTTTGATTTCTCCTTCGTTTATCTGGAAGCCTCAGGAGCTCGCTATCTTAAGGAACTGGGAATTAAAGGAGTGGGCATTGACGCTTTAGGCATCGAACGGGATCAGCCGAATCGGGAAACTCACCGGACGTTGTTGGGCAGCGGAATTCTGATTTTGGAAGGGCTGCGACTGAAGGAAGTGGCAGCAGGAGATTATCTCCTTGTGGCTGCACCGCTTAAAATCAAAGGAGCTGAAGCAGCTCCGGTACGGGCGTTGCTGTTTGACATCAACGAATAAAAGAGCAGACTGGACAAACTGTTCCGATGGAATTCATCTTGACAGATGGTTGGTGGTTTGGTACGATAAACAAAATTACATGGTCCTTTAAACTGGTCCCGTGAGACTGGTAAGGAATGATGCACAGGTTAATGATTCCTGAACCTTCCTTTACTCGCGCAAAGGAAGGTTTCTTTGCGCCAAAGGATAATCCTTGCTGTCTTGAGACGGCAGGGATTTTTTGATATCTGTGGTCGGATGAACCTGAGCTCTAGAAATGGAGGAAGAAGAATGAAGGGTAGATTGGTTCTGGAAGATGGTACCGTCTTTACAGGAAAAATATTTGGCGCCAGAAAAGCAGTCAGAGGGGAAGTGGTTTTTAATACCGGTATGACCGGTTATCAGGAACTGCTGACGGATCCGTCCTATATGAACCAGATGGTGGTGTTGACGTATCCTCTCGTGGGAAACTATGGGATTAACCGGGAAGATGTCGAGTCTTCCAGTCCCAAAGTGACTGCACTCATCATCAAGGAGCTTTGTCGTGCGCCAAGCAATTACAGGTCAGAAAGTCACCTGGAGACATATCTGGAGGAAAACGGAATTACCGGGATTGAGGGGGTTGACACACGTGCGCTCACCATACACATACGTGAAAAAGGTTCTATGAAGGGGATGATCCTGCCGCAGAGCGTACAAACGGATTTTGATTTAATGATGCAGCCGCTGCCAGACCCGGTGGCCGCTGTCACCACAAAGATGGTCTATACTCTGGGAAACCCCAAAGGAAAACGTGTCGCTTTGTTGGATTTCGGGGTTAAAGCGGCCATTCTGGGACAACTGGTAAAGCGGAACTTTTGTGTTTCTGTGTACCCTGCAAATACTCCCGCCAAGGAAATGTTAAAATTTGAGCCTGCAGGTGTTCTGCTTTCCAACGGTCCCGGCGATCCCAGAGATCTCCCGGAGGCCATTAGAACCACCAAAGATTTACTTATCAAGAAGTTGCCGCTGATGGGTATTTGTCTCGGCCATCAGCTTCTAAGCCTGGCCTGCGGTGCTGAAATCATGAAACTTCCTTTTGGTCATCGGGGCGGAAACCATCCGGTGAAAAACCTGTTAACGGGTGCGGTGACCATCACCTCACAAAACCACAGTTTTGCAGTGGATGAAAATACTCTTCCTGATGTGCTGGTGGTGACTCACCGAAACCTGAATGACAACACAGTGGAAGGTCTGCAGCATAAGGTGCTGCCGGCTTTCTCCATCCAATACCACCCGGAAGCCTCGCCGGGACCGGCCGACTCCACGGCATTGTTCGACACATTTGAAGCTTTAATGACAGAGGAGGAATCAGGATGCCATTAAACACATCACTGAAAAAAGTCATGGTCATCGGATCCGGCCCCATTATCATCGGTCAGGCAGCAGAATTTGATTATGCCGGTACACAGGCCTGTCTGGCACTGAAGGAAGAAGGAATTCAGGTAGTTCTGGTGAACAGCAATCCGGCCACAATCATGACCGATCCCGGGATTGCGGACAGGGTTTACATGGAACCGCTGACAGCTTCATTTATCAAAAAGATTATCCGAAAAGAGAAACCTGAAGGCCTTCTGCCCACTCTGGGCGGACAGGTGGGGCTTAATCTGGCAGTGGAACTGGCAGAGGATGGATTTTTGGAAGCGGAAGGCGTTAAGCTGCTGGGCACTCCGGTGGAAGCAATACAGAAAGCGGAAGACAGAGATCTTTTTAACCGGATGCTGGAAAGCATCGGTGAACCCATCGCTGAAAGCAAAGTCGTGGGTATGATGGAAGATGCCCTGACCTTTGCCGGATCCATTGGATATCCTGTGATTGTACGGCCTGCCTACACCATGGGTGGTACCGGCGGCGGTATTGCTGATAATGAGAAAGAGCTGAGGGAAATTGCGCGCATCGGTTTGAAAAGCAGCCGTGTGCGCCAGATTTTAGTGGAGCGCTGTGTGTCAGGATGGAAGGAGATTGAATTTGAAGTGATGCGGGATGCCAACAACACCTGTATCGCCATTTGCAGCATGGAAAATGTGGATCCTGTAGGAGTGCATACAGGGGACAGTATTGTGGTAGCTCCCAGCCAGACACTGGCAAATCGCGAATACCAGATGCTGCGCACGGCATCCCTTAAAATCATTCGCGCCCTGGGAGTGGAAGGCGGGTGCAATGTCCAGTTTGCGTTGGATCCCGAAAGCATGAATTATGTGGTCATTGAAGTAAATCCCCGGGTAAGTCGTTCCAGTGCGCTGGCTTCTAAAGCCACCGGTTTCCCGATTGCCCGCATCGCGTCGAAAATTGCAGTCGGACTTTATCTGGATGAAATTCCAAATCCCATTACCGGTATGGGTCATGCTGCTTTTGAACCTGCACTGGATTATGTGGTGCTTAAAATACCCCGATGGCCGTTTGATAAGTTTGCACTGGCAGACCGCCGGCTTGGCACTCAAATGAAGGCAACAGGGGAAGTGATGGCCCTGGACAGGAGTTTTGAAGGAGCGTTGATGAAAGGGATCCGCTCACTGGAACTGAACAGATGCAGTCTGGTGCTCTATGAGCTGGCGGACATGCCTGAGCAAGAATTGATGGAACGGATCAAAGCCCGGGACGATGAGCGGATTTTCTATATCGCCACCGCTTTGGCCAGGGGCATTGACCCGCTGATCATCCACCGCCTCACAGGCATGGATCTTTTCTTCCTGAAAAAAATCCAGGGGATTACTGAAGTGGAAAATGAGCTTAAGAAGAAGACACTTGATCAACTCCCCGACGACCTGCTGAGGAATGCCAAAAAGATTAATCTGGCAGACGAACATATCGCCTATCTGCTTGGGACAGATGAGACAGAAGTGCGCCGGCATCGTAAGATCAGGGCAATACTTCCTGCCTATCACATGGTGGATACCTGCGCCGGAGAGTTTCCCGCTGTCACTCCTTACTTTTACGGCAGTTACGAAGGAACCAATGAAGCGCTGCCATCTGACAGGCGGAAGGTGTTGATTCTCGGATCCGGTCCGATCCGGATCGGTCAGGGGGTAGAATTCGATTACTGTACCGTCCATTCACTCTGGGCACTCCGGGATATGGGCATCGAATCCATCGTCATCAATAATAATCCGGAAACTGTCAGCACTGATTTCAACACTTCTGATCGACTGTACTTTGAACCGCTTACCACAGAGGATGTGTTGAATGTCATCGAACTGGAACAGCCGGAAGGAGTGATTGTTCAGTTTGGCGGTCAGACAGCTATCAACCTGGCAGAATCACTAAAGCAGGCGGGTGTCACTATTCTGGGAACTTCTGTGGATGACATCGATGCTGCGGAAGACCGGGACAAATTTAATAACCTGGTCCGGGAACTGGGGATTCCCATGCCCTTTGGCAAAACAGCCCGGTCAGAAGAAGAAGCAGTGCGCTGCGCTGCGGAAATCGGCTTCCCGCTGGTGATCCGTCCTTCTTATGTACTGGGAGGAAGAAACATGGAAATCCTCTATTCCATGGAGGAGTTGGAGGAGTACATGACCAACGCCGCTCTGGTGTCTCCCAAGCATCCGGTGCTGCTGGACCAGTATCTTCAGGGCATGGAAGTGGAAGTGGACGCAGTTTCTGACGGTGAACAGATTCTGGTGCCGGGCATCATGGAACATGTGGAACGGGCAGGGGTGCATTCGGGTGACAGCATTGCCGTAACCCCGCCGCTGAACCTGAACCGCCACATGCAGGAAACCGTACTGGACTATACCCTGCGGCTGGCCAAGGCCCTGCAGGTGAAAGGACTCATCAACCTTCAGTTTGTGATCCGTCACAACCGGGTATTCCTGCTGGAAGTGAATCCCCGTTCCAGCAGAACCATCCCTTTCCTCAGCAAAGTCACCCGGACACCAATGGTGACGATCGCCACACGTGCTGCCATGGGAATTACCCTGAGTCAGCAGGGGGTGCGGGGAGGTTTGATGCCGGCGCAGCCGGGTTACGCAGTGAAAGCGCCGGTATTTTCTTTCTCCAAACTGATTGAAGTGGATACTTCCCTTGGGCCTGAGATGAAATCAACCGGCGAGTCCATCGGAATGGATGAATCCTATCCGAAAGCCCTTTATAAAGCCCTTACCGCTTCCGGTCTGGAAGTTCCGGCGGATGGAAACATTCTGGTGACCATCGCTGATAAAGACAAAGATGAAGCGATTCCTGTGATCAGGGAACTGTGGGAGATCGGGTTTTCCATCTTTGCCACAAAAGGCACTGCGCTTGCTTTGCGCCGGGCGGGCATACAGGTGAGGGAAGTGGGCAAGATTGATGATCCGGTTCCCAATCTGCTCAACCTCATTCAGGAAGAAAAGATTGACCTGGTGATCAACACCCCTGCGAAAGGAAAACAGCCGAAACGTGACGGATTTCGCATCCGCCGGGCGGCAGTGGAATCCGGTGTCCCCTGCGTCACTTCGATGGATACCGCCCGGGCGGTGCTGGAGGTGCTGAAAACGATTTCGTTTAAAGTGACTGGACTGGAAGGATGGTAATGAAAAGTGGCCGCCGCGTCAGGCGCCAGCCGGTTCTCTGATACGATTGCACATGCAAGGTCATTACATATATGGAGATAACGGAAATTAGTAAGACAGGAGGAGACAGGGAATGCCTAAGAAACTGACAGGCGCAGTGTTGTATCAGGAGTGTCTGCATGAGGATTGTTATCGGATGGTGATCCGGACCGAACCGGCATTTTTGGAACAGGCCCAGCCGGGTCAGTTTATTCATCTTAAAGTGAACGAGCTCAGTGGTCCTTTGCTGCGACGACCTTTCAGCATTCACCAGGTGAACCGGGCTGAAAAGACGATTTCTTTGCTGTATGCTGTGGTGGGACAGGGTACCCGCATAATGGCCGCGGATCTCCCCGGCAAAAAGATGAGCCTGCTGGGACCACTGGGAACCGGATTTCCCTCACTTGATGCCTCAACTCACCACGTCATTCTGGTGGGCGGAGGCCTGGGAGCCGCTCCGCTTCTTTTTGCAGCAGAGAGGCTGTGCCAGGAAGGGAAAAAGGTGGAAGTGATACTGGGATTTCCTTCTCAGGACCGGGTGATGCTCCTAAAAGACTTCCAGCAGACAGGAGCCGTTGTTTCCATAGCAACTGATGACGGAAGCGAAGGCTTCGCCGGTTATCCCACTACGCTGCTGGAACAACAGCTGAAAGAAAACCGGAAAGGTGTGGTGTTTGCCTGTGGTCCCCACGCCATGCTGGAAAACGTGGCGTCAGTTTGTGGTGAGGCCGGTGTTTCTGCCTGGATCTCCATGGAAGAACGTATGGCTTGTGGAATTGGAGCCTGCCTGGGCTGTATGGTGCGCATCCGGGACGACCAGGGCGGTCACTACGAAAAAGCCTGCAAGGATGGTCCGGTATTCAAGGCATCGGAGGTGATTTTCGATGAATTCTAAGGCTCTTCATGTTACAATTCCTGACCGCTGCCGCGGGATCAGAAACCTGAGGATGAATAATCCAGTGATTGCTGCTTCCGGTACCTTTGGATTTGGGCGGGAATACGGAGAATACATGGATCTTAATTTAGTGGGAGGAATTGCTGTGAAAGGCCTCACCCCTGAATCCCGGGAAGGGAATCCGGTGCCACGTATAGTGGAAACACCCATGGGGATGATCAATTCCATTGGTTTACAAAATCCTGGGATTGAGAGATTTATAGAGGAAGAAATGCCATTCCTCCGGGAATACGACACGGCAGTCATCGCCAACATTTCAGGAAACACTGTGGAGGAATTCACCGCCATGGCCAGGCGGCTGGATGAAGTGAATGGCATCCACGCCCTGGAAGTGAATGTCTCCTGCCCCAATATTCACCGGGGAGGAGAAGTCTTTGCCACGAGTCCGGAAATGGTGCTGACCATTACCCGTTCTGTCAGGGACGCCACCACTTTGCCGGTGATCGTAAAGCTTTCTCCCAATGTCACTGACATTGCTGTCATTGCCCGTCAGGCAGAAGCAGGTGGAGCTGATGCCGTATCCCTCATCAATACGGTGCTGGGAATGGCCGTCGACATCCACAGCCGGAAGCCTGTGTTGAGAAAAGTTTTCGGCGGACTTTCCGGTCCGGCAGTGAAACCCATCGCCCTGCGGCAGGTATGGCAGGTGTACCAGGCAGTGTCGATTCCCATTATTGGGATGGGGGGCATCATGACCCCGGCGGATGCCGTTGAATTCCTTCTGGCTGGTGCTACGGCTGTTTCCGTTGGTACGGCAAATTTTGTGAATCCTACCGCCTGTCTCGATGTAGCACAGGGTATTGGACTGTACCTGGAAGAGAATGGCTTTGACCACGTAAGCCAGGTGACTGGTTTGGCGCATCAGTAATAAGATCGGGATCAGGATGTCATGTCACAACTCTGCAGGGTTGTGTTTTCAGGGGCTGTTCCGGCCGGTTGACAACGATGGGACATGAAAGGTATATTAATAATTGTGGTGCGAAGCGCCATAGAGAAGATCAACGGATTGCTTGATCTTAAACCGATTAATGACAGAGGGGAACAGGAGTGTACACATGCTGCATTCATTTTCAAGAACAGAAATGCTTATTGGAAGACAGGCTCTCGAAAAACTAAAAAAGAGTCGTGTCGCCATTTTTGGCATTGGCGGAGTGGGCACGTTTGCTGTGGAAGGCCTGGTTCGTTCAGGGATCGGAAAATTTGTGCTGGTGGATGATGACCGGATATGTCTCACAAATCTAAACCGACAAATTCATGCCACACGCAAAACCATTGGCAGACCGAAGGTGGAAGTCATGCGGGAACGAATTCTGGAAATCAATCCCGAAGCGGAAGTGGTGATTTTCCAGCGTTTTTATATGGCCGGGGTGTCCGTGGAATCCTCCTCTAAGCCTCCCGTGGAGAATGCGCTTACCTGGGAAGAGCTGCTTCACTTTCACCAGTCTGAAGGCAACGCCATCGATTATATCATCGATGCGATTGATACCGTTTCCGCAAAAATGGATTTAGTGACGAAAGCACAGGCAGCGGAAATCCCGGTGATCAGCAGCATGGGGGCCGGCAACAAACTGGATCCTACCCGGTTTGAAGTAGAGGATCTATTTAAGACTGTTAACTGTCCCATGGCCCGGGTGATGCGCCGCGAGCTGCGCAAACGCGGAGTAGAGTCCCTGAAAGTGGTTTATTCCCAGGAAGATCCGCTTGTTCCGCTCGCAGATAAAACCAATGCTTGCAACAGCAGCTGCGTATGCCCTGATGGGACTGTCCGAACCTGCGACACGCGGCGTTCGATTCCCGGCAGCATATCCTTCGTACCATCCGTGGCAGGCCTGATTCTATCCGGGGAAGTGGTTAAGGACCTGATCGGAATCAACTGACCACAGGATCTTTTGTACAAGTGGAGACGACTTATAGCAAACCAAGAGGAAAAAGGCTGATCTCATGAGAGACAGCCTTTTCTGGTGTTTGGTAGAGGCTCTGACAGCTTTGGGGTTAAATAAAGAGGTTGACAGTCGATTCCTGGGCTTTTCCAAGATAGGTTGCCACTCCGCCGAGTTCGACGCCAGCAATGAGTTCTTCTTCTTTGATTCCCATGATGTCCATGGACATAGCGCAGGCAACCAGCGAAACGCCGGCATTTAAAGCATTCTGCATCAGCACTTCCAGTGAATCCACATTCTTTTGCTTCATTACATACTTGATCATTTGTGGGCCCATGCCCGCCATATTCATTTTGCTGATGGGGAGTTTCCGGGTACCACGGGGCATCATCCAGCCGAACATTTTTTCCAGAACCGTCTTGTCAACTTGAACTGCGTGATCCTTACGAAGAATATTCAGTCCCCAGAAAGTGAAATAGAGTGTCACTTTCTTGCCCATGGTGGCAGCACCGGATGCGATGATAAAGGCAGCCATGGCTTTATCCATGTCCTCACTGAACACCACAATGGTGGTACCGTCCAACTGGTCAGCCATCACGGGGGATTTTCCGCCGGCAGGCAGTGGCCGGCCTTTCTGGATTAAACAACGGAATGCTTTGCTGTCAAAGGTGGAGGAAAGCAACGTGTTTCCGGTTTTTCGGCACCAGGTCTCAATATCGCGGGAAAATCCTGGATCCGTTGCCAGCACTTCCATCACCTGTCCGGGTTCCATTTCGTTCATCCGCTTGTATACCTGCATGATGGGTCCTGGGCACTGGAGACCGCAGGCATTAATTCTGGCCACAGGCTCCATTGCATTGATGTCTTCGGGTGTGGGGGCGCAGGTGATATGGGCAACGCCGGATTCATCCACCTCAATTTCGCAGTTGGCGCCTTCATCAGGGCGGTACACTTCCTGATAGGTCTTGTAACCGCCATCCAGGTTTTTCACCACTTCAAACCCATGCTGTGTCAGAATACGGGAAGCCAGATAACCCCGTATGCCCACCTGGCAATAGACATGGATTGGCTGATCCCTGGGTACTTCCGCGATTCGGCTCCGGAGTTTATCGAGAGGAATGTGGTGAGATTTCTCAATATAACCAATTTCACGTTCCAGGTCATCCCGAACATCCAGGATATACCCATCCTGTTCGATCAAGTCATCCACCTCATGCCACTGGAAGGAATCCACCAGGTCTTCCCGCTGATTGGTAGCGGCAAAGCCCAGCATATTCACCGGATCTTTGGCAGAAGAATAAGGCGGTGCGTAGGCCAGTTCCAATTCCTGCAAATCCGCTACGGTAAGGCCGCCCATAATGGCGGTGGCGATCACATCAATCCGTTTTTCCACTCCCGAGTAACCAACACCCTGGGCACCCAAAATCCTGCCTGTTTCTGGGTCGTAAAGCAGTTTTAGCGAGACGGGAAAAGCCCCGGGATAATAACCGGCATGAGAGCCGGGATGGATATGCAGGGCTTGGTAAGACAACCCAAGCTGCTTAAGGCGTTTTTCATTATTGCCGGTGGAAGCTGCTGTCATGTCAAATACCTTCACCACGGCAGTCCCTAAAGTGCCGGGATAGGACGCAGTGCGACCGCAAATATGATCCGCTGCAATGCGGGCCTGTTTATTGGCAGGACCGGCCAGGGGAATCATGGCTGGTTGACCGGTCACATAGTCTGTTACTTCCACAGCATCTCCAACAGCATAAACGACTGGGTCAGAAGTCTGCATGTATTCATTTACCTTAATGCCGCCCCGATCACCCAACGCCAGACCGGCATCCTTAGCCAGCTGACTTTCAGGGCGAACGCCGATGGCCAGGATGGTTATGTCGGTGGGCAACCTCATGCCGCTGTTTAGCAAAATCTCAGTTCCGTTGTTCTGAAAAGCTTTTACGCCATCGGAGAGAATCAGGTTAATGCCTTTATCACGAAGATGGTTGTGCAGAATGGCGGCCATTTCAAAATCCAGGGGTGCCATGATCTGGTCCAGCATTTCCACTAAAGTAACTTCGATACCCCGTTCGTGAAGATTTTCAGCCATTTCTACCCCAATAAAACCACCGCCGATTACGACCGCCTTTTTAGGCTGATGTTCGTCCACCTGTTTCTTAATCACATCGGTATCAGGAATGTTGCGCAGTGTGAAAACGCGTTCTGCCTCATCAATTCCTGGTATGGGAGGCCTAAGGGGGCTGGCACCGGGTGATAAAATGAGAGCATCATAACTTTCTGTGTAGGTGACACCGGTTTTGATTTCACGGATTGAAACATTTTTGTTTTCCCGATTGATGGACAAAACTTCATTGAAGGGGCGCACCTGGATGTTGAATTTCTGTGCCATACCTTCAGCGGTCTGTACCAGCAGCGCATCCCTGTTTTCGATGGCGCCGCCGATGTGGTAAGGAAGGCCGCAGTTAGCGAAAGAGATATATTCGCCACGCTCCAGCAAAATGATTTCCGCCGTTTCATCCATTCGACGAAGGCGTGCTGCTGCTGTGGCGCCTCCTGCAACTCCGCCAATAATGACAATTTTTTTACCCATTGATGTGTCATCCTCTCAGATTTAATGATTTTTTAACACTGAATGAACGTAATGACAAACAGTACTGGTTGTCGATGTTATTCATACATTGCCGTTATTCGGCAGGATCGGGAAAGAGAAGGGAAAGGATATGGCAGACACGGTTATCTGTGATCCGATAGTTCACTTCCGGTCCGTTTCTTTGTCCGGATACAATGCCGGCGTTTCTCAGCACACCAAGATGCTGGGAAAGTGTGGATTGGGGAACAGAAAGACAGGCCTGCATGTGGCTGACATTGCAGGAATCAATACCAGAAAGCCCTTTGAGGATGCATAACCTGATGGGATGCCCCATCGCCTTTAACAGATCGGCTTCCTCCTGAAAGGCTGTTGGTGACATTTCGCTGATCGACATAGAATCCCTCCACTACAGTAATGGCAGAACAACACAACCCATGGTCAAACGAAAAGCAATGCAATCATGATACGTCTTGACGTCTGTCACAATAATCCATATATTAGAATAATACGATACATTGATCGCATTGTCAACAATTTATCAACATAAATGTACGATTTATATTCCTGTGACATTGACAGAAATGGGTGTGATTGGTAGGGTATAGACAGAAAACAATTTGGAGAGGAGTTTTATGATGCGATTGACTGAATTGAAAACAAAGGAATTTGTCAGTATGCTGGCTTCAGATGCTCCGGCGCCCGGTGGAGGCAGTGCCTCAGCCCTTTTTGGCGCTTTGGGGACTGCTCTTGTGTCCATGGTGGCCAACCTCACGGCAGGCAAAGAAAAATACGCGGAATATGAAGAGCGTATGCGAGAGATTCTAAAAGAAACAAATGAATTAATGATTTCCTTTAACAATTTGATTGAAAAGGATACGGAAGTCTATAATGCCGTCGGTGCGGTGATGACCATGCCGAAAGCGACTGATGAAGAAAAGGCTCGGCGCAGGGAAGCCATGCAGAATGCCTTAAAAGAGGCCACAGTGGTTCCTTATGCCATGATGGAGGAAGCTGCAAAAACCCTGCAAGTACTTGAAAAAGCAATGGGATATTCCAATCCCAACGCTGTCAGCGATCTGGGTGTGGCTGCACTTGGGTTGAAAGCTGCCCTGCAGGGGGCCTGGCTGAATGTGAAGATCAATCTGGGAAGCATTAAGGACGAATCATTTGTGATGGAATATCAGGCAAAAGGTGAAAAACTGTTGGCGGACAACCTGAAATTTGCCGACAGTCTCTACAAAACAGTGGAGGAGCAGTTGTAACCACTCACCCGATAACGAAATAGAACTGAAAAGAAGACTTCAAAAGCGAAAGCACTTGTATGCTCACTCACAGCATTCAAGTGCTTTTTTTAATGGTGACTTCAGAGCCGGATCAAGCGCTTATGACCTGAGTGAGAGCTTACTCCGCCATCATGGAATCCAGAATCACCTGGTCGGTGGCAGCCATGCCCGGATCACTAATCGCACCCAGGTTTGCGATGGTTTTTTCCACCTGCCGGCTGATAATGCCGTTACCGGCAGGGACCACCACATTCTCCATTGCCAGGCGGGCGCAGGTCACCGCGGAATAGGCGGCGTTGTGAAGCTTCAGGGAACAACCTACTTTTCCGCCATCACAGATCATGCCGGTAACGTTAGCGCACATATTCTGTACGGCTCCTTCCAGCTGGTCAATAGATCCTCCCAGCAGATAAGTGATGGCAGCACTGGCGCCGATTCCCGCTGCCACTGCACAACCGCATACAGGCGTCAGGCTTCCAGTGTAGCTTTTGATATAGACAGTGATTAAATGACTGATGGCCAGTGCGCGAATGAGTTCTTCTTCAGATGATTTCAACCATCTGGCCGAAGCTGTCACGGAAAGTACTGCTGTGAGTCCGTGGTTGCCGCTGCCGGCGCTGCTCATTACCGGCAGAGAAACACCTGCCATACGGGCATCGGAACCCGCAGCTGTAAAAGCGGCAACATATCCCTCCATGGTGCCGCTGTTCAACTTCATGCTGTGATACCCCACGCCCATTCCAGTGGGATTTTTAAGGCCGATTTCAGCAATGGCACAGTTCATGTCGCGGCCTTCCAGCAGAAAAGTCAGATCTGCTGCCGGTATTTCATGAATGGTTTCTATAAGTGTCCTTATTTTCTGTTCTTTCAACCATCCCCGCTGAATGTCCGTTGCCGTGGAGGAACCGTCCGTCATTTGATCTGAACGGTCTACCAGAATTTTACCCTCAACCTCCAGGTAGGCAATATGGTCATGTTTTTTTTCGATAATACATCGGCTGCTGCCTTGATCGGTCTGCATTTGGCAATCGATGAAAATGCCTGGGCGGCGGTCAACCTTTACGGTTACATTGCCTTCTTCAACCAGCCTGATTGCCTGAGGTGAATAATCAGAAGCATCAGCCAGCACTTCCAGCTTCTTGTCGGGATCGCCTCCCAGAGCACCAAGGGCGGCAGCGATGGCAACACCGGTACGATCGATGCCTGGTATGCCGACTGCGAGGGCATTTTTATAGACATTACTGCTGACCACCACTGACATAGACAGGGGGTCACCTCCCGTTGCATGACGCGCTACGGCAGCGGCCAGAGCGACAGCCACCGGCTCGGTGCACCCCAGTGCTGGGACTACTTCGGCTTTAAGCAGGCGGATGATTTTTTCGCCTCGAATGATGATTGATTCCTGCATATCATTTCCTCCGTTTCATCGAATCTGCCTTCATTCTATCATGAGTGGTATCCGGGTTCACCTGGTTTGTTAAAAATGACACAAAAAAATTATTTTTTACGGGCTAATCACAATACTAAGAATTTATTATCAAAAATGACAAATAATAGAGTCTGCAAAAGCAGCCCCGTGAGGTTAAGTGGAGAATATAACTCAAATGTGAGACAAAATACATTGATATATTTCAGATAATTCAATCGAATGAGGGGAATAGGGTCATTTCACAGTGTTTTTTATTAGTTCGTATGATGATTGGCGGAATTTATTGCATTAAAAAGACTGAAACTTCAATAAACTAAGCGTAACTCATCAGAAAATTGTCATTACTGGTAACAATACGGCACGGTTTTTGCTTTGTTCACAAGTGGATCAAAATTATGCCGGTTCTGCAGGTGAAAGGAGGGTTGCTCCACTTAAGGCAGATCATCTTTTTATCAGGTAAGGAGGCGATTGATCAATGGCGACATCTGACAATAACGGGTTATTCAACAAGCTGGAAAAAAATGCAGAATTTAAAAAGACACTGATTGTCTATGGTATTTTAGCACTCTTCTTTTCTGTGGTTGTATTTCTTATTCCCGCCGATCTGGAAGACTTCGGGATTTTAACGTTAATTCCGGCGGCATTTTTGCTGATCTATATTTTTTACACAAAGCGGATTTTCGAATCACTGATTCTGGGTGCGCTGTTAGGTTTTCTGATGAAATTCCAGGGTGGTTTTTTTACACCAGTCAGTGAATCTTTTCTCAACATCCTCATGAATGAAGACATTGCCTGGCTGTTTATTGTCTGTGGTCTCATGGGCAGTATCATCGCGCTCATTGAACGTGGCGGCGGCGCGCTGGCTTTTGGCAACTGGGTGGCTAAACGTGCTAAAACCAGAAAGAGCACGCTGCTCTGGACCTGGTTGCTGGGCGTGGTCATTTTTCTTGACGACTATCTCAACTGCCTCACTGTCGGTTCATCCATGACGCCGATCACGGATAAACATAAAGTTTCGCGGGAATACCTGGCATATATCGTCGATTCCACTGCTGCACCGGTCTGTGTGCTCATTCCCATCTCCACGTGGGCCATTTTTATTGGCAGTTTGATGGAACAATATGGCATGGCTCCCAGCGGACAGGGTATCGCTTATTTTATCCGCACCATTCCCTTTAATTTTTATGGATGGTTTGCAGCACTGATTGTGCCATTGGTGATTGTTGGGGTTATTCCCATCATTGGTCCTATGAAGAAAGCTGAAACAAGAGCACTGGAAACCGGCGTGCTGGCTCCTCCCGGATCTGAAAAAATTGATATGAAAGCCGGTGAACAATTCGAGGTCAACGGCAACGCCAATGTCTGGCATTTTTTCCTGCCTATCCTCTTTTTGATTGGGTCAACCATTTATTTTGAACTGGATATGCAGATGGGTGTCATTGCCACATGTGGGTTCATCTTCATTTACTACATTATCGGCGGTGTCATGTCGCCTGAAGAATACATGGATATGGCACTGCTGGGGCTTAAAAACATGCTGCCGCCTTTGATGCTGGTCGTGCTGGCCTATTTCTTCGCTGATGCCAGTGAACAAATTGGCTTCATCGATTACGTGATCGATATCGGTCGTCAGTTTATGACACCGCAGCTGTTCCCGCTGGTCATTTTCATTACTTTCGGCATAACAGAGTTTATCATGGGGATTAGCTGGGGTATGTATGTCATTGCACTGCCAATCGTTATTCCGCTGGCCGCTGCTCTGGGAGCCGATCCTTTCGTAGCAGTGGGCGCAGTTTGTTCCGCAGGTGTCTGGGGAAGCCATATCTGCTTCTATTCTGATGCCACAATTCTGACATCTGCCGCCACCGGCTGTGACAACTTCCGTCACGCGATAACCCAGTTGCCTTATGGCATGATCGCTGCATTTTTTACAGCGATTGCATTCTTAATCACAGGCTTTGTGATGGCGTAGTCGATCGTTATGTAAAGGTGGTGAGGATGATGACGACTCTTCAGGAAATCAGGCAAACAGCTCAGGAAACAGCAGAAGCCATTACTGCTGCACTGGGCATCGATATTGAAATCACAGATGAAACGCTGACGATTGTGGCGGGGACTGGGCGGTACAAGCAAAAAATCGGTTCCATGGAAGAAGAAGGAGATCTGGAATCGGGCTATTTGTATGCAGAGGCGCTTCGGACTGCTAAAACCTACATCATTGAAGAAGTCAGCAATCATCCCACCTATAATCCAAAAGAAAATGAACTGGCAGAAGTCTGTTGCCCCATTCTCCTGGGGGATAAAGTCATCGGCCTGATGGGATTGGTGGCATTTAATGAAGGGCAGCGTGACCGGCTGCTCAAGGATAAGGACAACATGATCCAGTTCTTAAAAATCATGGCGGGCCTTCTGGCTGCTAAAGTGGCCGAGCATGAGACGTCGAATCTGATGAAGACCATCCTTCAGTCCACCCATGATGGGATTTTGTCTGTGGATGAAGAGGGAATGATCACTTCCGCCAATTTGATGGCAGAAAAGCTGCTTCAAAAAAGAAAAGAAAAACTGGAAGGTTCACGGGTCTCTGACATCTGGCCGGATCTGCCGCTGCTGGAAGCGATCAAAAATGGTCAGAAGATCGTGGACCAGGAAGTCATCATTTTTGAAGCGGATGGAAAGGCGAACCTGTTTTCAGTCACTGTCTCTCCGATTCAAACGGGTTTGACCGGTGCTGTTATTTCTATCAGGGATATGGCTGATGTACGGAAACTGGTAGCGCGACTGACAGAAACCGACCAGCCTTCATCATTTCTGGATCTGCTGGGATCAAGCCGGCAGATCGAAGAACTGCGCGAAACAGGCAAGAAGATCGCTGGTTCTCAATCCACTGTCCTCATCACTGGAGAAAGCGGCACCGGAAAAGGACTCCTGGCCCGCGCGATTCATGCTGCCAGTACAGTGAGCCAGGGGCCGCTGGTGACGATTAACTGCGGAGCAATTCCCGATACATTGCTGGAAACGGAACTATTCGGTTATGAGAGCGGTGCGTTTACCGATGCAGCCAGGGGTGGGAAGGTCGGCAAATTTGAGCTTGCCAATGACGGCACACTATTTCTGGATGAAATTGGTGATTTGCCGCTGCATTTACAGGTTAAGCTGCTGCATGTGCTGCAACACAAAAAAATTCAGCGAGTGGGCGGCACGCGCAGTATTCCTGTTAATGTGCGTGTCATTGCTGCCACAAACCGAAAACTGGAAGAAATGGTAAAAGACAAAGTGTTTCGGGAAGATCTCTATTTTCGGCTGAACGTGATACCAATGCACATTCCACCACTCCGTGAAAGACGGGAAGATATCGATTTGTTGTTGAACCAGTCACTGAGAAAATATTGTGAACTCAATCAGAAGGAAATGATGGGGTTTGAAACCGATGTACTTGATATCTTTCATCGGTACGACTGGCCGGGAAATATCCGAGAACTTGAAAATGCGGTGGAATATGGAGTCGCCATGGAAACGGGCCACTGGATCCGTCTGGAAAATCTCCCCCTGCTTCTGCAGGAATGGCGGGAGGAAAGCCAGTCTATCGGTCCGCTGAAAGATCAACTGAATGCAAGGGAAAAACAGATGATCCAGGAGTGTCTTAAAATGACCGGGTATTCACTGGAGGGCAAGAGAAGAGCAGCGCGGCTACTCCAGGTGAGTGAATCAACGCTTTACAGGCGCCTGAGGGAAATGGGAATTGACAAACAGGGAAATGAATAAGTGCCATGTATGGCGGCGCAATAACACTATAAGTAGGAGTTGGTTAGTAAATGAAAACAACGTTGCTGGAAGGAAAAGTTGCCTTTGTGACGGGTGTGGCTGGAGAAGCCGGGATGGGTTTTGCCACTGCACAGGCGTTGGCAGAATGGGGCGCCTTTCTTGGAATTCTGGACATTTCTGACAGGGTGTTTGAAAGGGAAGCGGATTTGAATGCTGCTGGTGCTACCGTGAAAGCATTTAAGATAGATCTGACTGATCGAAAAGCTCTCCAAAAGGCCGCTGCTGACATGATTTCATCCTTTGGCCGGGTGGATATTCTGGCGAATGTGGCAGGGATGGCTTATTTTGGAACGGAAGAAATTTTTAAAAATGTGGTGGATTTAAAAGAGGAAGAATGGGATTTCAGTATCAACATTAACCTCAAGTCCACTTTTAATACCATCCAGGCATTCCTGCCGGGTATGATCAGCTGCGGGTACGGGCGTATTGTCAACGTATCCTCAGTGACGGGTCCCCTGGTGGCTAATCCTGGGGAAGCTCCCTATTGTGCGGCTAAAGCCGGCATTGTGGGGCTTACCAGGGCGCTGGCCATAGAAACCGGTCGGCAGGGCATTACGGTCAATGCTGTGGCTCCCGGATGGATCAAAACAGGTGCCAGTACGGAGGGAGAATTGGCTGGAGCTCAAAACACAGCCATGGGCAGGGCCGGGACACCTGGGGAAGTGGCTAAACTGATCCGTTTTCTGGCCTCGGATGAAGCGAGTTATATCACAGGCCAGAACATCGTCATTGATGGGGGAAATATCATACAGGAATACAAAGGTCCCAGCGAACTTTATTATTAAAGCCGGGTTTTCAGTAGATCAAGAACACTTCCCGGGTCAATCATGTTAAGAAAATCACAAATAGGAGGGAACATGAATCGTCTTCAATGAATCAGTGAAACCGCAATCTGGTTAGCCTGTCACCAAAAAGAACGCCAGTGCCGTCTGATCATCACGGCGGTATCCAGGTAAAAAAATGTCATTACTGACGAGGAGGAGAAATCATGAAGCAACGATTGAGGGTGCACCCCTATATTCCAAATTCCGTGCCGGAAGTCCGGCGGGCCATGATGGATGCGGTGGGGATCGGGGACATCGAAGAGTTATATTCAGAAATTCCGGATCATCTCCGGTTTAAGGGCACAATGAACCTGCCGAAACCAATGCCGTCGGAGTATCACCTCAGGCGTCATGTAGAAGCTATCATGGCGAAAAATAAAAACGCGCGTGACAACATCAGTTTTCTGGGGGCGGGATGCTGGCCCCACTATGTACCGGCCGTGGTGGATGAAGTGGTGAACCGGGCGGAGTTTTTAACTGCCTATTGTGGTGATACCTATTCCGACCACGGAAAATTCCAGGCTCGATTCGAGTTTTACAGCCTTATGGGTGAACTCCTGAATCTGGACGTTGTCAGTGAACCGATCTATGACTGGGGTGCTGCTGCAGGACTCTCTCTGCGGATGGCTGCCAGGATTACCGGGCGAAACCAAGTGCTGATTCCCAGGGGAATTTGTCCAGAACGACTGGGAGTGATCAAAAATCTGTGTCAACCTGAAGATATGAAAACAGCCGTCCATATCCGCACTTATGATTTTGACATAAATACCGGACTTGCGGACCTGGAGGATCTGGAAAGAAAGATAAGCGACCGTGTCGCTGCAGTTTATATGGAAACGCCCAGTTATTTCGGAGTGATGGAAATCCATGGAGACCAGATTGCTTCCCTTGCGAAAGCCCATGGCGCCCTGGCTGTCGCAGGAGTGGATCCCATTTCCTTGGGAATCCTTACTTCGCCTGCAGATGATGGCTTCGACATTCTTTGCGGAGATCTTCAACCCCTTGGCGTTCATATGCTCTGTGGCGGTGGTCAGTCCGGTTTTATCGCTTTTAGGGATGAGGAAATATTTGTTGCTGAGTGTCCGCTGGCCATGTATACTCTTGTGGAAACGCAGCGGGAAGGTGAGTTTGCATATGCTGAAGTGCTGGCCGAGCGAACTTCCTATGGCACAAGAGATAAGGGGAAAGACTGGGTGGGAACAGCCTCAGGACTCTGGACCATTGCAGCTGCCGTATACCTTTCGTTGATGGGTCCCAGAGGCATGCAGGAAGTGGGAGAGACCATCCTGCAGAATGCGGCCTATGCACGACGACAGCTTGAGATGCTGCCAGGGGTCAAAGTGCTGTTCGGCGCTGCCTTTAAGGAATTCTTAGTGAATTTCGACGGTACAGGGCATACTGTGGCTGAAATTCACCAGTGGTTGAAGGAGGAAGGGATTTTTGGCGGTAAGGATGTGAGCCGCGAATATCCTGAACTGGGTCAGTGTGCGCTTTACTGCGTGACAGAAACCCATATGAAAGAAGACATTGATCATCTCATCGCCGTGATGAAGGAGGGGTTGAAATGAATGACGTAAAACTCCGCAGTTACCACGGGGCTGCCTGGGACGAGCCCATTATCATGACCCTGGGGCAGCCCGGGGAACGTGGCATCATTCCGCCTTCGGCAGATCCTGCCGTCGTGGAAGTATCAGGCAGCCTCGATCAGCTGGTCCCTGAGCGGATTCGCCGCCGAAAGCCGCCGGCACTGCCGGAACTGTCACAATACCATGTGCTGCAGCATTTTCTGCGTCTCTCTCAGGAAACCATGGGGATGGATCTGGGACCGGATATCGGTGAAGGAACCTGCACCATGAAATACAGCCCCAAAATGCATGAAGAATTAGTTCGTTCACCCCACTATGCTGCTCTTCATCCTCTTCAGGATGAAGATACGCTTCAGGGAATTCTGGAAATCGTCTATCAATTTGAGCAGTTTCTGAAGGAGATTTCCGGAATGCACCGTTTTACCTTCCAGCCGGGAGGCGGGTCTCACGCCACATACACAAATGCGTGCGTCATGCGCCGTTATCACCAGACTCGGGGTGAATTGAGCCAGCGGGATGAAATGATTACGACCATGTTTTCCCATCCCTGTGACGCTGCCACTCCGGCAACTGCCGGGTTCAAAGTGATCACGCTCATGCCGGATGCTAATGGCTACCCGGATCTGGATGCTTTAAAAGCGGTGGTTTCGGAACGAACAGCCGGCATCATGTTTACGAATCCAGAGGATACAGGCATCTATAACCCCCGTGTGGCAGAGTATGTAAAAGTGGTACATGATGCCGGCGGGTTGTGTTTCTATGATCAGGCCAACGCCAACGGCGTCATGGGCTACGCAAGGGCATTCGATGCTGGTTTTGACGGCTGTCATTTTAACCTGCACAAAACCTTTTCATCTCCTCACGGCTGTGAAGGGCCTGCCGGCGGCGCTTACGGAGTGCAGGAATTTCTGGCTCCTTACCTGCCGGTTCCTCTGGTTAATTTTGACGGCAGCACTTACAGACTGGAATATGACCGGCCTGAAAGCATCGGAAAGGTCAGATGTTTTATGGGTAACCTGGAATGCGTGCTCAGAGCGTATGCCTGGGTTATGAGCATGGGCGCCGAAGGACTGAAAATGGTTGCGGAAACATCAGTGCTTAACAACAACTATCTGGACAAACTTCTCATGGCTATCAAAGGAATAGACCGTCCCTACGCGAAGGGGAAGCGCCGCATGGAGCAGGTGCGTTACACAATGAGTCCACTTAAAGAAGAGACAGGATTTGGTTCAGAGGATATTAAGCGGCGCATGGTTGATTTTGGGATCCAGGGCTATTGGCTGAGCCATCATCCCTGGGTGGTGCCGGAACCTTTTACCCCTGAGCCCTGCGAAACCTATTCCAGGGCTGACTGTGATTACTGGGCGGCTGCCGTGGCCCAGTCTGTCAAAGAAGCCTGGGAAACACCGGCGATCATTGAAAACGCTCCTCACCGCCAGCCGGTGGCCAGAATGAAAGATCACAGTGTCACGGAAGATCCAGAACGCTGGGCCATGACCTGGCGGGCCTATCTGAAAAAATTCAGAGCATAAATGAATCTGCGGAGGCAATATCATGAAAAAAAAACTGGGATTTATTGTCAATCCCTACGCTGGAATCGGTGGAAGAGTGGGCCTAAAAGGCAGTGACGGTGACGCCATTGTCGATCGGGCTTTAGCCCTGGGAGCGCGACAGGAAGCTCCCGGGAGATCGCTGCGTGCCTTAGAGCAGCTGCTTCCACTGCGGGAAGCACTGGAAATTGTTACCTGTGCAGGGGACATGGGAGAGAGGGAAGCCAGGTCCCTTGGCTTTGATGTGCAGGTGATCAGCCAAATGTCAGATCGACGCACTACCGGTGCGGATACGGAAGCAGCCGCCAAATCCATGCTGGCACTGTCAGTGGAGTTGCTGCTCTTTGCAGGAGGAGATGGTACTGCCCGGGATGTGTTCCGGGCGGTGGGTCATCGGCTTCCTGTTATCGGTATTCCTGCAGGGGTAAAAATTCACAGCGGGGTCTATGCAAACACACCGGCGGCAGCAGGACAGGTGGCCCGAAAGGTTATTGATGCTACAGGCCGCATC
>JAWSUV010000006.1:0-49760 GCA_033549305.1 Bacillota bacterium | reverse complement strand
TCTCTTTGTCTGGCTCGCACGCGGCTTTGGGAGTATTCTGGTGATGCGTCTGGTTACCGGCTTGTCTGCCGGCGCGATTTATGTGCCGGGAATGGCCATATTAGCGAACTGGTACCCTCCTTCGCGACGAGGCCGGGTGATTGGTGTCTATACCGGCGCCCTAACCTTGTCCTACGCTGGTGGATACTTTGTCGCAGCCCCGTTGGCAGCCAGATTTGGCTGGCAGTCGGGCATCCTCTGGACTTCCCTTCCAGCCTTTATTGCCGCATGGATCGTTTTCAAGCTGGTAGAGGAGGCTCCCGATTGTGCCGAACAAAATGGAATGCCTGCCGGCATGCCGCCGGATGAACTGGAGAGAGCTGCAACAGCCAAAAAACAATCGATGTATCAACCAGCCCCAGCCGGGGGCTATCAGGGACCGACTCTGATCACGGCGGGTTATATGGGCCACATGTGGGAACTGTACGCTTTTTGGGGGTGGATCGGCCCATTCATGGTGGCGAGTGCCATGGCCTCAGGTCTTCCCCGGGGAGCAGCTGCAGCCCTTGGCGGCCAGTTGGCCGCCCTGATCATTCTGCTGGGAGTGCCGGCAGTATCTCTCTTCGGCCTGATCGCCGATCGATGGGGACGGATCAAAACCATGTTGCTATGCTCCTGCCTCAGTCTGGCAGCCCAGTTTATCATCGGCTTTTTGTATGGCCGATCGCTCGCATTGGTGGCGATCGTTGGCTTGTGGATTGGCTTTTGGGTAGTGGCCGATTCAGGCATTTACAAAGCAGGACTGACAGAAATGACTGACATCTCTATTAGATCAACCGCCTTGGGGATACAGTCGGCAGCGGGTTACTTCATGACCATTCTTTCGCCGGCTCTCTTTGGGACGATATTGGAAAAAGCCAATCCGGGACTGACGGATCCCACACTGGCATCCCGCTGGGGGTTCTCCTTTGCCCTTCTGGGACTGGGGGCAATACTTGCACCCATCGCGTTGCTCCGTCTTCGGAAGACTGCCCAATCTTCGCTGATGGCAGCTGGCAGAAAATAAAAGTAAGCCTGTAAAAAAATTCGGGAGGAATGAATATGGAAACATTGCAGGAGAAAAAAGCGAAGCTTTTTGGCAACCATGTACTGACCATTACCCCAATAAAACCTGACGGCAGTATTGATGAAGCCTCGACACGCAGTCTGGTGGATTTTGTCATCGAAAAAGGGGTTCACGGCATTCTGACACTGGGAAGCACTGGGGAAGTCTTCTGTTTGACGGAAGCTGAGCGAAAACAATTTGTTGAAATTGTGGTGGATCAGACTGCCGGCCGGGTACCGGTTGGTGTGGGAGTCAATGACTCCTCCAGTGATGTGAGTGCATTACTTGCCAGGCATGCGGAAGACACAGGAGCAGACTATATCTTCACGACGGGGCCCTATTACCATCCACATGCGGCGGAAGGGATTTTTAGGCACATCAAATATATTGGAGATGCCACCGGCTTGCCGCTGATGGTGTATGACGGCGGGGCCGGAATTGAAATCTCGCTTCCTCTGTTGAAACGGCTGGCGGACCATCTTCCCACTCTGCATTGTGCGAAACTCTTTCTGCCTTATCCGGCCAAAATCGCCCTTTATGAAGGTGCAACTGATGGGCGGGTACAGGCTTGGGCCGGGCACGACCAAATGAATTATCTCATGCTGCGCTATGGAGCCAAGGGAATGACTTCTGCTGCCAGCTGCGTACTTCCCCAGGAGCAGACGGATATGTTTAATTTACTTCAGGAGGGCGATGTGGCGGGAGCCAGGGCGATTTTTCATGAAAAAGTGGCTCCCCTCAATGCCATTGCATTTGCCAATGTCCTTCAATATCCGCAGTGTTATAAACGGGCGCTGAAATGGATGGGGATTATTGAACATGACACCTGCAAGGTAGTGATGGAACCCATCGACGAGATACGGACAGAAGAATTAAAAGCTGTGATGGAACTGATCGGATTATTGTAAGCTAATCCCTCAAAAAAACGGAAAAAGCCTGACAGTGTCAGGCTTTTTCCGTATAATAGAGGGAGTATCAGAAAGTGGCAAAGGGATCATTATTTGTTGAGTTTTTCATTCATAATGGCACGAATCTTCAACGGTAATGAGAAAAGGTTAATGAATCCTTCCGCATCCTGTTGATTATACACTTCATCCGCTCCAAAAGTGGCAAAATCTTCGTTGTACATGGAGTAAGGCGATGTGGAGCCGGCGTTGGTGCAATTGCCCTTATAGAGTTTCATTTTTACCTTGCCGGTGACAGTTTGTTGTGTGCTGTCCACAAACTGATCCATTGCATCCTTCAGGGGAGTAAACCAAAGTCCGTCATACACCAACTGGGAATACTTTTCGGCGACAGTTTTTTTGAAACTGAGGGTCATGCGGTCAAGCGTCAGTTTTTCAAGGGTTTTATGAGCTTCAAACAGAATGGTGCCGCCCGGAGTTTCATAAATGCCGCGGGATTTCATGCCTACCAATCGATTTTCCACGATATCGATGACGCCGATGCCGTTTTCGCCGCCCAGCTTATTCAACTTTTGCAGCAGAGCAACGGGGCCAAGCTTTTCACCGTCAACAGCTACAGGAATTCCTTTTTCAAACTCGATCTCAACATAAGTGG
Organism: Bacillota bacterium; assembly: GCA_033549305.1. Classification (GTDB taxonomy): domain Bacteria; phylum Bacillota; class Clostridia; order Peptostreptococcales; family Tindalliaceae; genus Anoxynatronum. Next base: position 47,116 of record JAWSUV010000006.1, on the reverse strand, counting down.
GGTGATCGGGAGCCTTTTCCGGGGGGGTTGTCATTTTGTAAATGCCCTGTTCGTGTTCATTCCAGGGATCTTCCAGATTACCACCTTCATGACTGAGATGCCAGATGTTCCTGTCACGGCTGTAAATGTCTGTCTTCGTCACTGGAATGGGAATGCCATGTTCTGAAGCAAAATCGATACAGTCTTCACGTGATTTTAGATCCCAAGTTCGCCAGGGAGCAATAATTTTCAAGTGTGGATTCAAGGCTTTAACAGTAGTCTCGAAGCGCACTTGGTCATTACCTTTACCGGTGCACCCGTGGGCAATAGCGACAGCACCTTCCTGTTCTGCAATTTCAACCAGTACTTTTCCCATCAGCGGGCGGGCAAAAGAGGTTCCAAGCAAATAATCATCTTCGTAAATCGCACCTGCTTTCAGTGTTGGATAGATATAATCGGTGATAAATTCTTCCTTGACATCGGCCACAAAGGATTTAATCGCACCGGTATTCAGTGCTTTTTGATGGACAGCTTCCAGGTCTTCTTCCTGACCTACATCGACACAGACGGCAATGACATCATAATCATAATGTGTCTGTAACCATTTCAGGATAACAGAAGTATCTAACCCTCCGGAATAGGCCAGGACAATTTTTTCTTTTGACATGTAATAACCTCCTTGGTATTCGTTCAAATTGACTATGGTTATTATACGTGACAATGAATAAAAATGCAATACATTTATAAAAATACTTTTCTTTTTAATAAGAATTCCAACGGAACGGCATCGATCTTCTCTATCGAATCCATCACTGTGGTGCATAATAATTAATCAAAACCAGTTTTTGTGGAAGCGTTATTTCCGTACTTCGGCAAAAGCTGCCAATGCGGTAAGAAAAAGATGTTCGACTTGTGCATTTCATTCCTACGCTTATCTTTTTGGATCCGGAATGGTATAATGAAAGTGCAGTGATTACAGCTGCACCATTGAAAATCAGAGGTGGACTGCATGCAGGAAATCATCAGCATTTTGCGAAATATCGGAATCTGGGACATTGTGGACATGGGCATTGTGGCCTTTGTCTTCTATAAACTATATATGCTGATCCGGGAAACCAGGGCAGAGCAGCTGATCAAAGGCATTTTGGTGTTGCTGCTGGTAACACCTCTCAGTGAGGTGTTACAGTTGCATGTGATCAACTGGATCCTGCGGAATACGATGACGGTTGGGTTAATCGCCCTGCTTATCGTGTTTCAGCCGGAACTTCGCCGGGCCCTGGAGTACATCGGGCGCACCAAGTTTTTAACCAAATCCATTGCGGATATAGAGCAGGAAGAAATAGAGCGGTTGGTGGAAGAGGTGGGAGAAGCAGCAGGCTCACTTTCACGCCAAAAAATTGGAGCCTTGATGGTTATCGAGAAAGAAACAGGGCTTAATGAAGTGGTGGAGACGGGAACGCGGATCGCAGGACAGGTGTCCAGGGCATTATTAATTAACATATTTATTCCCAATACACCATTGCATGATGGAGCGGTCGTGATTCGAAAGAACAAAATAATGGCTGCAGGCTGCTTCCTGCCACTGACGGAAAATTCGTCCCTTAACAAAGAGCTGGGCACCCGCCATCGTGCAGGTTTAGGGATCACAGAGAAGTCAGATGCTTTAGTGGTTATTGTTTCTGAAGAGACAGGCGCTATTTCCATCGCAGAAAATGGAAAATTAACCCGCTATTTAGATGTGGATACCTTAAAAAAACGCATCGACAGCAGTTTTGAAATGAGCGAAGCGCAGCAGTGGAAGTTCTGGAAATATAAGTGGAGGCGGAAAAATGACTAAACTGATGAATCGCAACTTAGCTGCCAAATTGATATCAGTCTTTTTTGCGATGATCCTGTGGTTATACGTGATGAGTGTCATCAATCCCCGCATTACTTCCGAAGTTTTAAATGTGCCGGTACAGCTAATGAATGAATCTATCATCCGCCAATCCGGTCTCGTGGTATTCGGCCAACCGGAGATAAACATTCGCGTTAGACTTAGCGGCAACAGGGACCAGGTGCAGCGCGTTACGCGTGAAAACATTGATGCACGCATCGACCTCAGGGGATACACTGAGGGTACCAATTCCATCGCCATCGAAGTGAATGTGCCCGGGGGGGTTGATGTGGACTGGAGCCCGAAGTTTGCGACGATTGAACTGGAACGGATTGTCAGCAAACAAAAAGAGGTGGCCGTTGAGATTGAAGGCCAGCCGGCTTCGGGGTATTTATTGGGAGAGCCTCAGCTTCGTCCAAATCTGGTGTGGATTGAAGGGCCGGAAAGCTATGTGAATTCAGTGGAAAAAATCGTTGCTGAATTGACACTGGAAGGTCAGCGGGAAAATGTGTCGCTCAATCTGCCGCTCAGGGCGGTCAACAGCCGTGGTGAAGAAGTCACTCAGGTGGATGTGCGCACAACGCTGGTGGATATTCTTCTCCCCATTGACCAGTTGAAATCCGTAGGCGTTGACCTGGATCTTGATATCCAGGCAGCAGAGGGTTTTCAGATAGTCAGCGTGATCACAGACCCTGTCAATGCTACCATCAGAGGACAGGAGCAGACACTGGCGGACATCACCAGGCTATCCACAGAACTATTTCAGTTGGAAGATCTGGATGAGAGTACTGAATTCCAGATTCCGATTATCTTTCCTGAAGGGGTCAGACCTGTTGACCAGCAAATGGTCACTGTAAGAATCGAAGTTGAACGTGTGTTGGAAGAAACCTATGTTGTTCCCCGGGAAACCTTTCGAACGAGAAACTTTGATCCGGACCTGATCCTACAGCAGGATACCCTCCCGGAACGTTTGGAAGTCACAATCAGAGCACAGGAGAGCATTGTGGAGAGTCTGGATCCCCGGACGATCCAGGTGTTCATCGACTTGGATGATCTGGGGGAGGGTGTTCATACAATCATTCCCATCATTCAATTGCCCATGAACCTGGAAAGCAGCCTATCCATAACAGATGTTTCGCCAGAAACCTTTGTTTTGGAACTGGTTCCCCGGGACTAGCGGCAGCTGATGAAGAGGAGCAATAGAAATGGATCAATTGATGGAAGCTGTTCTTCATACAACGCAGGAAGCGGTTATGGCCATCGATGTAAACGGCCGGATTATCCTGTTCAACCGTGCAGCGGAAACAATTACCGGCTGGTCGGCGGACGAAGTACTCCAAAAACCTGTGAGTCGAGTGTTTCCTGAAAGCCGGTTGCTGGAAATTTTATCAACAGGCATACCTGAACTGGAACAACAGCAGCAATTGAGTGGGGTTGACATCATCGTAAACCGCGTGCCGGTTTTTGTCGAAAGCCGGATTAACGGTGCGGTTGCAGTCTTCAGGGATGTCAGCGAAGTGGCAGATTTAAGCAGGCAGATCGACCGCTTAAAAGAAATGCAGAGCCTATTGGAAGGCATCCTTCATTCCACGCAGGATGCCATTTCGGTGTGTGATGAAAATGGCATCCATGTGCTCATCAATCCGGCTTATACCCGTCTAACCGGTTTATCTGAAAAAGAAATCATCGGCAAACCAGTGACAGTGGATATTGTGGATGGAGAGAGCATCCATCTTCAGGTGCTGAAAAGCAAGAAACCGGTGGCCAATGCCCGGCTCAGTGTTGGCAGGCATCAGAAGGACATCATCGCCAGTGCAGCCCCAATCATTGTGGACGGAGAACTGCGAGGCAGTGTGGGGATTTTGCAGGATTTAACAGAAATGAAAAAGCTGAGCCGTGAATTGATGCTGGCTCGTCAAATTATCCGCAAACTGGAAGCCAAATATACCTTTGACGATATTATTGCTCAAGATCCCAGCAGCCGTGCGCTTGTGGAGAAAGGAAAACAGGCAGCCCGAACACCCGCCAGCATTCTGCTGCGTGGGGAGAGTGGCACAGGAAAAGAACTTTTTGCGCATGCCATTCATAACCTTTCGGACAGGCGTTACAACCAGTTCATCAGGGTGAATTGTGCGGCGATTAATGAAAACCTGCTGGAAAGTGAATTATTTGGTTATGAAGAAGGTGCGTTTACGGGCGCCAGAAAAGGCGGCAAAAATGGCTTGTTTCTGGAGGCGCATAACGGGACGATTTTCTTAGATGAAATTGCCGAAATACCTGTCAGTACACAGGTGAAACTGTTGCGTGTCCTGCAGGAGAAGGAAATCATGCCGGTGGGTTCTACCCGGACCATCGGTGTCGATGTCCGAGTGATTGCCGCCACCAATGCTCATTTGGAGAAAGCGGTTGAATCCGGCCGCTTCAGAGAAGATCTGTATTACCGCCTGAATGTGATTCCCATTGAAATTCCCCCTCTGCGAGAGCGAAGAAGGGATATCCAACCGCTTATTATCAGCATGATTCAAAAATACAATCAGGAATACGGGCGCAGCGCTAAGGATATTTCTCCCGAGGCGCTCAATCGGCTCACTGCCTATGAGTGGCCTGGAAATGTCAGAGAACTTCAAAACTATATCGGAAGAGCGATGCTCAATATGAAGATTTATGAGACATTGCTGGAAGAACGGCACCTGCCCCGTTTCTTTGACGGCGGCCAAGGGACAGCAGGCGGAAAAACCGGAACCATACTGGGTGGTATGAGTGTTTCGCGAACGCTCGCGGCAGCAGTGGAAGCGGCAGAATACCAGGCGATTCAGGAAGCACTAAGCCAAAATGGCGGTAATCGGACCCTGGCAGCGAAGGATTTGAAGATTTCCATACGAAGCCTTTATTATAAAATGGAAAAATATCACCTCCCAGATGAAAGACGTTCTAGGGAGGGAGACAAATAGAAAAACAGGAAAATGCAATAATTTGCATAAATAGCGCAATATAATGCATGCAAATATCTGCATTTTCCGGATTTAAACAATGGAGCCGTTCCCGACATTCGCTGAAACGCCTGCGAATCTGTCAACATAAAAAAACATTCATTCAGGCGCCAACTGGCACATCCTTTGCATCAATTAGATGAAGGATGTGCTGTTTTTTTGAACAGGCCAATCATTTTAAAGGAAGAGGTGCTAACCTGATGATTAAAAATCTGGAGCAAGTGATGGAAATCGCCAGAGCAAGAGGACCCAAAACCGTATCGGTTGCGTGCGCTCAGGATCCTGATGTATTGATAGCGGTTATGAAAGCCAAAGAAGCCGGGGTTGCCGATGCAATCCTGGTCGGAGACAAAGAACACATTGAGGCAATTGCAGCTGAGCATCAACTGGACATCTCGGCTTTCAGTCTCATAGACATCAAAGACCCGATGGAAGCTTCGCTGAAAGCGGTGGAACTCGTTTCCACCGGCAAAGCCCATATGGTCATGAAAGGGATGGTTGATACCTCCATTATTCTGAAGGCTGTTCTGAACAAGGAAGTTGGCCTGCGAACCGGAAATGTACTCAGCCATGTAGCCGCTTTTGAAGTTAAAGGATTTGACCGTCTCTTTCTTGTCACCGACGCAGCCATGAATATCGCCCCTGATCTGAATACGAAAAAGCAGATGATTGATAATGCTGTGATCGTGGCCAAAGCCTTGGACATAGAAGTACCAAAAGTAGCCTTAATCTGTGCAAAGGAAAAAGCAAACCCCGCAATGCCTGCCACAATGGATGCCGCTGCTCTTACGGAAATGAACGAGAAGGGTGAAATTACAGGGTGTATCGTAGGCGGCCCCTTCGCCATAGATAATGCTGTTTCTCTTGAGGCAGCCAAGCACAAAGGCATTAACCACCCCGTTGCAGGATATGCAGACATTCTGGTCGCGCCTGACATAGAAGGCGGCAATATTCTGTATAAAACCCTGGGATTCATGGCATTTGCTCAGAATGCGGCGGTTATTGTCGGAGCAAAGGCACCCATCGTGTTAACATCACGCGCAGACAGTGATGAGTCTAAGCTGAACTCCATTGCCCTGGGCGTTCTGATCGCTGCCAAATTATTTTAATATAGGATGTGATGATCGAATGGAAGTCTTTCGAATTCTGGCTATCAATCCGGGATCGACATCAACAAAGATTGCCATCTATGACAATGAAAAACCCCTTTTCGAAGAAGTGTTGCGTCATTCGGCAGAGGAGACTGCGCAGTATAAAAGTATTTTTGATCAGTACAGTTTCAGGAAAGATGTAATCCTGGAAACCTTAAGCCAAAAAGACATCAATATAACAAAACTGGCGGCAGTTGTGGGACGGGGAGGTTTGCTTCATCCCATCCCAGGAGGTACGTATCGTGTCAATGAGACAATGCTGGAGGACCTGAAAAAGGGTGTTCAGGGGGAGCATGCTTCCAATCTGGGTGGTGTCCTGGCCCATGAAATTGCTGCTCAGCTGAACATTCCGGCGTTTATCGTGGACCCGGTGGTGGTGGACGAAATGGGGCCGGAAGCGCGATACTCCGGAAATCCCGAACTGCCGCGTAAAAGCATTTTTCACGCTCTGAATCAAAAAGCCGTCGGCCGTCGAGCGGCTCATGACATGGGCAAACGATATGAGGAAGCACGGCTCATTGTGGCACATCTGGGAGGCGGGATATCCGTAGGCGCTCATCAGCGGGGGCGGGTCATCGATGTGAATAATGCGCTGGACGGAGACGGTCCTTTTTCGCCGGAACGTTCTGGAGGTGTGCCGGCAGGGGAATTGATGCGTACGTGTTTCTCGGGAAAATTGAGCCAGCAGGAGCTGTACAGACAAATAGTCGGGCAAGGCGGTCTGGTGGCGTACCTGAACACCAACGACGGCCGCGAGGTTGTGGCCCGCATTAAAGATGGTGATAAAAAAGCAGAAATGGTTTATCGGGCAATGGCTTATCAGGTGGCAAAAGAAATTGGCAGTTGTGCGGCAGTGATGAAAGGCCATGTGGACGCCATCGTTCTCACTGGCGGATTGGCTTATGATGAACTGCTGACTGGATGGATCAGTGACCAGATCTCATTCATTTCCCGCGTTCACATTTATCCGGGAGAAGATGAAATGATTGCCCTGACAGAAGGAGCTCTCAGAATTCTCCGAGGTGAAGAAGATGCCAAACACTATCAAAGACCTCTGGAGTCAGTCCATGCATAATGATCACAGAATCCGCATTATGACTGGCAGCTACGGAACTGGTAAGACCGAGTTTTCGGTGAATTATGCTTTGAAGCTGGCAGCCCAGGGCTTTAAAACAGCCCTGGTAGATCTGGATGTCATCAATCTGTACTTTCGCAGCCGTGAAAAGCAAGAGGAGCTGGAAGCAGGAGGAGTCAGGGTCATTTCCAGCTCAATCAAAGGCCGTGCCTCGGACCTGCCGGCGATTGCTGCCGAAGCCGTTTCACCCCTCCAGGATACCAGCTGGCAGGTGGTGCTTGATGTAGGCGGCGACGCTATGGGAGCCCGGGTTTTAAGCCGTTACCGACAGTATTTCACCCATGGCGAGTACGATATGTTCTTTGTGGTGAATGCCAATCGTCCTGAAACGGCCACTTTCGATAGTGCTATGGCACACCTTGAATCAATTGAGCGGGTTACCCGGATAAAAGTGACGGCTTTGGTGAACAATACGCACTTAGTAAAGCAGACAACACTTTCGGATATCATGAAAGGGCAGGATTTGTGCCGCGAACTTGCATCCGCCACGGGCCTGCCCATCCGATATGTCAGTTTAATGGAAAACCTTGTGGAGCAACTTCCGGAGAATCTGGAAGGAACCATCTTTCCCATCACGCTCATCATGCGGGAATCCTGGATGTCGTAGAGATTCTCCTGGATGATATTAATGAAAGCAGGAGGTAAAAAAATGGCAAAAGTAAAAGGCCGTGTCGAGTTTGATATTGAACGATGCAAGGGCTGTGGATTGTGTGTCACCGCATGTCCCGTGAAGATTGTCCACTTGGATGAAAGCAAGATTAACAGCAAAGGCTACCATCCGGCAAACGTAACGGAAATGGATAAATGTATTGCCTGCACCAACTGTGCCACCATTTGTCCGGACTTAGTCATTACGGTTTACAAGCAGGATTAATTTGATCTTGAGGAGGAATCACCATGAGCAAGGTATTAATGAAGGGTAATGAGGCCATTGGAGCCGCTGCCATCAAGGCTGGATGCAAAGCCTTCTTTGGCTATCCCATAACACCGCAGAATGAAATACCGGAATATATGTCCCGGGAAATGGCTAAAAGTGGCGGCGTCTTTGTCCAGGCAGAATCTGAACTGGCAGCCATCAACATGGTGTATGGTGCCGCAGGCGCCGGTGTCCGCGTGATGACATCTTCATCTTCTCCGGGGATCGCACTCAAGCAGGAGGGAATAACGTACATTGCCGGGGCGGAACTGCCTTGTGTGATTGTAGACGTCAGCCGCGGGGGTCCCGGACTGGGGAGTATTCAACCATCCCAGGGAGATTACTTTATTGCAACCCGTGGCGGTGGAAATGGTGACTATCGGCACATAGCTCTCGCACCGGCCAGCATCCAGGAAGCAGTGGATCTGGTGGTGGAAGCTTTCGATATCGCAGACTATTATCGTAATCCTGTATTTGTTCTGGCCGATGGGATGATCGGACAAATGATGGAGCCGGTCGAGTTCAAAAAGACAACACCCCGAGAAATACCGAAAAAGAACTGGGCAACAGAAGGGACCAAAGGCAAGCGAAAACCGAATATTATCAACTCACTTTCACTGGATCCCTCCCTCTTGGAGGAACACAACATCAAACTTGATAAAAAATACCAGGAGATGGTTGCGAACGAAGTGCGGGTTGAAGTGTTTAACATGGAAGGTGCGGAAATCGTGTTGAGCGCTTATGGAACGACAGCCCGTGTGGCTAAAAATGCCATCGAACTTCTGGAGGCAGAAGGCATTAAAGCTGGATTGATTCGCCCCATCACCCTGTGGCCTTTTCCTCATCAGGCTTTTCGTGAAATTCCAGAGACTGCAAAAGCCATTCTGACAGTGGAGATGAGTATGGGACAAATGGTTGACGACGTGAAAATTGCCAATGAAGGCCGACTGCCGGTTCATTTCTACGGACGTTCCGGCGGAATGTGTCCGGAACCGCAGGCGATCGTTGATAAAGTAAAAGAAATTCTGGGAGGTGTTTAGTAGTGGAAACCCGTATCTTTGAAAAAACAAACGGTCTGACCGACAAGCAGTTCCATTACTGTCCCGGATGTACCCACGGCATTATCCACCGCCTGGTGGCAGAAGTGCTGGAAGAGCTGGAGGTAACAGGGGAAACAATCGGCATTGCCCCGGTGGGCTGTTCGGTACTTGCTTACGACTATTTCAACTGTGATATGCAGGAGGCAGCCCATGGCCGTGCGCCGGCTGTTGCCACCGGCATTAAACGGGTACGCCCGGATAATATCGTTTTCACCTATCAGGGAGACGGTGATCTGGCAGCCATTGGAACAGCTGAAATAGTTCATGTGGCTCACCGGGCAGAAAAAATAACCACGATCTTTGTCAATAATGCCATCTATGGTATGACTGGCGGCCAAATGGCACCAACTACGCTGATCGGGCAGAAGTCGACCACCTCTCCTTATGGGCGCAGCGAAGCAGACACCGGAAAGCCGCTTCGTGTGTGTGAAATGCTGGCCACGATAGACGGTGCTGTATTTGTGGAACGAGTATCGGTTCACGATGTTCCCAACATCCGCAAAGCGAAAAAAGCAATTAAGAAAGCCTTTGAAGTCCAGCTGCGAGGTGAAGGATTTGCCATCGTGGAAGTGTTGTCCACCTGTCCCACCAACTGGGGAATGACACCAGTTGATTCCCTGGCCTGGCTGAAAGAAAACATGCTGCCATACTATCCACTGGGTAACTTCCGCACAACAGAGGAGGGAAAATAAATGGCCACAGAGAGAATCATTATGGCTGGATTTGGCGGTCAGGGAGTCATGTCAATGGGGCAGCTGCTGACTTATGCCGGCATGATTGAAGACAAACAGGTATCCTGGCTGCCGGCATATGGACCGGAAATGCGGGGAGGAACGGCCAACTGTTCCGTGATTGTTTCCGACAGCCTGGTAGGTTCACCGATTATTACGATGGATGCTACCTGCGCCATTGTAATGAATCTTCCTTCAATGCTGAAATTCGAGAAAAGCCTCATTCCCGGGGGCAAACTGTTGATTAACACTTCACTGGTAGATCGTGAACCCACTCGGGATGATATCGAGGTATATCGAATTCCAGCGAATGCCATCGCTGAGAAAGTGGGCAATACACGCGTAGCCAACATGGTAATGCTGGGCGCTTACCTGCAGCTGACGGGCATTGTGTCCGTTGACGCGGTGGTAGAGACTCTCAAAAAAGTGTATGGCGCCGGCAAGGAACATTTTATTCCGTTGAATCAAAAAGCCCTTGAAGAAGGAGCAAATGCAGTTAAAACAGCATAATTTACAGACAACAAGTATGGTGCGTAACTATAAAAACATTCATAAATAGGAATGGGATTGCAGCTTAGAATGCTACTCTCCCGTTCTTTTTTATGGTAAAATAGAAACAACATTTTGAAAATAATCGAGCGGATCATCTCAGCAAGTGGCGAAAAGGGAAAAGGAGGCAACATAATGGGGAAGATCAGCCTGAAAATTCTTGACAGCACTGAAAACAAGGAAATTGAGGTGCGCCTGCCCGGTGCTGTTCCGGTGAAAGACATTTTGATACAAATGGCAGAAAAATTAGAACTGCCGGCGATGGGTCTGAAGGGAAATGCCATCAGTTATGCATTGATTCATAAAACATCCGGAAAACGGCTGTCTGAAAAACAGACACTGGAGGAAGCGGGGGTCCGGGATGAGGATCTCCTTCGTCTGCAGGCGGAAATCGCCGCTGGAAAATGAGCGTCAAAGCCGGCCGGCATCGTCATGGTGTCGATGTTAGATATAGCCGCTGAGGAGGGGAAACGATGAAAGAAGGACCCATAAATGTTCGTGGTGAAGAATTGGATAATGAGATTGAAGCAGGGGAATGGCAATGCCCGTCACCACCGGAGAATGATCTGAAAATCGTGATGACCCATCATGTTCAGCAACAAATTGATGAATTCGCCGCATCCGACCATTCAAGAGAACTGGCGGGGGTTCTGCTGGGCGCAGAGGAAGAGCTGGCGTCTGATACGCAGCTGACAGTAACGGCCATGATTAAGGCAAAAAAAACATCTGCAGATCAACCATCGGTAACCATTACCCACGAATCCTGGAGACAGATTTACCGGGAAAAAGAAATCCTTTATCCGGAACTGAGGATCGTCGGCTGGTTCCTGACACATCCGGGATATGGAATAACCCTGACAGTGGTGGATCTTTTTAATCAACAGCACTTTTTCAACCTGCCTGGCCAGGTGCTCTATGTGGTAGATCCTCTCAGCAATGAAAAGGGATTTTTTGCCTGGCAGGGGCAGCACTTCAAACCAGTATCATATTACACGGACAACAAAGGTCAAAAAGCATGGGTGCAGGAATCTTCATTGAAGTCTGAACCAGAAAGCTCAACGCAGATAAAAAGTCCTTTGCGCGACAACGCAGCACAGCGTCCGAGGCATGAAGGGGAAAGAAGAACATCTGGCTGGCTGAAAGCAGCCCTGGCTGTCAGCCTGTTGCTGCTGGCACTGACAAACTTTCATCGTCTGAAGCCCGCAGAGACAGTGCTTCCGGAAGAAACAGCGATTCCGGAAGAACAAACCTTGTCTGAGCAGGAACAACCCATACCTGAAAGGGAGCAAGTGGAGGCACTGACCAATGAGCTTCAGCTGCAGCAGGAACAGATCGCTGAGTTAGAGGCGGACCTGCATCAAATGGAAAGGCTTGTGGCTGAATTATCAGGAGACCGTTTGTTTGTGTACACCGTGCTGCCGGGGGATTCCCTGACGGCGATCAGCAACCGTTTTTTCAACGACCCCAATGAGTACCAATACCTGATGCGCCTGAATAACCTGGATGATCCTGATGCGCTGAGGGCGGGTCAACAACTATTAATATACAGAACGGATGATTAATATACATTTCTCTGCATTAATCGTCAAATAAAACAGGTGGTTGTGGATAATGCGTGAATTTGCGTTTACCGGCGTGAACGACAACAAAGAAAATTGGTACATATTGCCCCGCTTTTATCGAAAATGCGACTGATAAAGTCACTGGATCGTCCCTTCAACGAAGTCTTATCGATTTAATAAGTACTATTTTGCCCCGTTGGCAGAAAAAGTTACTTAATTTTGGCAAAAAAATTTCGTATCAACCGATAGAAAGATCTGGAGGATGAGAGAAATCCGCTTTTGGAAACCGAAGGGTTGATGGTGAATATGGACGAAAGACAGATCCATCGAACCAATTTTCCTGAATATTATTTCACTGGGCCCCTGCGTTTTTTGTTGCGCTTTAACGCGAAAAAGTTTACAATAGACTAAGAGTTGAAGTTGTAATCACGTCAGAGATAATATCTTTTCAACGTTAGGGGGGTTCAATGGAACTGCAAACATATCTTGATACAATCCACAGCAGACTGGAAGCTTATTTTGACATCGAAAAACCGTATGAATACCATCATGAGCCATTTGACCTGTACGCCAAATCAGATATTCGTAATGAGCGCTATTTCGCTTCCAAAAAAATAAAAGTGTACGCCATCGAAAACAAGGAACATGTTTTTATCAAAAAGGTTAACGCATTGACGGAGCGCGAACTGGAAACTTTCTGGCAGACGCTGGTCAGTGCTTCCGATGAGTTGCCGGAACCTCATGAGGAGCATATGTCCACCATTATTAACGGTATTCTGGTCACTATGGAAGCACCGGATGAAAATCTCCAGCTGCTCATTCAGCGGAAAAAGCACGAAAAATCCTTTATGCTTGGACTGAAAGGCTGGGTGTATGTCAGGTTGGTGGTGGTAAACCTGCAGGATGGAACGATTACACACAACAAACGGGGAAAGGAGGTGTCTGAACTCTACAGTCCGATAAAACCCACTGCAACATAATCTAGAAACATGAAGGAGGGTCAACATGAACGCATTAGTCCTTATACTCGTTTCCATTATTGCTTTTTCCATTGCGTATGTCACCTACGGCTCCTGGCTCACCAAGCAATGGGGCGTCGACGACACCAAAGCCACCCCTGCGCATACCCGTCCTGACGGGGTCGACTACGTACCCGCATCCGCTCCCGTTTTATTAGGCCATCATTTTGCTTCCATCGCCGGTGCCGGTCCGATTACAGGTCCCATCGCAGCGGCCATCTTTGGGTGGGTACCGGTGCTTCTCTGGATTATTGTCGGCAGCATTTTCTTCGGCGGTGTCCAGGATTACAGTTCACTGTTTGCCTCTATCCGCCATGAGGGCAAGTCCATCGGGGAAGTTATCCATGTTAATATGGGGACTAAAGGCAAACAATTATTCTCCATTTTTGCCTGGCTCACCCTGCTCCTGGTCGTAGCTGCATTCACCAACATCGTGGCCAATACCTTTGTGGCTGTACCAGCTGCCGCTACAGCTTCACTGTTGTTCATCGTGCTGGCGGTTGGATTTGGCTATGCTGTTTACCGCAAAGGAGTTTCCCTGACACTGGGAACAGTTATCGGTGTTGTACTGCTGGTGATCTGTATTGCTTTAGGTAATATGTTCCCGCTGGCGCTGAGCCGAAACGTCTGGATCGTTTTCCTGCTGGCGTATATTTTTATCGCTTCCACCACCCCGGTCTGGATTTTGCTGCAACCCCGTGACTATTTAAATTCCTTCCTGCTGTACGGAATGCTGGCAGGTGCCGTGCTCGGCCTGCTGATCTCCCGACCGGCAATCCAGCTGACACCCTATGCCGGTTTTATCGTAAACGGTCAGTTCCTGTTCCCCATTCTGTTTATCACCATCGCCTGCGGCGCCATTTCCGGCTTCCACTCTTTGGTGGGATCTGGAACCTCTTCCAAACAGCTGGATAAGGAAAGTGACGCGAAAATCGTTGGCTATGGCGGTATGCTGATTGAAGGCGTGTTGGCGACAGTGGCCATTATTACAGCCGCCTATGTGAGCGGCCCGCGCCTTGGAGAACTTCTTGCTGCCGGCGGTCCTGTCAACGTCTTCTCGGACGGCATCGGGGTCTTCATGACCAGCTTCGGAGTTCCTTTTGACATCGGGAAGTCTTTTGTTGCCCTGGCAGTTTCCGCGTTTGCGCTGACCAGTCTGGATACCGGTACCCGTCTGGGCCGATTTATTCTCCAGGAATTCTTTGAGCCTGAAGATGTGAATGCACCAAAACCGGTCCTTACCAACATGTACGTAGCCACAGGACTTACTGTTGTCTTTGGCGGCCTGTTGGCTACCACCAGCTGGCAGCAAATCTGGCCAGTATTTGGTTCCGCAAACCAATTATTAGCAGCCCTGGCACTGATGTCCGTTGCTGTCTGGCTTAAAAAGCAGGGTAAGAACAACAAGATGTTTACTATCCCGATTGTGTTTATGTTCTCGGCAACATTGCTGGCGCTGATCCTTCTTGGACGTGCCAACTTGGCAACCGGGACCTGGATTCTGGTGATCTTCCCGGTCATCCTCTTTGTTCTGGCTGTGATACTTCTCGTTCAAGGGTTTGGTATTTTGTTCAAGACCGAAGCAAAGTAATTATCAAAATCAAGCATCAATCATCAGATGAAATGAGGGGGGGCAAAATGCCTCTCCTTTTTTTGTTTGAATGGATGGATTTGACTGATCATTAGAGCCTCTTAGCAAGGCATCTCAGATCAGGCGCTTTATTGTCAACCCGAGGGGACTGTGTTACAATGAATCCAGTATATCGAAGCATGACTAGAGGAGCGGATTTGGTGGCACGGTTATTTGGAACAGACGGTGTGCGTGGTATTGCGAACGAAGAATTAACAGCGTCACTGGCATTCAAACTTGCGCAGGCCAGTTCGGTTGTTCTGCGCAATGAAGAACATGAGCCGACGGTTCTCATCGGAAAAGATACACGGCAGTCCTGCGATATGCTGGAAGCGGCCCTTAGTGCCGGATTCTTCAGCATGGGACTTTCGGTAATCCGTCTGGGAGTCATACCAACACCAGGCGTGGCCTGGCTGACCCGTTCAACGAATGCTGCCTGCGGTGTGGTGATATCTGCTTCTCACAATCCGGCCGCCTATAACGGCATTAAATTCTTCAGCCATGATGGGTACAAGCTGCCGGATGAGACCGAAGATGCCATCGAAAGGATGATGCAGCAGGAAGAAAAGCTTTCCCTGGCTCCTGCCAGAAAGGTAGGCATCTGGCTGGTGGAATCTGACCTGAAAAGCCGGTATGCCGATCACCTGGCACATACCGTTTCAGGAGATCTATCCGGATTAACGCTTACCCTCGACACGGCCAACGGTGCTGCCTCTCAACTGGCGCCGGAACTCTTTGCGTCACTGGGAGCGACAGTGCATCCCATTCATCATCAGCCGGACGGTCAGAATATTAACCACAAGTGTGGATCCACCCATACGGCGGATCTGCAGCGAATGGTCCTGGAGACCGGCAGTCATGCTGGGTTTGCTTTTGATGGCGATGCGGACCGGCTCATTGCGGTTGATGAAAACGGACAGGTGGTTGACGGAGATCGTGTCATGGCACTTTTGGCACTACGATTGAACAGACAGGGTAAACTCACGCATAATACACTGGTCGCTACAGTGATGAGCAATCTGGGCCTGGAACTGGCCATGATAGAGGCCGGCTGCCGCCTGATTCGGACAAAAGTGGGCGACCGGTATGTATTGGAGGAAATGATGAATCACCAGTACACGCTTGGCGGCGAACAATCAGGCCATATTATTCTATCCGAGTATGGTACCACGGGCGACGGGATTCTCACAGCCCTGCAAATGGCCGCTTTGCTAAAAGAAGAGAAGAAGCCGTTATCTCAGCTGGCAAAAGTAATGACGTCATATCCCCAGGTGCTTGTCAACGCAAAAGTGCAGAATCATTTAAAGCACGACTATCTGAAGGATCCTGTGATTACTCAGGAAATTCATTCGCTGGAAAGCCGGATGGCCGGCAAAGGCAGGGTACTGATCCGCCCTTCCGGAACAGAAGCATTGGTGCGGGTGATGTTGGAAGGTGCGAACCAGCAAGACCTGGAAAGCATGGCGAATCAATTGGCACAGTTAATTGAGCAGCGAATGGGGTATAAGTGAACAGACAGCACAATCAACCCGGCGGCAAATGAAAGGGGGAATGCCGATGACCCGTCAAGACAACTGAATCGTTGGACCAAGCGCCTGGACTTGCAGCATTGATGCTGGAAGTTGACGAGGAACAGGGAGAATCGAAACATCGGCGGATGCCCTGCGGTGACTTCACCACCGACAATGAGTCCACAAAACTGGCAAGTGATTGGCAGGACAAAAGACTCGGGTGATTGACCTGTGAATACTTCAGAGGTCTTTTTTACATGCTTTGAAACAACTGGCAAACAAACGCATTAAAAACAAAACAACTCATCGGAAGGAAGTGACCCGCTTATGTGCGGTATTGTTGGATATATTGGAGAGAAACAAACGGTCCCGATTTTAATGGAAGGACTGGAAAAACTGGAGTATCGGGGATATGATTCCGCAGGGGTGGCCATTTTCAACGGGCAGGATCTGATCGTAAAAAAATTCAAGGGACGGTTATCGGTACTGGCGGATTATCTTCAGCAATATCCGCTGCCAGGCGTTTTAGGGATTGGACACACTCGCTGGGCAACGCACGGAGAGCCCAATGATATCAATGCCCATCCCCATACCAGTTATCATGGCAAAATTGCGGTGGTACACAACGGTATTGTTGAAAACTACATGAAACTGAAAGACTGGCTGATCAGCAATGGAGTAGCATTCAAATCGGAGACGGACACGGAGGTGATCGCTCATCTCATCGATTACTACTATGAAGGTGACCTGGTGAAAGCTGTTCAGAAAGCCATTCACCGGATGGAAGGGGCTTATGCCATCGGTGTCATCTGTAAAGATCAGCCGGATACGCTCATTGGTTACCGAAAAGACAATCCTCTGGTTGTCGGCATCGGCAGGGGAGAAAATTTTATCGCCTCAGACATTCCTGCACTGCTGAAACACACGCGGGATGTTTATTTCCTGGAAGATGGAGAAATGGCAGTCCTGACACAACATAATATCCAAATTCTCAACGACTTGGGAGAACTCATGGACAGAGTTCCTTTTCATGTCACCTGGGATATTGAATCAGCTGAAAAAGGTGGCTACCAGCACTTCATGCTGAAAGAAATCCATGAACAGCCGCGGGCCGTGAAAGAAACTCTGTCGCCACGGGTGGATGAAAATAACCGGATTCTGCTGGATGAACTGCGGCTGACAGGAGAAGAATTGAACCAGTTCAATAAAATTACCATCATTGCCTGCGGCACTGCCATGCATGCCGGGCTGGTCGGGAAATACGCCATCGAAAGATTTGCCCGGATTCCAGTGGAAGTCGAAATCGCTTCCGAATACCGCTACAAAAATCCTTTTGTGGATGAGAAAACACTGTTAATTGCCGTCAGCCAGTCCGGTGAAACGGCAGATACTTTGGCTGCCCTACGGGAAGCAAAAGCCAGAGGTGCCCATGTACTGACGGTGACCAATGTGGTGGGAAGCCGGATCTCCCGGGAAGCGCATGACGTCTTTTATACATGGGCCGGTCCAGAGATTGCTGTGGCAAGTACCAAGGCCTATATTACCCAGGTGGTGGCACTTGAACTCATTGGACTCTATCTGGCAGAGTTGAAAGGGACCATGACCCGTGACCAGGTAGCGGCGAAAGTGGCGGAACTGAAAAAACTTCCGGAAAAGATCCAGGTGATTCTTGATGACCAGGAAAAGATTCAGGAAGTGGCCTATAAACAGTTTCATCAACAGAGCGTGTTTTTCATCGGCCGGGGGGTTGATGACTGCACAGCCAGGGAAGGTTCTTTGAAATTGAAGGAAATCTCATACATTCACTCGGAAGCCATCGCGGCAGGCGAGTTGAAACACGGCACCATTGCCCTGCTGGAGGAAGGCACGCTGGTTGTTGCTCTTGCCACCCAGGACCAGCTGTATGATAAGATGCTTTCAAACATCAAAGAAGTAAAAGCCAGGGGGGCATATGTAGTCGCCATTGCAGACGAACAGCGTCAGGAAGAAGTTGCCCTGTCTGCAGATGTGGTGCTGCCAATTCCCCGGACCCACAGTGAATTTGCACCTGCGCTGTCAGTGGTGCCACTCCAGCTGCTTGCTTATTATATGGCAGTGGCAAGAGGTGCAGATGTTGATAAACCTAAGAATCTGGCCAAATCAGTGACGGTTGAATAGCCGCAGGGCAGAATGCTCCGGGGATAAGCGACAACAGTTGCTCAAATAGACTGCAGCCCGCACGGCCAGCAACGGAATTTCGTCTTCTAACGCCACAAGGACCAGTAAACACCGGATTTATGTGTTAACTGGTCCTTTCTTCATGCTCATCATTCTTTTTGTTGCGTATGCTATACTTAAAGATAGTATAAATAAATGATGAACACGATAAATCCGAAGGAGCGCCATCATGTCTAAAACAGCCTGGGTGGCCGTTCTCGGTTTTGAAGCATTTCTACATACCGGTACTCCTCGAATCGACCAGTCATCCAAACATCAGACGCCTGACAGGTCTTTATCAGCGGGTGAACAGTTTGTGGGAGACATATATCAATCTGGATGAAATTCAATAACAGAGTCATTGTGAGCGGAGAAACGGATGATGGAAGGAGCGTAACAATGAAAAAAATCTTGGTGCCATTAGCAGAAGGATTTGAAGAAATTGAAGCCGTTACGATCATTGATGTGCTGAGACGGGCTCATCTGAAGGTAGTCACGGCGAGTCTGTCGAAAGAATGGGTAATGGGATCTCACGGTATTGCCATCAAGGCCGACGGTATCCTGAAAGACATGCTGCCGGCCGACTTTGACGCGGTGGTCCTCCCGGGCGGTATGCCGGGAGCGAAGCATTTACGGGAGAATGACTTTTTACTGGATATTTTAAGGGATATGAATGCAGACAATAAGTGGGTTGGTGCTATCTGCGCTGCACCAACAGTACTGCAAGCTGCAGGAGTGATTGAAGACCGGAAAATCACCAGCTATCCATCCTTTGAGGAAGTTTTGAATGAGCGACATTATGTTCAGGAACCGGTGGTGGTCGATGGAAACCTGATCACCAGCCGCGGTCCTGGAACAGCGCTGGCGTTTTCGCTGCAACTGGTCAGCCTGCTTGAAGGAGAAGATCTGGCAGCTGAGCTGACAAAATCCATGCTGGCACTGTAGGCATACTTTTGAGCTTCAATGATGCCGGGTCATGATCAACGGCCTGCCAAATATCTGATATATTGCAAAGACTGAATCATGCCATTCAATCATAAAGGAGTCAACCATGCTCGAAAACCTGATTTTCAGCATCAACACAGCGCTTCCCATATTTCTGGTGATGCTTATTGGCTGGGGTCTCAAGTATAAAAGAATCATCAACGATTCGTTTATTCAAACTGCCAATACGCTGGTTTTTTACGTGGCACTCCCCATTAAGCTTTTTTATGATGTCTCTCAGTCGACACTAATCGAGGCGTTTGACATCCGGCTGATCCTGTTTCTTACGGGCGCAATGACAGGCGGCGCAGCAATCGCCTGGATCATCGGGAAGAAAATTGTGCAAGATCCCGCACAGCTTGGTGCGTTCGTGCATGGCGCTTTTCGCGGCAATTTTTTATACATTGGATTTTCACTCATGGAGAACATCACCGGATCGATCGGAACGAAAACCCCTATTGCCGTTGCTTTTATGGTTCCTCTGTTTAATATTCTGGCAGTTGTTATCCTAACAGCAGCAAGAACAGAGGATAGACGCCGTGGATATGTCCGAAAAGCAGCAACAGCCATCATTCGCAATCCGTTGATTCTGGCAATCATGGCAGGAGCGGTGGTTTCATTCTTACCCTTGGAAATTCCGTTGGTCATGACGCGAGCCATGAGTCATATTTCATCCCTTACCACACCGCTGGCACTCATTGCCATTGGCGCCTCATTTGTGCTAAAAGAATCCATCAGAAACCTCAAACCCGTGTTGTTTGCCAGCGGGATCAAGTTGATTCTGCTTCCACTGGCAACGGTGTGGCTGGCTTTGCTGGCCGGATTCTCAGGAGAGGACATCATTCTGGTGTACATTCTTTTTGGGGTTCCAACATCTACGGCCTCATATATTATGACAGCAGCGATGCAGGGAGACGGTGAACTGGCCGCTAACATTATCATGATCACCACAGCGCTTTCAGTGTTCACGATGACTGCCTTTGTGTTTGCCTTCAAAACCATGGGAATCATTTAGCATCATTTCATCCATTCAAAGTTAATAGGGGGAATATCAATGAAATTAACGGTGCTGGTGGATAACAATACCTTCGTTGACCAGTATTACTGTGGCGAACCGGGGCTGTCCTATGATATTCAGGTGGAGGATGACCATTTCCTGTTCGATGCGGGTTATTCAGATGTTTTTATGCGGAATGCGGAAAAAATGGGCATTGACTGGAGGAGTTGGCGGACCATTGTGATTTCCCACGGACATGCGGATCATACCTGGGGGCTGATTCCGCTGTTCCAGCGGTATACCGAGGAGGCGATGAAAAAGAAACCCTTAAGAAAACCGCGAATGCTGGCACATCCGGACACCTTTCAAAGCAAATGGGAAAAAGAGATGGAACTGGGACTCAACCTGACACAGGACAGCCTGACGCGCACGTTTGACCTGGAGCTGACGAAGCAACCATTAGCACTGACAGATCGGTTAATGTATCTGGGTGAGATCCCCCGCTTCAACGACTTTGAAAATCTGGAAGGGTTTGGAAACAGTATAGTGGAAGGCGTTGTTCAGGAAGATAAAGTGCTGGACGACACTGCCCTGGCTTACCGTTCAGACCAGGGACTGGTGGTCATCACCGGTTGCGCCCATGCAGGAATCTGCAACACCATTGAACAGGCGAAAATGATCTGTGGAGAAGAGCGAATTCTGGATGTGATCGGCGGGTTTCATCTGCAGCAGGCTTCAACGGAAGTGCTGCAAAAAACCATCCATTATCTGAAGCAACAGCGGCCCCGATACATTTATGCGGCTCACTGCACTGATCTTCCGGCAAAAGTGGCATTGGCCGAGTATTTCGATGTGAAAGAAGTGGGTGTTGGCCTGGAAGTGGCATTTGGCGAGGCTTGATAAGGCGTCTGCAGGTCTGGGATTCAAGAATATTCACAGAGGTGATCGCACATGCCCTTCGAAGGATGATCACAGAAATGAAGAGGCGTTTGTATTATTGTTGGGAAGAAGCGGCGAATGATGGAAGAGTTGATTGAAGAGTTGTATTTGACAAGCGGGCAGATATGGGGTAAAATTTTGTCAGTAATAAACTGAAAATAGAAACAATAAAAAATATATCAATAAAGTGGTGCAGCAGCATTCACCATGTTCCGTTTTCGGCCCGTTGTCAGCGACCGTTTTGAAAATCGATGAAGGGTCCGGATCATGATGGATGTGAGATAAATCCCGAAGAAAGGAGGGTGTGTCAGCTGTTTGAGTCAAAAGAGGGGATGCAGGAACAAATCCAGCGACGATAAGCAAACGCTGGCGGTGCTCTTGTCTTTTTATAAATTATAGGTGTGTCTTTATGCAATCTCTTTTAATCCCCTTTACCTGTCAATTGGAGACAACAACAAACAACAAGGGAGGAAAATGAATGGACGTTATATTAGATACTTTAGTCGGTTGGCTATGGGGACCTGCTATGCTCGTCCTGGTACTGGGTTTGGGTGCGTATTTCACGATCCGCAGCGGATTCTGGCAGTTCAGGTATTTTGGACATGCTGTTGGTTACGTATGGGGTAACCTGACCCGTAAGCGTGGCGAAGGCAGCGGGATCCTGACATCTTTCGAGGCTTTCTGTGTCGCCACCTCCGGTGCCATTGGTGTCGGTAACATCGGCGGCGTGGCAAGTGCCATCGCCATCGGCGGTGTCGGGGCCGTTTTCTGGATGTGGGTCACCGGACTTGTCGGGCTCATGACCAAAATGGTTGAAGTGGCGCTGGCGGTGCATTACCGCCAGGAATATGAAAACGGCGATACTTATGGCGGCCCCACCTACTATCTGGATAAGGGCTGGCACGGCCAGCTGGGACTGCCGTTATGGAAACCCATGGCCGTTATATTTGGCGTTGGAATACTGTCATCCTGGGTATTGACCATGCAGATCTTTACCGTCTCAGAATCTATTCAGAGCACGTTTGGCATCTCTCAAACGGCCGCCGCTGCCGGGCTCGCGGTCTTTATGTACATGGTTATTCTTGGCGGGATCTCCCGCATCGGACGTTTCTCATCTTATATTGTTCCCTTTATGGCACTGTTCTATGTCATTGGGGGTCTTTGGATCATCATCACGAATATCACCCTGCTTCCTAATGCGCTTGGACTGATCTTTGCTCATGCATTCCAGCCAATGGCAGCTGTCGGCGGTTTTGCCGGAGCCACTTTTATGATGGCCATCCGGATGGGGGTTGCCCGTGGGGTGTACAGTAACGAAGCCGGTTGGGGATCTGCACCGATGGCGCATGCCACGGCAAAGGTCGACCATCCGATCAAACAGGGTATGTGGGGGATTTTCGAAGTCTTCCTGGATACCATCGTTGTCTGTACCATCACCGCGCTGGTTATCGTTATGACAGGAGCCTATGACACAGGTCTGGCCGGAGCCACTCTGACACTGAACGCTTTCGAGGAAGGCATTGGTTACTGGGGGGTTGTGCTGGTCACCGTAGGAGTTGTCCTCTTTGGATTTACCACCCTGACCGGATGGTACGCCTATTATGAAACCATCCTGCTTCATGGCTTCGGA
Organism: Bacillota bacterium; assembly: GCA_033549305.1. Lineage (GTDB taxonomy): Bacteria > Bacillota > Clostridia > Peptostreptococcales > Tindalliaceae > Anoxynatronum. The sequence continues at coordinate 24,221 of JAWSUV010000006.1, read as the reverse complement.
CGGGAGTCCGCTTTTGCCAAGTTTATGCTGGGAGTCCTGAAATATGGTTACCCAATCCCAGGGACGGCACTGGTTTTCTATGCCAACTGGGTCGGCATGCCGACAGGAACTGTCTGGCTCTTCGCAGATATCACTGTAGCCATACCGGTATACATCAACCTGATTGCCCTGATTCCGCTCTGCCCCAAATTCTTTGAACTGCTGCGCCACTACAACGCCACCGTACTGGGCAAAGAGCCGGTCACTGATCAGATCAACAGCATCAATCTGTTCTGGTCACCAGGACAGCCGTTCAAGTCCATCTAACAAACTACAGGAGCTACTGCTCCGCAGGCTGGAAAACGATTTGATAAAAGCATAAATCCCATCCGGGATTTATGCTTTTTCATGTTGCTGATGAATGGATGAAAGCCATCAATTCTTCGATTTGCGGATAAGAAAGTAGGGTAGAACAACCATATCAATGGAGTAAGGGAGGAAGCCATATGATTGATCGCCTGATTGTTCAGGCCTATTTGATCACCATGACAGATGAAAAAGGCGGACTGGTGTTGGATGGGGCTGTGGCCATGGATGGCAACCAGATTTTGGCCGTGGGCACAACGGAGGAAATAAAGGCAACCTACCAGGCCAAAGAAGAAATCGACGCAAGGGGCAAAGTGGTGATGCCCGGCTTGGTGGATGCTCACATTCACACCAGCATGGCTTTATATCGGGGCGTCGCCCAAGACACACATCATTGGCTGCAAAAGGGAGTGGGGCCTTTCTTTGGCAATATAAAAGCAGCTGAAGCTGTAAAGGGGTCCAGGTTAAACATCCTGGAAGGCATAAAAGCGGGTACCACCACCTTCAGTGACTTTGACAACCCAATGCCTCTTATTGCAGAAAACTATCAACAGGCAGGTGTTCGCGCCAGGATGACATCCACTGTCAATGCCCTGCCACCCACTTTACACAAATTAGGGGTGGATGAATTATATCCTTTGGATAAAACCATTGAGCAGCAAAAATTGCAGGAAGCGGTGACGCTTCTGGAAGAATGGAACGGAAAAGAAAAGGGCAGGCTAACCGTGATGCTGGGGCCCCAGGGTCCTGACATGGTCAGTAAAGAGGTATTGATGGAAATGAAAAAGCTGGCAGCCCAGCATAAAACAAAAATACACATGCATGTGGCCCAGGGTGACCGGGAGACTAACCAAGTGATTAAGCGGTACGGTGTGAGACCCATCCCCTGGTTGGATGAGATTGGTTACCTCGATCACCAGCTAATTGCCATACACCTGACAGAAGCCTATGACGATGAAGCGGCACTGCTGGCTAAACGGGGGGCCAGCATGATCCACTGCCCGGGCAGTATCGGGATCATTGATGGCATGGTGCCCCCAGTGATGGCATTTCTGGAAGCAGGAGGCACGGCAGGCCTGGGGTCTGACAATGCACCGGGAAATAATTGCAACAATATCTTTAATGAAATGAAAGCCGCGGCGGTATATAATAAAATTAAAGCAAAAGACCCCACGGTGATGACAGCTTACAAAGTGATTCGCATGGCCACCATTGAAGGTGCCAAAGCCATTGGGCTGGACCATGAGACCGGGTCCCTGGAGCCGGGCAAAAAAGCAGACATGATCATCATCAACATGAAAGAACCCAATCTTTCTCCGGTGATTCTGTCCCCGGTTTGCAACATTGTTCCCAACCTGGTTTACTCCGGCAGGGGGCATGAAGTTGAAACGATGATTGTGGATGGGAAAAAAATTATGGAACACCGAAAAGTGCTTACCCTGGATGAAGAACAGGTGGTGAGGGAAGCCCAGGAAGCCGCCACGAAGCTGGCTGAAAGGGTTGCAACGTTATTGTAGAATACCTTGAGGAGGAAATTTAATGGACTGGCTTAAGAACATTAAGGAAGAAATTAATGAATTGAAAGATGAATTGATTGGCATTCGCCGGGACCTGCACCAGCACCCGGAACTGGGTTTTGAAGAACACCGTACTGCGGGTATTGTTGAGACCTACCTGAAAGCAAATGGCATCAAAACCAGCCGTGTGGGAGGGACGGGTGTGGTGGGTTTATTGGAAGGCGGCTCTCCTGGACCAGTGCTGATGCTGCGGGCAGATCTGGACGCACTTCCTGTTCATGAAACAGCAGATGTTCCCTTCAAATCAACCATTGATGGGAAAATGCATGCCTGTGGACACGACGGACATACCTCCATGATGATGGTGGCGGCTAAAATCCTGGCAAAACACCGGGAAGAATTGGCGGGCACCGTGAAATTTGTGTTTCAGCCCAATGAAGAAGACGCCGGAGCGGACATCATCATTGAAGAGGGTGTCATGGAAAATCCAAAAGTGGATGCCGTTGTAGGCCTGCATCTGTGGTCATCTTTGCCCAGTGGAAAATTGGGCATTACAGCAGGACCCCTCATGGCATCAAGTTATTATTTTTGGTTGACCATTCATGGCAAGGGAGGCCATGGCGGAGCGCCACATTTATCAAAAGACCCGGTGTACTGTGCCAACCAGTTAATGAACGCGGTACAATCCATTCAAACCAGGGAACATGACGTGTTGGAACCAACTCTCATTACTTTTTGCCAGGTAAACGCAGGATCTTCACCCATTATCATTCCGGACAAAATCCAGATGGCAGGGTCCATCCGCTGCCTTCATGACAAAGACGCACAAATCAGGGAACGCTTTGAAGCCATCACAGCCCACACCTGTGAGTTGCATGGAACAACCTATGAACTGACCTTCAAGTGTGGCAATGAACTATTGGACAATGACCCGGAAATGACAAAAGTGGTGAGAGAAGCAGCCATCAATGCAGTCGGACCAGACGCTCTCATAGAGAACAACCTGCAGGTGATGTTGGGTGAAGATTTTGCATCTTTCGCCAAACTGGTGCCCAGCACGTTTGTCTTCCTGGGGATTGCCGACGAAGAAAAGAAAACCAACATGCCCCACCATCATCCCGCGTTTAAGCTGGATGAAGAGGCATTGCCCCTGGGTGTTGAGATGCATGTTAGAAGTGCAGCCGCATACCTTCGGCCATAGCGGCATAGGCAGCATGATCGATGCTGTAGATCGGAAAGTAAAGGGAAGAAGGCGGTTAAAATGAAGAGAAAAAGGAACAATGGAAAAGAGATACTTCCAGAAGTACGTCTGAAGGCGTTTCTTCTTTTTTTCTTGCTTTCTTTAGGCATGATCACCGCCTGCACTGCCCCGGAAGAACCATTGGGAAAAAGCCATCGACCGGTACGGGTGATGGAAGCTACCCTGGAAGAACAGCAACAAAAAATTCGGATGACGGGAGAAGTATTGCCCAGTGAAACAAGGTTCATCAGCTTTATGGTCTCAGGCCGCATCGATGGACGATTCGTGGATAAAGAAGATGAAATTGGCAGGGAGACACTCCTGGCAAAGGTGAACGACCTGGATTATCAACGGGCGTTGCAAGGGGCCAGGTCAAACCTACAGGCTGCCCAGGCAAACCTTGACAAAGCGGTGGCCGGCGCCGCTGAGGAGGAAATCCTCGAACTGGAGCTTCAGCTGAAGAAGGCCAGAGAAGCATCCCTTTATGCTGATCAGCAACTGGGGAGGATGCAAGGTTTGTTTCAGGCGGGGGGGATTTCCCAGGCAGAGCTTGACCGCACAGTGCTGGAAACTTCTGCGGCGGAAGCTTCCTACCGCCAGGTGGAAGCACAGTATCAACGGATGGTCGATGGGGCGAGACCGGAAGACATCAGTGCCCTTGCGGGCATCAGAGACGCTGCCCAGGCTGAAGTAAGTCATTACGAAACCCAGGTTGAAAGAACCTGGCTTTATGCGCCGCATGCAGGCACCGTGGCAGAACTGTTTTACCAGGAGGGTGAAATGTATCAACAGGGAACCCCCTTTCTGGCGCTTAACAGCCCACACCAAATGGTTCGTGTCAGTGTCAGTCAACAACAGCGGTCCCACATTAAGACAGGGGACAGGGTGATGGTAAAACACCAACAAGGGAATGCCCAGGGCGCGGTGATCATGGTATCAAGCAGCCCGGACCCCTTAACCCGTACCTACCGAGTTGAGCTGGAAGTGCCAGAGGTACTTCTTACACTGGGAGAGCTGGTTGAGGTTGAATTCACCACAACAGGGGTTGTTGGCACCCCCCTGCCCATGAAAGCGGTATTGGCCGGCAACCCGGATTATGTGTATGTCATTGACAACCAGACAGCTAAACGGGTACCGATAAACCTACAGAGAGTGGATGGATCCGTGGCATGGGTGACAGGTTTGGATGCAGGAGAACAGGTGGTGGTAGAAGGAATGCACCTGCTTTCCCATGGGGAAACAGTGCGGGTGGTGGAAGAAGGTGCCCAGCCATGACAAGAATACTCCGCGCTGTATTAGGACACCGATTGGTGGTTGGCTTATTGGCAGTGATCATCGTCATCGGAGGCCTTGTGAGTTATTATGTTACACCCAAACAGGAATACCCGGACATTAAGCCTCCCATGGCCATGGTGACCACCGTCTATCCCGGTGCGATGCCGGAAGATGTGGAGCGGCTGGTAACCAGAGAAGTAGAAGAAGAGATGAAATCCATATCAGGGTATAAAAGATCCCAGTCAAGGTCAATGAATGGGTTATCCATTGTGGTGCTGGAACTGGAGTATGGCACGCCGGTGGAAGAGGCTTGGAGGGATCTTAGAAACCTGATGGCAGACCTGCGAAGTGATCTGCCTCTGGAAATAGAAGATGTACATATCAATACCAAACTGGATGAAACTGCAGGTTTTATTTTTGCGGTAAGCAGTGATGACCAGGAGACAACTGTACTGATTTCCGAGGCCGAAAGATTAAAAGAGTCCCTGTCGGAGATTTCCGGGGTGACAAATGTTCAGTTGATGGGAGACATTGAACAGCAGCTTCGAATACGTGTAAATACGGATGAGCTAAACAGGGTGCCCCTGTCCCTGAACCAAATCAGTGAGATGATTCAGGCACAGGCTGCTTCCATTCCACTGGGCGAGCTGGCACCTTTACCAGGTGAAAGGGTTCGGGTAAATGTCAGCAGAGGCATCCAGGGCGTGGAAGATGTGTCCCAAATGATCCTGTTGGCATCGCCGGAAACTGGAGAAACCCTGTCTTTAGGCCAGATAGCAGAAATTCAGTTGATACAAAAGGAAGACCAGCAGGAGATCTGGCATGAGGGGAAGCCGGCAGTGATCGTCACTGGTTATTTTGCAGAAGGACGGAATGTGCTCTTCATTGGCAATGAGATTCAGAAAGTGTTTGATGCGTTTAGCCATGAACTGCCTACCGGGGTGCTGTTGGAAAAATTGCTTTTTCAACCGGATGATATTTCAAGAAATGTCAATTCCTTTGCCTTAAACCTGCTGCAAGGCATTCTTTTTGTTGTCATTGTGGTTTTTCTTGGCATGGGGTTTAGAAATTCAATGGTGGTATCCAGCGCCATTCCTTTATCCATTCTTATGACACTTATCCTGTTGCAGCTTTTTGATATCTTCATCCACCAAATCTCCATCGCAGCTCTGATTATCGCCTTGGGGATGCTGGTTGACAATGCCATCGTGGTATCCGATGCCATTCAGGTAAGAATGGATTTGGGCGAAGAAAGGTTGGTTGCCTGCATCAGAGGAACAAGGGATGTTTCCGTGCCGGTACTCACTTCCACGTTAACAACTGTGGGCGCTTTTTTACCACTCCTCATGCTGCATTCCATTGCCGGGGAATATATAAAAAGTGTGCCCCAAATCGTGATCATTGCCCTGGCATCATCCTACATTGTTTCTGTCTTTTTTGTACCCACGGCTGCGTTTTTATTATTTAAACCCCGCATCAATAAAGGCCGGACCCAGAAGGTCAGGGAAAAATTCTATCGGCTGGTGGATAAAGGTATTAAAAATCCCCGCAAAAGTTTGGGACTGCTGGCGGCGATGGTGGTGATCACCATCTTCATCGGTTTTCAACTGGGGCTTCAGTTTTTCCCCAAAGCAGACACTGACCTGGTGTATGTAGAGCTTTTTACTGAACTGGACCAGGGCACTGCCCACACAGCCAGCGTAGCCCATAAAGTGAGTGAAATCCTGGCTGGGTATCCGGAGGTTACGCAGCAAAGTTTATCCATCAGTCACGGTTTCCCGAAATTTTACAACACATTGCCCATTCCCAACCAGTCACGAAATTACGGGCAGATTGTTTTTCGACTTAATCTGGATAAAAGTAAACGGTACAAAAACATGACGCAGTTTACCAATGCCTTGCAACAACAGGTAGACCAGGAAATCATTGGTGCCAGGGTGGAGGTCAAACTTCTTGAGCAGGCCGACCCCATTGCCGCCCCGGTTTTGGTTCGGGTCAGCAGCGGGTTCGATGAAGAAAGACGACAGGCAGCGCTGTTCATTCGGCAAGAGTTGGAGTCCATTGACGGTACCATCAATGTGCAGGACGATTTTAGGGAACTGGTGTATGAGTACCAGATCAGTCCCGATGACCTGGCTTCTTTGAGGCTGGGTATTACACGGCGACAAATGGCTGGGGAACTGAGCTTGGCCATGATGGGGCGAAATGTAGCCAACGTGACCATGGATGACAGGGAAGTGGATGTCTACCTGGAAAGTGATCTGCGGGATGATGGTCAAATGGCCTCATTTGGCATTTTATCCCAGGCAACAGGGCACAAGGTGCCGCTGCATCAAATTGCCCAGATCGATGCCTTGCCCCGGTTGCCGGAGATTTTGAAAGAAAGTGGGGAAAAAACCATTACCATAAAAAGCGACGTGGTGGATGGCTATAACGCAGTGGCCATTCAGGGCAGACTCCAGCAGGTGATTGAAGAGTATGTGCCACAAGGCGTTACCATTACCTATGCAGGTGAACGGGAAGAAATCATAAAATATTTTGGTGAAGTAGGCGTTTCAGCTGTATTTGCGATCATGATTGTTTTATTCATTCTGGTAATGCAGTTTGGAGGACTCAGACTGCCCCTGTTGATTCTACTGACCATACCTTTTTCAGCCATTGGTTCCATTACTGGTCTCTGGGTGTTCAGACAACCCCTGTCCTTTACAGCACTACTGGGTTTGGTCAGTTTATTTGGGATCGTAGTTAACAACGCCATCATTTTGTTAGACTATATCGAATTTGAGGTGAAAGAAGGCAGAACACCCCTGGAAGCTTGCCGCCATGCAGTGGCACTCAGGCTCAGGCCCATCCTGCTGACCACCACCACCACCATCATGGGATTGGTTCCCCTGATTTTGTCAGGAAGTCACCTGTTTACACCCATGGCGGTTTCACTCATGGCAGGATTGGCCGTCTCCACCTTCCTCACACTGGTGGTTTTACCGGTGATGTATCTGCTGACTGACAGGACGGCAGTGACAGGACAGAAAAGATCAACTGACTAAAAAAAGGAGCCTCATGTACCGGGCAGTCTGCTGAAAGATAATCAGGGACACCCCTGCAGAGATCGGAATACTCAATGATGCACTCTCCGGAAGGCAGATACAGGTGCAGCCACCATCTGAAGCCGCAAGGGGAGCCTTTTCATGATCCGATAAGCTGCAACGTCTGTTGATTGCAAGAATGCACTGATGCGTGAGAGACAAAGTGACTTTTAATCAACCGGTGCGGCGATAGAGACCCGTTTTGTGGGGTATCAAATAGTTAAGACGTTCTTTGTCATTATTTTCATGTTGTAAAAGATGAAAGCAGGTGAAAATATGATTCGAAGACTGATCCGCCAATTCATTTTTCTATGGGTTATCTTGCTGATAATGATGAGTCTATTTCCGTCACAGGTTCATGGAGAAGCGCCCCTGGTATTGACCATTGCAGTGGATGATATGATAACTGCCGGCACAGCCGCTCATATTCAGCGAGCTGTCCAGGAGGCGCAGGCACAAAATGCCGCGGCCCTGGTGCTGTTCCTGAATACGCCAGGAGGTCTTGTGGATGCGACGCTGGAAATCATCAGCGACATATCCGCTTCACAGGTGCCGGTAATCACCTATGTGACTCCCCAGGGATCGATTGCTGCCTCAGCCGGCGCGTTTATCCTTTTGGGCGGGCACGTGGCAGCCATGTCTCCCGGGACAACGACTGGTGCCGCCATGCCGGTGACCATATCACCCGGTGAAGAGGGTACCCAGACAGCGGATGATAAAACGATCCTCTTTCTGGCCGGACATATCCGCAGCATTGCCGAAGCCAACGGGCGTCCGGGAGATATTGCCGAACGTTTCGTGACAGAAAACCTGACATTGAGCAATACAGAAGCCCTTGAGCTGGGTGTGGTCGATTACATTTCACCCAACCTGCCGGCCTTACTGGAAACGGTTCACGGCGAAACTGTCCAACTCCAGGAAGCCTCAGTGACACTCAATACATCAGGAGCTCAGGTGGTGCCGCTTGAAAGGAGTTTGACAGAACGAATCACCCATTTGATCAGCAACCCGCAAATCACCTTTATCTTACTGCTGGTGGGGATCTATGGCCTCATTATTGGGTTGAATAACCCGGGCACCTTTGTACCGGAAGTCTTGGGAGCGATCTGCCTGGTGCTGGCCCTTTATGGGCTGGGGATGTTTGAAATCAATTTATTTGCGGTGATCATGATTATTCTGGGCATAGGGCTCCTGGTGGCAGAGGCTCTGACGCCCACCTATGGGGTACTGGGAACCGGCGGGGTCATCAGTCTGGTGGTAGGCATCATCTATCTGCCGGTCGAACCGCTGGTGGCCGATCGCTGGCTGGCCCAGTTTCGTTTAATGGCCATCGGTATCGGAGCAGTGGGATCCCTGTTCCTGGTGGCTCTAATTGCTGGTATTGCAAGGCTCCGGAAGCTTCCGGTGCGGATGGGAAACACTGAGTTTTCACATGATCTGGGTATGGTGGTCGAATCGGTTGATCCGATAGGACTCATTCAGGTCAGGGGAGAGCTCTGGAAAGCAAGAAGCATTTCAGGGGATGTGATCCCAACAGGTACTCGAGTGCATATACGTGAACGGAAGGATATGATCTGTCTGGTTGAACCAGCTGAAGCGATAAGTGATGAAGACGAGAAGGAATAAGGAGGAGTCCACATGTTAATTTCCTGGATTGAAAATTTAATTCCGATGGTGGGGATCTTTATTGCAGCGGGAGCACTGCTGAAGATGGCAGTGAAGGTATTTCCCGAATATGAACGCGGAGTTCAGTTCAGACTGGGACGTCTGGTGGGAGTCAAAGGCCCGGGGCTGATCCTGATCATCCCCATTATTGACAGGATCATTCGCGTGCCGCTGCGAATCGTGGTTGATAATGTTCCGCCTCAGGAGGTCATTACCAGGGACAACGTCACCTGCAAGGTCAATGCAGTCCTGTACTATCGGGTGACAGAGCCGGACAAGGCAATCATCAATGTTGAAAAATATCATGAGGCCACCAGCCAGTTTGCCCAGACTACCATGCGCAGTGTGGTTGGTCAGGCTGATCTGGATGAACTGCTCTCAGAACGGGACAAACTGAACAGACGCATCCAGGACATCGTTGACACAGCCACTGATCCCTGGGGGATCAAGGTGACGGCTGTGGAGATCCGTGATGTTATCATTCCGGTGGAAATGCAGCGGGCCATCGGTCGTCAGGCTGAAGCTGAGCGTGACCGCCGCGCGGTTGTGATCCAGGCTGACGGAGAGAAGCAGGCAGCGCAAAAGATATCGGAAGCAACAGAAATTCTGACGCGGGTCGACGGTGCAATGACATTGCGGATGCTGCGCACCATCAGTGAATCGGCCACCCAGGAAAGCAATACCATCCTGTTCCCGATTCCCATGGAAATAAAACACCTGCTGAAATCAGTTCCACTAGGAGACGTTTTAGTTCCTGAGAGGAAACCGTCATCCGGCAAATCAGAAGAAGAGGCATCGAAGGGCCATCATCAGGATGCCTGGAAAGAATCCTGGTCAGAAGATGAAGAAGTGTAAGCAGGGAGGAAACCGGTGTGAAACAACCCCACCTATTGTGCGAAACCTAAGACATTGCGCCATATGTCCTTCTTCCGGGTGATCCGGGCAGAGTGCTGCGTATCGCGGCACATCTGCAGGAATGGCGGGAAATAGCGTTTAATCGTGAGTTTCGAACCATTACCGGTCTTTATCAGGGCATACCGGTGACTGTCACTTCCACCGGCATTGGTGGAGCATCAACTGTGATAGCCGTGGAAGAATTAATTGCCTGCGGCGCTGAAACGTTGATCAGGATTGGCAGTGCAGGAGCCATTCAGCCTGAAATCGGTGTGGGTGATATGATCATTGTTCAGGGAGCTGTGCGGGAAGACGGCGCTTCTCGCATGTACGTTCCGGAAGGTTATCCTGCTGTGCCTGATCCCTTGCTGACAGTTTGGATGGAGCAAATTTGCCAGGCAGAAGGGTATCCGTTTCATTCAGGGCTGATCCGAAGCCATGATTCATTCTATATTGACGAAGAAACTGCCATTATGGACAGATGGAACCGTCGAGGGGTTCTGGGTTCGGATATGGAAACTGCTGCATTATTTGTCACTGCCCGTCTGCGGGGTGCGAAAGCAGCTTCGATACTCAACAATGTGGTTCTTTACCAGGCGGGGATCAAAGAAGGTATTGCCGATTATGTGAATGATGCCGATGAGGCGGTGGAAGGAGAAAAACGCGAAATTCGTGTGGCGCTGGAAACACTTAAAAAGTTGTCTGATTCACGGTAGACAAATATTCACATGGCTGCTGCACACAACACCTGGGTTTCGACCCGGGTGTTTGCGGTTTTTGTGATCCTGCAGGGCCTGATAATCCTATGGTATAATGGTATCGGCAACAAAAAGTGTTAATACCTCCTTAAGAGGTTGATACGTTGCTGGAAGGAGCTGAGACAATGCTGCAAAGCAATCAAAACCGCCAAGTGGAAAACGAACTGCAAAAATACAGGTTAATGTTTCAATATGCCCCCCTGGGGATTTATCATGTGGATGCGAACGGCTATATTACCGATTGTAATGAGCAAATGTCAATGATTATGGGAGCTGATAAATCATCCATCATTGGCATTAACGTCCTCGAGCTGCAGGATCCTGAATACATGGATGCCGTTCGTCAAGCCATGGCAGGGAACCTGGCGGTCTATGAAGGCAGATATCAGTCTGTGATCAGCCGCAAAAGAACAGCCATAAGGGTTCTTTTTGCTCCTGCCGAGAAAACAAGCCACGAAAACCACGAGGTCGTCGCCATCATTGAAGATATATCTGAGCGGAAAGAAGCTGAAGAGAAGCTTCGTGGAAGTGAAGAACGCATGCAGATTGCCCTTGAAAACAGTGGTGACGGTGTCTGGGAATGGCACATCCCCTCAGGTGAAACCCAGGTGACAAACAACTGGCTCGATATGTTGGGGTATGGTCGTGATGAGGTGGACTATGACATCAATCATTTTAAAGAATATGTCCATCCGGAGGATCGCGAACAGGTCATTCAGCGTTTGAGAAATTTTTCGCTTGGGAATGAACCAAAACTCACCATGATGTTTCGGATGCGCAGTAAAGACGGTACCCATAAATGGTTTTCAACCAATGGAAAGATCGTGGAATGGACCGGTAGAGGGGATCCCCTGAGGGCTATCGGAACACACCGGGATGTGACAGAGCAGCAAAAAGCGGTGGAAGCGCTGAAGGAAAGTGAAAGCAGCAAGTCGGTGTTATTGTCAAATCTGCCGGGTATGGCCTACCGGTGTGAATATATGAACGGCCAGTGGCACATGAAATACATCTCTGACGGCTGCTATGATCTCACAGGATACGAACCGGACGCGTTACGAAACAATAACAAATCGCTTAAAACCCTTATTTTACCGGAAGAAATTATCCTGCCGGAATACCGGGAAGAACTCTGGGAGAAGTGGCTCCAAATGATGCGCGAACAGCGCATGTTTCGCAGTGAATACCAGATCCGAACCGCTTCAGGCCGTCTCAAATGGGCCTGGGAGCAGGGCAGGATATTGACAGATGAACTGGGTCGAGTGAAAGCACTGGAATGTTTTATTACAGACATTACTGAGCGAAAAGAAGCTGAAGAGAAAAACCGTCAGCTTGACCGGCTGAAGGATGAATTTCTCGCCAATACATCCCACGAACTGCGGACGCCGCTGAATGGCATTATTTCTATCGTGGAATCCTTGTTGAAAGGGATTGGCGGCCCATTGTCCGGCGATCAAAAAAGAAACCTTCAGCTGGTCAGGATCAGCGCACGGCGTTTAGCCTCACTGGTAAATGATATCCTGGATTTTTCGCGTATCAGGCAGCACGATGTCCGGCTTCATGTAAAGCCGGTTGATTTATTCGGCCAGGTAGAAATGATTCTGGACATGTTTGCGGCACAAAGCGTCCCTAAATCCATCCGACTGGTCAACCAAGTGCCGACGGACTTTCCGCCGGTCATGGCGGATGAAAACCGTCTCAGTCAAATTCTATTTAATTTGATTGGCAATGCCCTGCGGTATACGGAAAAGGGTAAGATTCAAATATCTTCTGCAGTGAACGCTGGTATGGTGGTCATTTCCGTTGAAGACACGGGCATCGGAATACCTGAGGATCGTCTGGAAAGCCTGTTCGAATATTATGAGCAGGCAGGGTTGGCGCCGGAGCGGGAGTATACCGGTTATGGGCTGGGGCTGCCCATCAGTCGAAAACTGGTCGAGCTGCACGGCGGAAGCATTAATGTGACCTCACAAGTGGGGAAAGGCAGCTGTTTCATGTTTACATTGCCGCAGGCAGAAGAAGGGTCCATGACATCAGAGGATCCTCCTGCTCTGTTTAAAGAAAATATCACTATGACAACAACTGATTTCCTGGTTGAGACGGCAGCGGAGTTGCATGTGCCAGAGGCAAGTACAGGTGAATTCACCGTGATGGTGGTGGATGACGAGCCGGTCAACATCCAGTCGCTGGTCAATGCCCTGTCTTTAAAGGGCATCAACGTCATTCCGACCAACAGCGGCAGTCAGGCACTGACGATGATCGAACAGGATATTATTCCGGATTTGTGTATCATTGACATCATGATGCCGAAGATGAATGGTTTTGACCTTTGCAGACAGATCAGAAAACGATTCACCGGTTTTGAAGTCCCTGTGATTTTCCTGACAGCCCGCTATGGAGACAATGATTTAAAACTGGGTTTTGAAGCGGGCGGGAACGATTTCCTGCATAAACCCTTTGAGGAATCTGAGTTGATTGCCCGGGTACAAACCCTGCTGCATCTAAAGAAATCGGTAGCGAAAGCCATGGCTGCAGAAATTGCCTTTTTGCAGGCTCAAATCAAACCTCATTTTCTATACAATGCGCTTAATACCATCGCGGCCTACTGTGAAACGGAAGGTGAAAAGGCTGGAGAGCTTATTCTGTCTTTATCTGCCTATCTCCGGGGAAGCTTATTGTTTGATAACTTGCAGGATACTGTCACGCTGCAACAGGAACTGGAACTGACAGAAGCCTATGCAAATATTGAGAAAGCGAGGTTTCCAACTTTAAAAATGCGTTATGATATTGAAACAGAAAGAAAAGTGCTGCTGCCGCCACTGGTGATTCAACCTCTTGTGGAAAATGCCATTCGCCATGGCATCTGCCGCAAGAAGGAGGGTGGAACTGTGAGTGTCACTGTTCGGGATGTGGTCGAAGGCACCCGGATTGAAGTGAGGGATGATGGGATTGGCGTTGATGCGGACGTTATCCTAAAGGCGATGAATCAACCCATGTGTGGTAAGCATGTGGGGTTATGCAATATCCAAAACCGGCTCAACCGGTTGTATGGCATGGGCATGAACGTCAACAGCCAACCAGGAACCGGCACTTCCATCAGCTTTATCATCCCCATCAGACAATCTGACCGGGAGGGATAAGTATGCTGAGAGTCATTATTGTAGACGATGAACCCATGTCAATCAAACGCTTTTCCGGGATCCTGAAGAAGACAGGCCTCACGATACTGGTAGGGACTTATACCGATCCGGAGGAAGCATTGGAAAATGCTGTCTCTGATCATGCCGATGTGGCGTTTATTGACATTGAAATGCCGGGAATGAACGGATTGACATTAACAGAAAAACTCCAGGAAAAAAATTCCGTGCTGGAAGTGATCATGGTGACAGCTCATGATCACTATGCGTTGGAAGCTTTTCGGGCACATGCCGTTGGGTACCTTCTCAAACCAGCATCTCTGGCTGATGTGACCCGCCAGCTAAACATCCTGGAAACGAAGCGGGCCGGGCAGCGCGAAAAACCCTTGCGGGATATTCTTCATATTAATACCTTTGGAAGATTCCAATGTTATACTGGAAAAGACGATCCTGATTTTTTTCTATGGCGAACGGCTAAGGCGCGTGAACTGGCAGCCTTCTTACATCACCACCTGGGAAATCCTGTCACCAGAGATACTGTTTTGGACACTCTTTGGCCGGAGATGGATCTTGATCGCGGGATCAAAAACTTTCATGCTACCAGTTATTATTTGCGGGAATCATTGAAAGAAAGGAACCTGGGTCATTTATTTGAGCGTATCAACGGAGCCTATCGCCTTAAATGGAATGAAATCAACAGTGATGAGAAGCAGTTTTTAAACGCCAGCCGAAAAATGGATCAGGGCATTGCAGGATGGGAGGAATTGGAGCTCATCACCAGCATCTATACCGGTCATTACTGCGAAGAAGATGATTACACCTGGGCAGAAGAGAAACGTTTCCAGTATGAAAGAATCTTTCAAAAAGCCCTGAATTCACTCATTGATCTCCAGATAAAAAAAGGTGACAGGGTTTCATCAGCCAATTCATTGCGCCGCTTCATTCAGTTAGATCCCTATAATGAAGCAGCCCATGAAAGACTCATTGATTTTTTCCTGGAAAATGGTGACCGTCCTGCAGCCCGGGCTCACTATAACCAGATGAAGGAACTGTTTCTGAATGAGCTTGGAGTCGAACCGTCCAAACATCTCACTCTCAAGAGCGGGATATGACAAAATAGATTACTGGTTCAGGGAAAAAGATTGTTAAATGTTTGACTTGTTTAGTTTTTGTTTAGAGGGAGAAGATTATACTGGAGACAGAACTGATAACAGGCGAGTGGAAAAAGATAAAGGAGAATCGATATGAACCGCACGTTCACCAAAATCATGATATCATATGTGATCATGGCGACAACGATCTTTCTGGCCATCGGCAGTCTGTCCTCCAGTGCGTTGTCCTCCAGCCCGGCGCCTTCGGAAGCTCGAAGCTGGCTGGCTGGCTTCATTGTCTGGGGAGCCAACTATTTTATTAAACTGGTGCTTGCCTTTGCTTAATGTCCGGATGGACAGACAGGCGGTATCTTTATTTCACATTATCAAAAAACTCCGCTCACGGGCGGAGTTTTCTCTTTGACTGCAGGAGTTAATCAGCAGCGCTAAGGGTATCATGAAAAGGTAAACGAAAAATCAAATCTTATGATTGGAGTGGATTCCTTTATGAAACCCTATCGAGGCATTAAACAGACAGTGATTGGGAGAGATGCCAGTGACGGTGCCGGAGTCAGACTGGTGCGGGTATTCAGTTATCAAAACGCGGTAGACTTTGACCCGTTCCTTATGATGGATGCTTTTGATAACGAAAAACCGGAAGACTATATCAAAGGATTTCCCTGGCACCCACACCGGGGAATAGAAACCATCACGTACCTCATCGAGGGAAATGTGGAGCATGGTGACAGTCTTGGCAATAAAGGCAATATCTACAATGGCGATTGTCAGTGGATGACCGCCGGCAGCGGAATCATACACCAGGAAATGCCGCAACCACCGGGACGTATGCTGGGAGTGCAAATCTGGCTTAACCTTCCGGCGAAAGACAAGATGACCATTCCGGCTTATGGGGATATCCTGGCAAAGGATGTGCCGCTGATGAAGGATCAGGGATGTGAGGTTCGACTGGTGGCGGGCGAGTATAAAGGTGTCGGAGGAGCTTTTGAAGGACGGCATGTCAAACCCCGCTTTATGGATATAACGGTGCCGCCCAACACTTCCTGGACGCTGGATACAGAACCGGAAAACACGCTTTATACCTATACTTTCAGCGGATCAGGATGTTTTGACCCTGAGTCGATGGAAATGTCCGGGCCAAAAACCACCCTCCTTTTTGATGAAGGAATGCAGTTCAAGGTAAGAGCCGGAGACAATCCCTTGCGCTTTATCCTGCTGTCAGGTCCCCGTTTAAATGAACCCATCGCCTGGGGAGGCCCCATCGTGATGAATACCAGGGAGGAACTTGATCAGGCTTTCCGTGACCTGGATGAAGGGACTTTCATTAAAGACCGGATTTAGAGGAGGAAGAGGATGTTAACCATTGGATGTCATTTATCCATTTCCAGAGGATTTTATCAGGCTGGGCTGGATGCTGTTTCAATCGGAGCCAATTCGTTTCAGTTTTTCACCCGGAATCCCCGGGGGGGGAAGGCGAAGGAAATCAATCCGTCGGACATTCAAAAGCTGGAAAGGTTGATGGCGGATCACCAATTCGGCCCTCTGCTGGCACATGCTGCCTATACCATGAATTTAGCCTCGGATAAACCGGCCACCCGTGAGTTCTCACGGATGGTTTTTCGGGATGACCTGGAACGGTTGAAGCAATTACCGGAAAGCCGCTATATTTTTCACCCCGGCTCCCATGTGGGGCAGGGCATTGACCTGGGAACCAGTCTGATCATTGATGCGCTGAATGAACTCATTACTCCTGATGTTAGCAGTTGGATTCTATTGGAAGGCATGGCGGGGAAAGGATCGGAGGTGGGGGGCACCCTGGAAGAGTTGAAAGTCATCATTGAGGGCGTTACCCACCACCAGCGACTTGGAATCTGCCTGGACAGCTGCCACTTATATTCTGCCGGCTATAATGTGGCGGAAGATCTGGACGGCGTCCTGGAAGAAGTGGACAAGGTGATAGGTCTGGAACGGCTGAAAGCGTTTCACCTGAATGACAGTCTGGTTGAGTTCTCCTCCCGCAAGGATCGGCACGCCACCATAGGAGAAGGCACTTTGGGAATCGAAGCCATCGCCGGAATCATTAACCATCCTCTTTTAAGGCATCTTCCCTTCAGTCTGGAAACACCCAATGAACTGGATGTCCACAAAAAGGAAATCAGTCGATTGAAGGGACTGATACGGGATTAAATAACGCTGACGTGAGGCCGTCCAAAGAACACATACCCTCCCCGGCAAAGAAAACACTGTCAAATGACATTCATCAGCCTCTGCAACTGAAACAAAAACACCGTTGACACGTCTTAATAGGTGTCATTGAAAGGAGGACTGACAACAAATGGTATTTTCACTTATGATTCCATTAGCGCTGCTGGCAGTGGTGGTCCTTATTATTGCCGGCGTCAGAAATGGTTCACAACAGGGAGGGGAAGAGATGATCAAAAATGTGTATATTTATGTCGTGCTGTTTGCAACGCTGATGATGACTATCGGCGGCAGTGTCGCTGCCTTCATGGCGGTGGCGGATATCGTTGCGCCGGCGCCTTACTATCAATCTTTTGAAG
The DNA here is from genome assembly GCA_033549305.1 of Bacillota bacterium. Classification (GTDB taxonomy): domain Bacteria; phylum Bacillota; class Clostridia; order Peptostreptococcales; family Tindalliaceae; genus Anoxynatronum. The sequence goes on along the minus strand of JAWSUV010000006.1, from coordinate 6,637 downwards.
ATTTCAGTCGATGGGGAATGGAACGGCAAAAAGGTGAGGAAACTGGAGAAACAGCGATACAATCAACCGAGGCTGAAATGCGGGTTCAATATGATGCCATGGTTCAGGAGGAGACAGACCGTCAGATAAACCGGGCTAAAAACTCATTGATCAAAAGCCTGGGATGGATTGTGATCCCTCTGCCTGTTTTTTTCTTTTTCTCCAGGAAGTTGCGCAGTCGCAGTCAGGAAGCATAATGGCCAGCTTTGACAGATTATCATGAAGTAAAATGAAAAGGAATTGGAGATGTCATGAAGGAAAATTATGATATCAAGAAAGAGCTGACCCAGGAAGACTATCTGGAAATGCAGCGTTTGGAGGCGGATTACTACTCGGAGGACCACATTACGCCTGCCGAAGAGGCTGCCCGCTGGCGGTGCCATAATCCGTGGACTGGAGTGGTTCTGACCTGGGACAATGAAATTATTGGATTTGTTGACGTACTCCCGGTGAGTGAAGCAGTTTTTAATCAGATTGAAGAAGGCACACTCAACGACCGGGAGATGACGACAGAACATTTTCTTTCGGAACAGATGCTTTTTGAGCAGGATGGCGCGCCCAGGCATCTTTTTTTCTCCTGCGCGGTGATTCGGCAGGATTTTCGTGGAAGCGATGCACTGGGGTATTTGCTCAAAGCTTATCTTGAACAGCTCCACATTCTGCTGGATCGGGGTGTTCTCTTTCAGCGGGTGGCAGGAGATTGTGTCACGGAAGAGGGCGAGCGGTTTTCACGCAAAATTGGATTAACCTACCAGTGCGATTCAAATCACTGTACCCGGATTTATTCAGGATCATTCGATTGTTTTTTGGAACGGATTAGGGCGATGGCAGCGAAGGAATAATCAACCGCGTTACGATAAAAGAGTATCCGCATCAATGTTATGAGGCACCTCTCTCAGTACTGAAAAGCGCTGAATGCAGGTGCTTTTAATGTGGGAGAATAGGCCTGGGCATGGGTATGAGATGAGTAGAGAGCAGGAGAAGCAGGGGGGAGAACCGGATGCGAACCGAAATCACAACACCAATCGAAAACTATGTACAAACGATGTATTGGAAACTCCATGCCCTCCCGGAAAAATCCTTTCAGGAAGTTAACACCGCAGCGCTGATCACGTCTGAATTGATGGCGATGGGGCTGGAAGTGCAGACAGGTATTGCTCAAACAGGGGTGGTGGCAAGACTCTCTGCGCCGGTACCGGGACCGGTCATTGCCTTGAGGGCAGATATGGATGCCCTGTGTTTTGTGCGCAATCATACAGAGGTGATGGTCCATGCCTGCGGCCATGACGCTCATTCGGCTATGGTGCTCGGTGCCGCTCGACTGCTGGCGGCAGATCCGCCTCGCAAGGGAACAGTCTTGTTTTTGTTCCAGCCTTCAGAGGAAAAAGGTGACGGCTCACGGCGGGTGATTGCCAGCGGCGTCCTGGATGATGTGGAGGAAATGGTGGGGATTCACGTGCGGCCGGCGGACGAACTGCCTGCAGGCCAAGCAACACCGGCCTTGCTCCATGGTGCGGTCCAGATTATCAGGGCAGTGATTCACGGGACCAACGCGCACGGGGCACGGCCACACCTGGGCGTTAACGCGCTGGAGGCCGCTGTGCTGGCGGTGAATGCCCTGAACGCCCTCCACTTTGACCCCAAAATACAGCATTCACTGAAGGTGACCCGACTGCTGGTGGAAGGGGAAACCTACAACCTGATCCCGGATCAAGCGGAAATCCACATCGATGTACGGGCACAAACCAACGAACTGATGCATGACATGACACAAAAAATAAGCCGGGCAATCTCCCGCAGTGCTGGTGCCCTGGGGGCTGAAACCATGATTGATACCGTGGATCACACCCCCGCCGCCGCTTACGATGAAGCCCTTATACAGACAGCCGCTGGCGCCATTCGTGAAGTATTGGGAAGCTCGCTGCCACCGCAAGTGACAGCCGGATCGGAAGATTTTCATTTCTATGCTGCGCATCTGGGGATGAAAACAGCCTATATTGGCCTTGGAGCAGGAGTAACCCCGGGCTTGCATCATCCTGATTTTAAGCTGGAAGAAGACCAGCTGATTCACGGGACCCGCATCCTGGAAACCATTGTTCGTAAGCGCCTCGAAACTGGATCCGAACCCGCATGATCGACCTGAAAGAGATCCTTTTTGGAAAAAGAGGATTTGTTAAAGATATGTTGAATAGATCCCACTACCGGACAAGCACAGTGTGCCTGACAGACGCTTAAAGAAAAGGGGAGAAGAAGATGAACATAAGTGAAAAAATCACAGCCTACATGCAGGACTATATTAGGATGGTCACGGACACGGGCACAGAAAAGGAACGGAACAACGAGGCCTTTTTCACCCAATGGTTTCAAAACCAACCTTATTTTAGGAACCATCCGGAGCAATGGGGACTGTATCCCATTGCTGAAGACAGTCTCAATCGTCATGTGCCCTGGGGACTGCTGAAAGGCAGTGGGAATGATACCATCGTGATGATCCACCACAGCGATACGGTGGATACGGATGATTACGGCAAACTGGCGCATCTGGCAACAGATCCCCAGGCGCTGATGGAGCATTACCGCACATCAACAGTCAAGCTGGACAACGCCAGCCAGCGTGACCTGGAGAGCGGCGAATGGCTGTTTGGTCGGGGTGTCTGCGACATGAAAGGCGGAGCGGCAATTCATCTGGCCCTGTTGGAAGCTTATAGCAAGCAGCCGGACTTCAGGGGAAATCTGGTGATGATTGCCGTCCCGGATGAGGAAAACCTTTCTGCAGGCATGCGGGGTGCGGTATCACTACTGAAGGAATTAAAGGAAAAATTCCAGCTGAATTATGTCCTGATGCTCAATGTGGAACCGCATGAGCGGGTGAAAGATGAGGAGGGCCTGCTGTACCAGGGCGCCGTCGGAAAACTGATGCCTGTGGTGTACGTGAGAGGAAAGCTGACCCATGTGGGTCAGTTATACGAGGGGCTGAATCCGATCAATCTGCTGGCTGAAATTATCCGGAGGACTGAGGTCAATCCTGCCTATATCGAGTCAGTCGGAAATACGACAACTTTTCCGCCCACCTGGCTGTATGCAAAGGACCAGAAACGGGTGTATGATGTGTCACTGCCCATGGCTGCTGCGGGGTATATGAATCTGCTGACTCTAAACCGGTCCCCCGGGGAAATTTTTGAACAGCTGCGGGAAGTGGCAACGGAAGCTTTCCGGCAGATTATCCTGGAGCTCAATAACAGCTTCAGCCAGTACCTGGAGATGAGCGGGCAGCAGTTGCCGCCCCTGGAGTGGACGCCAAAGGTAAAATTGTATGGCGAGATGGCAGCTGAGGCAATGAGAGATTCTGGGAACGTCTACCAGGAAGCTCTGCAGGACGTCATGAAAGAGATCAAACAGGCCATTGCCTCCAACGAAATGACACTCATTGACGGGGCGTACAAAATAATTGAAACTGCGCTGGCCTATGTGCATGACCCATCTCCGGTGGTCGTGATCGCTCTGGCACCGCCTTATTACCCCAATGTGCACAACAACATGGTGCCGGAAAAAGCGGCGAGGGTCAATCAAGCCATTGACACCATACGGCAGTATGCCCTGCAGGAATGGAATCAGCCGTATTTTGTAAAGGATTACTTCACCGGGATCTGTGATCTCAGCTATGCCATGTTCCAGACAGATGACCAGAACATTGCCTATATTGAAGAGAACATGCTGATGTGGAAAGAGGTGTATTACATCCCGCTGGAAACCATCCGCGAGCTTTCAGTGCCGGTGTTGAACCTCGGTCCCTGGGGCAAAGATTTTCATAAAAAAACAGAACGCGTCTATCTGCCGGATTTGCTGGAGCGCACACCGATCCTCATTGACCAACTGATCAGGGAAATGCTGGATGACACAAAGAGATAGGAGGATGGTAGAATGCCTGCGAATTCATATCAGGTATATCAGGAATTAATAAAACCGCCCCTGTCACCACCGGGATGGATTTTTGGGCCGGTATGGACACTTCTTTATACAATGATGGGCATCGCGTGTTTCCGGATTATCACAACCGGATTCGATCGAACGGAAGTGCAGCGTGCAGTTTTTATTTTTATTTTTCAGTTGGGGCTTAACTTCCTCTGGCCCTACCTCTATTTCACACTAGGTTTGCGTGGTGCAGCATTTGCAGAAATCATCCTGCTGTGGGCCATGATTATCCTCTGCATCTGGTTGTTTTTCGCCATCGATACCATGGCGGGCTGGCTGATGGTGCCGTATCTGTGCTGGGTAAGCTTTGCCGCTTATCTTAATGGTGCCACCTGGTATCTCAATCGGTGATGATGGTCTTCGTTAAAAACGGGAAAAGGAGTCAGACAAATGAAAAAAGTGATCATGTATTCGACACAAACGTGACCTCACTGTCGAACAGCGAAAGAGTTTCTTTCGCACAGCGGTTTACTCTATGAAGTCCGCGATGTGAATGAAAACCACCAGGCCCGGGAAGAATTTGGACGATTAGGTGCCCAGGGAGTCCCAACCTTTGTGATTGGGGATCAAGTGGTAGTGGGATTTGATCGTCAGCGGATCGAAGGGTTGCTAGACTATCGGATTGTTCAGTGTCCTTCCTGCCAGGCCCGTATGCGGGTTCCAAAAGGGAAAGGGAAAATAAAAGTTACCTGCAGCCGTTGTCAGCATCAATTCATCATGAACACCTAGAATAAAGGAGCATGAGCATGAAGCATCCAGCCATCTGTATTGATCTTGACAAGATTCGCTTCAACACCGAAAAAATGGTTCAACAATGCCATCGCCGAGGAATCCGTGTGGCAGCAGTAACCAAGCTTTTTTGCGGAGATCCGGTTATTGCAGCAGAATTAGTGGCCGGAGGAGTGGATCTGCTGGCAGATTCGCGTATCCAGAACCTGAAAAGCCTGGGACATTTTCCGTTGCCCAAAATGCTCTTGCGGATCCCGATGATCAGCCAGTCTGCTGATATTGTCAGCTATTCGGATATAGCCCTGGTGTCAGAGCCAAAGACGATCCAAGCTCTGTCAAATGAAGCATCGCGGCAGGGCAAGCGATATCAGGTTATCCTGATGATCGATTTAGGCGATTTGCGGGAGGGCATCTTTCACGAACAAGAAATTCATGCCGCTGTTAAGGCAGTAATAGAAATGCCATCGATTCATTTATTGGGAATTGGCACGAATTTAACCTGTTATGGCGGCGTGAAGCCCAGCCGGGAAAACCTGATGCGTCTGGTGAACCTCAGAAAAGATCTTGAAAACGCAAACGATATCATTCTGGAGGTGATTTCAGGAGGCAATGGCTCTACCCTGAGCCTTTTCCCATCTGGCGATATCCCTGCTGAGATCAATCAGCTTCGACTGGGGTCTTCCCTCACGATGGGTATTGGATTGAACGATGAACCCATTGACGGGCTGCACCACGATGCGTTCATGCTGGAAGCTGAGATCACTGAAATACGTGAAAAACCCTCCGTTCCCATCGGCGAAATCGGGCTGGATGCTTTTGGGAATAAGCCTGTTTTTGTTGACAAAGGGATGCGGATGCGCGCTATTTGTGCTGTCGGCAGGCAGGATGTTCATCCTGATCACGTAAGGCCGATTGACAGCCGTATTCAGATCCTGGGGGCCAGCAGCGATCACCTGATTCTGGACATTACCGATACAGCCTCGAAATTAGCAGTGGGTGATACAGTGTCTTTTCACCTGACCTATGGCGGCTGTTTATCAGCGATGACATCAGCCTATGTTCACAAGCACTTTATTCGGACATAAACACCCTGTCAAATTGTCCATTCGTCATGAACGATGCCCACCAATTTCCACTGACCTGCATCCTCTTGAAAAACCAGGCGCAGACTGCGCCAGTCCATCCCTTCGTATTGCGGGTCAAATCCGGTAAAATGAAATTCGACAAAACTGCCGGAAGGATACACATCAGCAAGGTTGATCAGAGTGTTCCCCGAACCCACTATCGTGTTGTTGCCAATGATCTCGGGATTGGAAAAGTCAGCATCATAGATAAAACGATCATAGTAATCGGAAAAGTTTTTGTCTATGGGATCACCCGTGCCGTCGAAAGCCCCCCAGGTATAAACCTGGCTGCTTTGCATGATTGCATTCAGTTCGACGACCGTAAAGAGGATATCATCAGCAACATTGACATATCCATAGGGTGAAAAACGAACACCTTCTGTGGGATGCGCGATTTCAGCCACTGCTTCAAAATCGCCATCGGCGATAAGTTCAACCACGCTAATGGCAGTACTTAGAAGCGACCCAGATCCGGGGATGGATAACTGTTGTTCCAGTTCAGTCAGCTTAGCCTGCAATAAAGCTGCTTCTTCGTTCAGTGTTTCATTGGCAGCTTCCAGTGCCTCCACTTTTTTCTGAAGGGCTGTGAATTCTTCATCAGCAGGCGGAGTGCCGGTTTCAGATCCATTTGCAGCAGGCGAACAACTGGTTAGCAACAGAATGAGCGACAGAAGAAAAGCCGGCAGTAGACAACGATTCGTTTTTTTCATGACCACCACTCCTATCTCTTTATTTGAAGAATATCTTTAAATATCTCCGCCGTTCGTAGAATT